>CAITGX010000234.1 GCA_903892045.1 uncultured Planctomycetota bacterium | reverse complement strand
GGCCACGCGGTCCGCACGCAAGCCGGTGCGATAGAAGCGAACCTGCGCCTCGAGCGCGCGTCGCATCGGCTCGCTCGCGAGCGGGAGCGCCGCCTCGAGGTGGGCGACGACGCGGGCGAGCTCCGCGGCGTACAAGCCCGCCGGGATTCCCTGCTCCGGAGCCCCGATGCGCCACGGCCGTTCCTCGAGCTCGCCACCGGCGCCGACCACGACCGTTGAGTTGAGCGCGTACTGCTCGTCGAAGCCCTCGAGCCGACGCAGCGAGACGCCGGGCCCGTAGAAGGTCGCGGCGGAGGACTGGACGATGTCGAGGCCACCCATCCCGCGCTTCGCGGTCACCATCGGCTTGTGCTCGGGATCGAAGAGCATCGGTCCGAGCCGCGCGACAAGGCTCCGCGCGCTCTCGCCCTCGCGCAGCGAGATGCGCGCACCGTCGCGCTGCGCTGCTTCCGCTGCCGCCACCAGCGCACTGGGCTCGAGCTGGAGGCAGAACTTGCGCGCCGTCGTGTTGTGGTACGGCGAGTTGTGAATCCAGAAGAGCTTCATGTAGCGCCGCAGCTCCGCGAGCGTGGCGGGCTCCACCTCGCGCGAGTGCACGAGGATCTCCTCGCCGAGTTGCTGGATGTCGAGTCCCTCGGCGCAGCGCTGCTGGATGTAGATCGAACGCCCCGCGACGGCGGCCTGGTACAGGTGCCAGGAGAGAGCGCGCTCGCGCGGCTCGAGTCGCTCGAAGCCGTCCGCGTAGACACGCACGATCGCGGCATCGTCGACGCGCTCGAGCAGGTAGGGTCGAGCGGATGCGCCCGTCGAGCGGCAGGACTCGAGGAGCGCGAGGCAGGCGAGAGCGACGGCAGCGTGCTTCATGCCGGCATCGTACGCAGCGGCAAGCGCAGCGTTGCTACCATGCGGCCGTGAAGCCCGTCCGCGCACTCCCGCTGCTCTTCCTCGCCGCCTGCAACGAGTCCCCGGCTCCGGCTGCCCAGCCGACCATCGAGCTCCTCGCGCCCGAGGAGGTTCAGGAGGGTGCGACGTTCGAGGTGGAGTGCAGGACGAGCGCAGCCGATGGCGAGCGCCTCGAGTACCTGTGGAGTCACCTGGGCGTGCAGCCCCGGCTCGCTGTGGTCCCGAATGCGGGGGCGAAGCAGACGCTGGTCGCTCCGGAGTGGTTCGCGGACGTCGATCTCGTGCTCGAGGTGCAGGTTTCTTCGGCCAAGCTGAACGGCACGGCAAGGCGCACGATCCGGCTGCGCGCTCCGGACAATCCTCCGCTCGCGGAGATCGCCGCGGCGAGCACCTGCGAATGCGGCGAGATGATCTCGCTCACCGGACAGGCGCAGAACGAGCGCATGCAGGAAGTGACGGCGAGCTGGCGGCAGGTCGGCGACGGGCCGCGCCTCGCCATCGATGGCGCCGAGCGTCTGCAGGCGCTGTTCCTCGCTCCGGAACACGACGGTCCGTACGGCATCGATGTGGAGCTCACGGTGCGCGACGCCGGCGGCGGCGAAGGCAAGGCACGCCACCACGTCGACGTCACCTGCGATCCGGCCTCCGTTCCCCTGCCGACGGGACAGGAGCTCGAGCTCGTCGCGCGCACAGGCGCGGCCAGCGAGGTTCCCCGCGGCAAGTGGATGATCTCGGGCACGCTCGAGCTCGAGCCCACCGGCAGCGGTCCCTGCGAGACCCTGCTGCGTTTCGACGCCGGCAAGTCGACGGGCGCGGCGCTCAAGCTCGTTCGCAGCGGCGACGAGCTGCAGATGTCGACCACGACTCTCGCCGCCAGCCCTGAAGGCGTGTGGTTCGAGCCGGAGTTCAAGCGCGTGATGCCGCTCGGGCCATGGCCGGCGCAGGTGCCCTTCGGCTTCGAGTTCGAGAGCGACGGCCGCGAGGTCCAGTTGCGCTTCGGCCCGGCCGGCGCTCGCGAACAGTGGCCCCAGCTGCCGTTCGAGGTCTTCCTCTTGCTCGACCGTCGCCCGCGCGCCTTCGCGGTCGACGTGCTCGGCGGCGAGGCGAAGCTCGGCCGGCTGACCCTGCTCGGCAAGTAGCTACGAGGAGCGCAG
The DNA here is from genome assembly GCA_903892045.1 of uncultured Planctomycetota bacterium. Lineage (GTDB taxonomy): Bacteria > Planctomycetota > UBA1135 > UBA1135 > F1-120-MAGs118. The sequence goes on along the minus strand of CAITGX010000234.1, from coordinate 1,497 downwards.
GGACTCGAGCTCTTCCCAGCGCGCGTAGCCCTTGTCGAGCTCGGCCTGCAGCTCGGCGCGGCGAGTGCGCAGCTTGTCGAGGGCGGCGCGCGGCCCCGTGTAGATCGCAGGGTCGGCGAGCTCGGCATCGATCACGGCGATGGCGCCCTCGAGCTCGGGAATCCGCGCCTCGAGCTCCCGGAGCTCCTTCTCCTGCCAAGGCGTGATGCGCTTGCGCGCTGCGGTCGTCGGCGCGCTCGCCGGCTGCGCGGTGGCTGCCGGTTTCGTGCTGGCCTTCGCGCTGCGCGCTTCCTCGCGCTCCTTGGCGAGTTGCTCGAGCAAGCCGGACATGTCGCCAAAGTGCAGGCGCGCGTGCCCTTCGCCATCGAGATAGAGCACCTGCGTCGCGACGCGGTCGAGGAACCAGCGGTCGTGGCTGACGAGAATGGCCGCGCCGTCGAAGGCAAGCAGCGCCTCCTCGAGCGCGCGCAGCGTCGAGAGATCGAGGTCGTTGGTGGGCTCGTCGAGCACCAGCACGTTGCCGCCCTGCAGCATGAGCTTCGCCAGCATCAGGCGGTTGCGCTCGCCACCCGACAGCTGGCGCACGGTGGAGCGCTGCTGCGAGACGGGGAAGCCGAAGCGATCGAGGTAGCTCTCGGCGCGCACGACGCGCTCCCCCACCTTGACGACGTCGCTGCGGCCCGCGAGTTCCTCGAGCAGCGTCGCGTCGAGCTTGACGTCGGTGCGCATCTGGTCGACACCCGCGAAGCGCACGGTCTCGCCGACGTTGCGCGTGCCGGTGTCGGGCGCGAGCTCGCCGAGGATCATCTTCACGAGCGTGGTCTTGCCAGCGCCGTTGGGACCGACGAGCCCGAGACGCGTGCCCGGGCCGAGCTCGAGGTCGAGCTTGGGCACGATGACGCGCTCGCCATAGCGCTTCGAGATGCCCTTGAGCTCGAGTACGCGCGTCCCGAGACGCGGTCCGACGGGGAACTGCATCTCGAGATCCGAGGAGAGCGCGATCGGCGCAGCGTCGACGGTCTGGTGGAAGCGGCGGATGCGCGCCTTCTGCTTGGTCGTGCGCGCCGGCGCGCCGCGGCGCATCCACGCCGTCTCGCGGCGCAGCAGGTTGAGGCGCGAGTCCTCGGCCTTGCGCTCACTCGCCAGCCGCTCCGCGCGCTTCTCGAGGTACTCCGCGTAGCCGCCGACGTAGGAGAAGAGCTCCCCGCGGTCGAGCTCGACGATGCGGTCACACACGCGGTCGAGGAAGTAGCGATCGTGCGTGACGAGCAGGAGCGGCGTGCGCGTCTCGAGGAACCAGTCCTCGAGCCAGTCCGTGACGAGCGCATCGAGGTGGTTGGTCGGCTCGTCGAGCAAGAGGAGCTCCGGTCCGGCGAGCAGGAGTCGCGCCAGAGCGACCCGACGGCGCTCGCCGCCCGACATCGGGCCGCAGCGGGCCTCCGGATCGCGCAGGCCGAGCGCCTGCAGCGTGCTCTCGACCTTGTGCTCGACGTCGTG
>CAITGX010000233.1 GCA_903892045.1 uncultured Planctomycetota bacterium | reverse complement strand
GGCGTCGGTGACGCCTGCGAGATCGCGGCGGGCACGCAGCTCGACACCAACGCCAACGGCACTCCGGACAGCTGCGAGCTCGGCGCCGTGTTCACGTACTGCACCGCTGGTACCACCACCAACGGCTGCAACGCGAGCATCGCCGCGATCGGCACGCCGAGCGCGTCGGCTGTCTCGGGCTTCGTCGTGACGGGCTCTGGCATCGAAGGCCAGAAGCAGACGCTGCTGTTCTACGGGGTCAACGGCCCGGCCGCTCAGGCTTGGTCGCCGAACTCGTCGAGCTTCAAGTGCGTCCGCAATCCGGTTCAGCGGTGCACGCCGCAGAACTCGGGTGGCACGGCGAACGCCTGCGATGGCGCCTACTCGCTCGATCTGGCGAACTACCTGGCGACCCGCCCGACGGCGATCGGCAACCCGCTGTTCGCTGGCGAGGTGTTCAACGCCCAGCTGTGGTTCCGTGACCCGCCCGCGCCCTCGACGAGCAGCCTGTCGAACGCGGTGCAGTTCACCGTCGCTCCGTGATCGCGTGAGCGATCCACGGGCTGCCGCCAGCCCGTGACACGAAACGAGGGGCGTCCCGAGCGATCGGGGCGCCCCTCGCGCTTTCGCGGCCGCGATGGCGCATCCGTGCACTCGCGACCTTCGGCTTCGGCCAGCGCACGGCCTCCGGCCGTGCTCGGGGGATCCCTCGCGGAAGACGCCAAGGCGTCTTCCGCGCCGTCGCGTGCAAGCACGCGCCGGACGGGCTTACCCCTGTCGAACGCGGTGCAGTTCACCGTCGCTCCGTGATCGCGTGAGCGATCCACGGGTTCGCATGAGCCCGTGACACGAAACGAGGGGCGTCCCGAGCGATCGGGCCAGCCCCTCGCGCATCGGGGGAGCGGGACCGGCACGGTGGGGCGCTACCATTCGCGGCGTGAGCGGAAGCGAAGCAAGGCGCGCGCTGCCCCGGACGAGCGACGGCTTCGAGCTGCTGTCCGAGCTCGGCAGCGGCGGCATGGGGGTGGTGTATCGAGCGCGCGAGCTCTCCACGGGGCGCGTCGTGGCGCTCAAGGTGCTGCGGCACTCGAGCGACGAGGAGGACACCACCTTCGATCGCTTCCACCGCGAGGCGATGCTCGCGGCTTCGCTCTCGGACTCGCGCTGCGTGTTCGTGTACGGCGCGCACTCGGTCGAGGGGGCTCCGGCGATCGCCATGGAGCTCGTCGAGGGCGAGACGCTCGAGCAGGTCGTCGCGCGCAAGGAGCCGATCTCGGTGCGCAAGGCGGTGCAGTGGGGGATCGAGCTGCTCGAGGCGCTCGAGGTCGCGCACCGCGCGGGCATCCTGCATCGCGACGTGAAGCCGTCGAACTGTTTCATCGACAGGCACGGCCACGTGAAGCTCGGCGACTTCGGGCTCTCGCGCACGGTCGAGACCAACGTGCACCTCACGGACAAGGGCTCGTTCCTGGGCTCGCCGCTGTATGCGGCGCCCGAGCAGATCCGCGGACGCGAAGTGGACGAGCGCTCGGACCTCTACTCGGCCGCGGCGACGATCTACACGCTGCTCGCCGGACGTCCGGGCTGGACGGGCAACAACATCCAGGAAGTGTTCGCGCGCATTCTCTCGGAGCCGCCCGACAGGCTCGAGCAGCTGCGGCCGGACGTTCCTGCGGAGCTCGCGGACATCGTGGCGCGCGCGATGGACAAGGAACCGGCGCGGCGCTTCGAGAGCGTGCGCGCGCTGCGGGCGGCGCTGCATCCCTTCGCGGTCGAGGCGCCGCCCGCGGACATGTGGAGGCGCGCGGCCGCGTACTCGATCGATAGCTTGCTGGTCGTGCTGCTCGGCTGGCTCGTCCTGCTGCCGTGGATGTTCCTCGGGGACACGCCGCGCGACGCGGACGTCTGGACGCAGCGCCAGCAAGGGCTCGAGGGCTGGCTGGCCTTGGCGTACTTCTCGCTGACCGAAGGGCGCTTCGGTCGGGGTGTCGGCAAGTGGGTGCTGGGCTTGCGGGTCGAGTCCGCACGGGCTCGATCGGTGGGCGTGCTGCGCGCCACCGCGCGCGCGGCGCTGTTCCTCGTCCCTTCGTTTGCCATGTCGCTCGCGATCCTCGGCGGTGCCACGCCCATCGCGGACGGCTCGCTGGAGTTGCCGCTCGGGTGGGGCACTCTCGGCACCGTCTGGCCGCTGCTCTTGCTCGTGACCGTGCGCCGCGGCAATGGCAAGCGCACCGTGCACGAGTTTCTCAGCGGGACCCGCACGACGCAGGCGACGATGCCACTGCAGCGCGTGTCGCACGAGCTCGTGGACGTCGAGACGCGCGCGCCTATCGCGGAGGTGGAGGGCGACGGGATTCTCGACCGCTACCGCCTGCGCGGTCGCGTGGCGCTCACCGATCGCGGGGCGCTGTACCTCGGCGAAGACGCACTGCTCGAGCGCGATGTCTGGATCCTGCCTGCGAGCGAGGAGGAGAGCGCAGTCGAACTGGGACTGGCCCAGCGTGAGCGTGCGACACGGCTGCGCTGGCTGGCCTCGTTCGACGCGCAGGGACGACGCTGGACCGTGGTCGAGGCGCCCGGCGGTGAGAGCCTCGCGAACTGGCGCGCGGCGCAGGACGAGCTGACTTGGGAGGTCATCTTGCGCCTGCTCGTGGAACTCGCGGGAGAGCTCGCCTCCGGAGCGGAGCCGATCTCGATCGACCAGCTCTGGATCGACCGGTCCCACCACTTGCGCGTTCTGGACTTCCGTGTCGGGCCGTCCGGCGCCGAGCCCCTCGAGCGCCACGCCCTGCTCGCGCAGGTCGCGCGCATGCTCCTCTCGGAGGAGTTCGACCTGCCGCGCGACATGCCCGGGCACGCCGAAGTCGCGATGGACAAGGTGCTCTCCGGGGCGACCCGCGATCTCGCGCTCTTGCGCGGCGAGCTCGTCTCGCTGTCGGAGCGCATGGCGCACGTCACGGTCCAGCAGCGACTGCTGCAGGTCGGATCGAGCGCGGTGTTCATGGCGCTGCCCTTCCTGCTCGCGTTCGGTCTCGCGTTCAACTTGCTGTCGAGCGAGTCTGGCTCATCCGGCGAGTCGCTCTCTGGGAGCCTCGCCGGCGTGGTGATCCTCGCCGTTTGCGGTTTCTGGCTTCTCTATGCCGCTCTCACCCGCGGCGGCCTGATGCTGCGGCTGACGGGCTTGCAGCTGCGCGGCGCTCGCGGCCGCCGCGCCGGAGCGCTCGTGTGGAGCGCGCGCATGCTCGTGACCCTGTCGCCCGTGCTCGCTCTCGCCGTGGCCTTGCTGATGCTGGAGAACAGGAGCGCGCAGCTCGCCTGTGCGGCCGTGGCCGTCCTGCTCCTGCTCGCGGGCGCGGTCTACACGATCGTGCATCCCAAGCTCGGGCTCGTCGATCGCCTGCTCGGGACGCGCATCGTCCCGCGCTGAGCGGCTAGCGCTCGCGCACGCGCGCGAGGTTGTCGGTGGCCCACGGGTGGGCGGGGTCGAGCTCGAGCGCCTTGGCGTAGCATTCGCTCGCGCCCGTGCGATCGGCGGCTTGTTCGCGGCACCAGCCCAGGTTGTTCCACTCGTTGGCGGTCAGGCTGCGCGTCGAGCGCAGCGCCTCCAGCAGCGGCAGCGCCTCGGCGGGGCGCTGCGCGCGAATCAGGTCGGCCGCGCACAGGGAGCGCGCCGTGTGGTTCTCCGGGAAGCGCGCGAGCAGGTCCTGCCACTGCGCGATGGCCTGCGTGAGCTCACCGCGCGCGGAGTGATCCGAGGCCGTCTGGAAGAGCTTCAGCTCCTCCTTGCGCTGGCCGGGCGCCGGCAGGTTGCCGGGCGCGAGCGGATCGAGCCGGGCGCCGCTGTCCTGTCCGGAATCGACGTAGCCCAGCCCGCGCAGGGCACGCTGCGCCTCGGGGTTCACGCTCTCGTCGCGATCTCGCGCGAGCGCCGGTCCGGAGCGCACGCGGCGGATCTCCGCGAGCATGCGCGCCGCGTCGGCACTGCGCTCCGCGAGCACGTTGCGCTGCTCTTGCCGATCCTGCTCGAGGTCGAACAACTCCGGCGCACTGGAGTGGATGTACTTCGCGCGCGCATCGGCCCAGCCCACGAGCGGGCTCCAGCCGAAGTTCTCCGCGCCGTTGAAGCACTCGAAGTACACGCCGCGCGCATCGGGCACGAGCGCGTGGTCGAGGTTCGCGCCGTCGATGTCGCGCGGCGCCTCGAGTCCGAGCGCCGAGAGCGCCGTGGGGAACACGTCGACGACGCTGACGCTCTCCTTCGAGCGCTCGCCCTTGCGCCAGCCATCGGGGAAGCGCACGAGCATCGGCACGCGCACGGTGCTGTCGTAGCAGAACCAGCCGTGCGTCACTTCGGAGTGCTGGTTGAGCCCTTCGCCGTGGTCGCCGAGCACGATCACGAGCGTGCGCTCGAGCGTGCCGTCGGCGCGCAGCGCCTCGAACAGCTTGCCGAGCTCGCGATCCATGTACGCCACCTCGCCCAAGT
>CAITGX010000232.1 GCA_903892045.1 uncultured Planctomycetota bacterium | reverse complement strand
CGGCGCTCGTCGAAGGCTCTCGTGCCTCCTGCTCTTGCGCGGGACTGGGCCCCGTCGCTGGAGCCGTGCAGGCTGCAAGGCCGAGCGCGAGGACGAGGAACGGCCAGCGCATCAGCGGCTCCTCCGCGCATCGCGCACGAACGCGCGGGAGCCGAACGAAGCGAGGAACTCGCCCGAGAGCGTGAGGATCTCGACGCGATGGTTGCCCCAGTCCACGATCCACGCGCGGCCCTGCTCGTCGATGTCGATCCCGCGCGGCTTGTGAAGCTCTCTCCCGCCCGTACCGCGGCTCCCAAACGAGCCCAAGGGTCGACCCTGCCGGTCGAAGCGCGTCACGCGGTGCAGCGCCTCGTCGACGACGAGCAGCGAGCCGTCCGCCGCGACCGCGATGCCGCTCGGTCGGAGCAGCTCGCCCTCGCCGCGCCCGCGCGTGCCGAACGCCGCGGTCCCATCGGGGCTAGCTCCGTCCAGTCCGATCGGCAGCGCGCGGCCCCGCTGTTCGTCGAGGACCCAAGCGCAGCGCTGCGAAGCGCTCCACGCGACATCGACGGGCCGTTCGCCGAGGGCGGCTCGCACTGGCCGCACGCTGGAGAGGTCGGGGGCGACGACGAACAGCATGCGCTGGACCGTGTCGAGCACGAGCAGCGAGCCATCGGGTCCGAGTTCGAGCGCAGCAGGGCGGAGCGGCTCGTCTGCGCCATCGAGCCCGAGCTCGTGCAGCTTCGCGAAGTCCAGCGAGCGCACCATGCGCGACTTGAAGAAGTCGAACTCGAGCGGCTTCGACTCGTCGTGGTCAAAACTCCACAGCGACAGCGTGCGCGCGTCCGAGTCCGCGAGCCAGAGTCGACGATGGTCCCAGTCCACCTCGATGTCCGTCGGGGCGAGCATCTGGCCCGCTCGTCGTCCCCACGAGCTTGCGCGCGCGACGAGCACCGGCTCCCACGGAGTCAGCTGGTTCTTCACGTCGTACAGCACGAAGCTGGGCGCCGTCGGTTCGCACAGGCCCGCGATGTCTCCGGCGACGGAGATGTGGCCGCCGAAGTGCGCGGCCACGACGCGCTCGAAGCGCAGCGGCTGCGGAAGTTCCTCGCCGGGTTCCGTGCGTCGGAAGAGCTGCACGCGATCCTCGTACGGCTCGGACACGGCCGCGACGCCGTCGCGCAGCGCGATCTTGCGCGGATAGTGCAGCTTTCCATCGCCTTCGCGCGGAAGAAGGGCGTGCAGGCCCCACTCGTGACTGCGCTGGCCTTCTGCATCGAAGACCTGCACACGGTGGTTGTCGGTGTCGACGACGTACAGCTCTCCGGCGTGCCACGCCAGACCGTCCGGCTCGGCGAAGAAGCCCGGGTGAGGACCGAAGTCGCCCCATGCCTTCACGAAGTTCAGGTCGCGGTCGAGCTTCACGATGCGGTGGTTGCCCGTATCGCTGACGTACACGCAGCCGGAGTCATCCACGGCGACGTCGCTGGGACGCAGCAGCTCGCCGTTGGCATGTCCATGCGCTCCCCACGCGATCGCGCTCCCATCGGAGAGCGAGAAACGCTGCACGCGGTCGTTGCCCGTGTCGGCGACGTAGAGGAAGCCGTCAGCGACCACGATGCCGCCCGGTTCGCGGAGCTCTCCAGGCGCCCGACCCCACGAGCCGAAGCGCCGCCGTTCCTCGCCCTCTCGAGACAGCTCGACCACCGCATCGAAGCCCGCTACGAACAAGCTCGTGCTGCGTGCCTCGACATCGGAGAGTCGCTCGAGCTCGCGCAGCGTGCTCACCTGCACGGCTCCGGTCGCATGCAGGACGAGCGCGCCTCGCTCGGGATCGCAGGCCCATAGCCGGCCTTGCGCATCGAACGCGACCCCGGTCACGGATGCGGTGTTCGCGAGGGTGCTCGCAGGCATGCCCAAGCGCGACACGACAGGGGTGTCCTCACTCTCCTGCGGCCCCGCGAGAAGAGCGATCCAGACCAGCGCGAGCATGGACCTGATTGTGCGCGTTCAGCGCGCGACGCGGTAGACCTCGAGCGTCGGCCCGAAGGCCTGAGCGTCGAGCAGGCGCGCGAACAAGTGCGGCACGTCCTGGTAGTCCAGCGCGGGCTCCATCGCGCGTTCTTCGGGCTCGCCCGTGAACGTCGCGGTCAGCGTGCCGTTGCGCGCAGCCCAGTCGCGCAGCTCCAGCATGAGCGGATTCACGCGCATGTACTTCGAAACGTCCACGACGACCCACGTCGGCTGCTCGTCGTCGAGGAAGCGCTCCAGGCGGGCCTTGGCCTTCTCGGGATCCGCCCCAGCGAACAGCCGGCCGGGCATCGCGAGCACGTTGCGCGCCTGCGGGAGCGGTCCGTGCTCGAGCTGGTAACGCATCCAGCGTCGCTGGCGCGAGGAGTGGTCGTCCTTCACGCGCTCCAGAGCATGGGCGTCGCCGGCGAGCGGCAGGTTGAAGCGACCCGAGACGAGCACGCGCCCTTCGCCCGCGTTGGCCGCGATCCAGTCCGCGCACTGCTCGAACGTGTCGCGCGCGTCGCGCACGCTCGCGTAGCGCACCGCGCCGAGCGTCGGCACGGCGAGCGCGAGCGCGGCCACGAGCACGCGCGCAGGGCCTTGGAGCAAGTTCGACACGCCCACCACGGCGATTCCCGCGAGGGTCGCAAGGAACGGCAGGAGCGGGAGCAGCATGCGGTCGACGGTCTCCTTGTAGACCCCGAGCGCGAGCCCGTAGGGCAGCGCGTACGCGAGCACGACGAGCACGTCGTTGCGTCGCTCCGCTGTCGCGTCGCGCCACAACGCGCGTCCGTGAACGAGCAGCATCAGCAGGCCGAGTCCAGCGAGCACCGTCAGGCCCGGGTCATAGTCGAAGACGAGCCGCGGGCCTGTCACGAAGCCGCTGAAGTCGAGGTCGCGCCAATACAGGGTGTGTCCGCCTTCCGAGACGGATGCACTCTCATCGAGCTTGCCGTCGATGCGCGGATACAGCGCGAACCATGCGAAGGCGCAGGCGAGGACCGGCGCCGCGACCGCCCACTGCGGGGCACGCTCGCCTTCCCGCGACCGCAGCACGTGCGCTGCCACGATCGGCAGCAGCGCGAACCAGCCGCTGTGCAGCATGCCGAGCGCGAGCAGCGCGAGTGCCGCCGCGACGAGGTAGCGCACCCAGTCGGGACGAGCGCGCAGTTGCAGGGCAGCGAGCACGGCGAGCAGCGCGAAGCTTGCGTGCGGCGCGTGATGCCGCGCCTGCTGGCTGAACTCGAGGTGCAGCAGCGAAGTCGCGACCAGCGCAGAGGCGACCAGCGCCCCGAGCGGCGACGTGAACCGTCGCGCGAGGAACCACGTGCCGGGCACGAGCAGCAGCGAGAGCAGAGCGACCAGCGTGCGTCCGCGGAGGGCGTCGGCTCCCGCGACGGCGAGGTGCTCTTCGAGCGACGCGTCCGCGGCGGCCTGCGCCTCCGGCAGCAACGCGAGTCCGCGCGCGAGCGGCAGCGGATAGGCGTAGAAGCCCTTCTCCGACTGCTTCATGTCCGGCGCGCGCCCCTCGCGCAGGATCTCGGTCTGCAGCACGAGGTACGAGTCGGGCTCCGGCGCATGGGGCAGCTCGCGGTCGAGTCCGCGCAGGCGCAGCACGGCTGCGATGGCGAGCACGAGGACCAAGAGGGCGAGCGGCGTTCTCTGCGACACGGTAGGGCAGACCCTACACCACGGACGAGCCTCGTGCGACGCGTCGCCGGCGCAGGTTTCGCTTGAGGAACGGCGGGCCGGCGCGAAGATGCGCAGCGATGCCCCCGCTGAGCGCGCTCCCGATCGACGTCGTGCTGCCCGAGCTCGTGGCGGCGCTGCGGCGCTCGCCCAACGTCGTGCTGCGTGCACCGACTGGTGCGGGCAAGACCACGCGCGTGCCGGGCGCGATCCTCGACGCGGGCCTCGCGGGCGGCAAGCAGGTCGTGATGCTCGAGCCGCGGCGCCTCGCCGCGCGCGCCGCCGCTCGGCGCATCGCTCACGAGCGCGGGGTCGAGCTCGGTGGCGAGGTCGGCTGGAACGTGCGCTTCGATCGCCGCGCCTCGCGCGCGACGCGCATCCTCGTCGTGACCGAGGGCATCCTCGTGCGGCGCCTGCAGGAAGATCCGTTCCTCGAGGACGTCGGATGCGTGATCTTCGACGAGATCCACGAGCGCAGCCTGGACACGGACCTCTCGCTCGCGATGACGCGCAAGCTGCAGCGCGACGCTCGCCCGGACCTGAGGCTCGTCGCGATGTCCGCGACGCTCGTTCCCGACGGGCTGGTGCGGTTTCTCGGCGACGCTCCGCTCGTCGAGAGCGAAGGACGCCTGTTCCCGGTCGACGTGCGCTACATGGGCTACGAGGAACGCGTGCCGCTGCAGCGCCAGATGGCCGCTGGTGTCGCGCGCGCGCTCGATTCGACCAGCGGCGACGTGCTCGCGTTTTTCCCTGGAGTGGGGGAGATTCGTCGCACGAAGGAAGAGCTGCGCGACATCGCGGGCCGGCGCGGAGTCGAGCTGCACGAGCTCTACGGAGATCTGCCGCCCGAGCAGCAGGACGCGGTGCTGCAGCGCCGCTCCTCGCGCAAGGTCGTGCTCGCGACCAACGTCGCGCAGACCTCGGTGACGATCGACGGTGTCACGGCCGTCGTCGACAGTGGCCTAGCGCGCGTGATGCGCTTCGATCCGTCCGTGGGCCTCGATCGGCTCGTGCTCGAGCGCATCTCGCGCGCCTCGGCCGACCAGCGCGCGGGCCGCGCGGGCCGCACGGCGCCGGGCGTGTGCCTGCGACTGTGGAGCGAAGGCGAGCAGCGCTCGCTCGCCGCCGAGGACGATCCGGAAATCCGGCGCGTCGATCTCGCGGGCGCGACGCTCGAGCTGCTCGCATGGGGCGAGCGCGACCTCGAGCAGTTCGGCTGGTTCGAGCCGCCCGCGAGTGCGGCGCTCGAGCGCGCGCTCTCGCTCCTGCGACGACTCGGCGCGCTCTCCGACAGCGGCCTCACGCACCTCGGACAGCGCATGTCCGACATTCCGGTGCACCCGCGCCTCGCGCGTCTGATGCTCGAGGCCGAGAAGCTCGGCTGCACGTCGCGCGCTGCGCTCGCGGCCGCGCTGCTCTCCGAGCGCGACCCGTTCCTGCGCGGCTACGGCCGGCGCACGGCGCGTCACGTCGGCGACTCGGACCTGCTCGATCGCGTGCAGGCGCTCGAGAGCTTCGAGGACTCGGGCTCGATGTCGACGGACATGGGCGAGCTCGATCGCGGCGGTGCGCACTTCGTGCTGCGTGCTCGCGACCAGATCGCGCGCCTCGTCGACGCG
>CAITGX010000231.1 GCA_903892045.1 uncultured Planctomycetota bacterium | reverse complement strand
TCGATCACGCGCACGCCGGGCACCGAGGCGATCGCGGCGAGGATCGGCTCGAGCACCTCGGGACGGCGACCTTCACTGAAGTTGGGGACACACTCGACGAGACCCATGGCTGCGCTCCTGCGATGTTGGGGGGCGGAGATGTTAGCGCACGCGCTCGAAGGCCACGCGGCCCGAGCGCACCACCGTGCGCACCGGGTTGCGACCGAGCTCGTAGGCGAGGTGGCGGTGGTTGGGCAGGTCGAGCACGAGCACGTCGGCGCGCTTGCCGGCCTCGAGCGTGCCGATGCGCGCGCCGCGACCGAGCGAGCAAGCCGCGTTGAGCGTCGCCGCCGTCAGGCACTCCGCCGCGCTCATGCGGTAGCGCAGCGCGGCCCACGAGATCACCTCGCTCATGCTCTGCAGGTAGCACGAACCGGGGTTGAAGTCGGTCGAGATCGCGACCGCCACCCCGGCGTCGATCATGCGGCGCCCGGGCGCCTCGCGCTCCTGCCGCAGGAACAGCGGAACGACGGGGCACAGCACCGCGACGACTCCGTGCGCGGCGAGCGCGTCGATGCCGCGCTCGCTGACGTGCTCGAGGTGGTCCGCGCTGGCCGCGCCGAGCTCCGCGGCGAGCTCCGCGCCACCGAGCGGCGTGAGCTGGTCGACGTGCAACCGGAGCCCGAGCCCGAGGTCGCGCGCGACGCCGAGGATGCGGCGCGACTGCGCGAGCGAGAACGCGATGCCCTCGGTGAACACGTCGCAGTACTCCGCGAGGCCCTCGCGCGCGACGCGCGGCAGCATCTCGCGCACGAGCAGCTCGACGTAGGCCTCCTTGTCGCCGCGAAACTCCTCGGGAAAGTCGTGGGCGCCGAGGAAGGTCGGCACGAGATCGACCGCGTGGCGCGCGCGCACGGCCGCGAGCGCCTCGAGGCACTTCAGCTCCGCTGCCAGCGAGAGTCCGTAGCCCGTCTTGGCCTCGACGGTCGTCGTCCCGAGCTCGAGGAAGCGATCGAGGTGCCGCTCGAGCCGCGCCTCGAGCGTCTCGCGCGCCGCGGCGCGCACTCCGCGCGTGGTCGACAGGATGCCGCCGCCCGCCGCCGCGATCTCGGCATAGGTCGCGCCGCGCGTGCGCAGCTCGAACTCGTCCTCGCGGGTCGTGGCGAACACGGGATGCGTGTGCGCATCGACGAATCCCGGGACCAGCGTCCCGCCCGCGGCGTCGAGCGTGCGCGCCGGCGCGAAGCGCGCCGCGAGCTCGTCCTCGGGACCGACCGCGACGATGAGCTCGCCCGCGATCGCCACGGCTCCGCGCGGCACGACCGACAGGGCGCCGAGCTCGCGGCCCGTGCGCGCAGTGGAGCCGAGCGGCGTCGCGAGCTCGCTCGCACCGCGGATCAGGAGGTCGACAGGACGCCGGGTCATCGCTTGGGCGGTGCGGGGCGCACGGCCCCGCCGGCGCCCATGCTACGCGCTCTGGCGCACGGTCCGCAGGTCCTGCTCGAGTCCGAGCGACACCCGCAGCGCAAGGACCAGTCGCTGGCGCGCGCGGAGCATGATCATCTTCATGTTGGAGCCACCGACCCCGAGCTCGGCCGCGGCCTCGGCGTAGCTCCGGCCCTCGACCTCGACCAGCTCGAGCGCGCGCCGGTCCCGCGCCCGCAGGCTGGCGAAGGCGCGCAGGTAGTGGGCGAGGAACAGGCTCCACGTGGTGCGCAGCTCGCCCGCCTCCTCGACGTCCGCGAGCCGCCGCACCGGCCCGTGTCCGCGGTCCACCAGCTCCGGCGCGCCCTCGGCGTCCATGCTGAGCCACGGCGTCCCGCTGCGGGACAGGGCGCGCCGCACCACGTTGGCCGCGATGGTGCGCACCCAGGCCCGGAAGCCGCCGCGCTCGGCCGGACGGAAGCTCCCGGCGTAGCGGAAGACGTTCACGAAGGTGTCTTGCAGCAGCGCCAGCGGATCGAGCCGCGCCCCCTGCACCCGCACGCGCCAGCGCAGCCACTCGAGCACGCGCGCCGAGGAGTGCTCGTAGAGGTCCTCGAAGCTCGCTTGGCAGTGCTCCGCCTGGAAGAGCTCCATCAGGGCGGTGTCGATCCGGTCGTCGCGCTCGGGCTCGCCTTCCCCCGGCAGACAGTCCAAGACAACGCCCCGGGTCCGCAGGAGAGCTTCGCAGCGCAGGTTCAGAGGATTGGGGAGGGTCGGCATGGAAAGCGACCAAGCAGCTTGCGTGCCGGGCCTCACGCCGCCCGTGCCAAGATCCATAAATGTCTTTCCAGAATGACTTTAGAGCGACTCCTGTCGACCGATCCGGCGCGCGAACGGGGGGCGGGTCCGGGCGGATGTTCCGATCTCGTAGCAACCCATCCGCCGGCGTGGACGCCGCCCGCCGCCCCGCGACTCCTATACTCCCCGCCCCGCGGCCGCGACCGCCGCACCCCATGCCGTCCCTGCCCCCACTCTCCGCCCGACTCGCCTCCGAGCTCGCCTCACTGCCTCCGGCGGAGCTGAAGCTCGACCTGCTCTCGATCGAGGTCGCGCTGGTCGCGCTGGTCTGCGCCACGCTGTTCGCCCTGCTGCGGCGCTCGATCGCCCAGTCGACCCCGGAACGCGTGCTCAAGGGGCTGGACTCGGGCAGCGCCCGCGTGGCCCTCGAGCGCCTGCTCGCGCGCTCGGACCGGCTGCCGACCAGCGCAGCGGTGCTCGAGCTCGCCTGCACGCTGGCCTTCTCGGCCTGCGTGGTGCGCCTCGTCTACGAGCAGGGCTACGGGCCTTGGAGCGCGCTCGCGACCGGCACCCTGGCCTGCGTGCCCGTGATCTGGTTCGCCACCGATGCCCTGCCGCGCAGCCTCGCGCTGCGCATCGGAGATCGGCTGGTGCGCGCTGGCCTGCGCCCGTTCCGCGTGCTGCAGCTTCCGATCGAGCTCGTGACGACC
>CAITGX010000230.1 GCA_903892045.1 uncultured Planctomycetota bacterium | reverse complement strand
GAGCCTGCTGCTCTCCGCCACGGGCGAGCGCATCCCGATCGCGACGCTCGCGCGCGGAACGGCCCTGCCGACGCGCCGCCGTGCGCCTCGCAGCGCCGCTCCCGTGAAGTCTCCAGCGTCGGATTCGGCCGAGCTCGAGGAACTCGTCTTGCTCGGAAACGTGCGACTCACCAAGGACTTGCTGGTACACGCCGGACAGCGGCTCGTGCTCCGGCCGGGCACGACGTTGACGCTCGAGCCCGACGTGTCGATCGAGTGTCGCGGCCAGCTGATGGCGCTCGGCACGGCGGAGCGGCCGATCACGATCGAGCGCGCGAACCCCGAGCTGCCGTGGGGCGTGTTCGCGCTGCAGGGCGCCGGCGCGAACGGCTCCCGACTCGAACACGTGAAGTTCCTCGGGGGCGGTGCGCGTCAGGTTGGGCGCGTCGAGTACAAGGGCGCGGTCTGCGTGCACTACGCCACGGGCGTCGTGTTCGATCACTGCGAGTTCGCCCACAACCAGCGCTGCGATGACCTCATCAACGTCGTGAAGGGCGAGGCCGCGATCACGAACTCGCACTTCCACCACGCCAACGCGGATTCGATCGACTACGACATGTCCGGCGGGCTCGTGGCGTGGAACCGGATCGAGGGTTCCGGCAACGACGGGCTCGACCTGATGACCTGCTGGCCGCGTGTGATCGGCAATCGCATCCTCGACTCGGGCGACAAGGGCATCTCCGTCGGCGAGGACAGCTCGCCGCTCGTGTTCGCAAACCTGATCTCGGGCTGCGTGCGCGGCATCGAGGCCAAGGACCGCTCCGAGCCGTTCGTGTTTCACTCCACCCTCGAGTCGAACCAGCTCGGCGTGTATGCGCACCTCAAGAACTGGCGCTACGGCGAGGCCGGCTGGCCCAAGTTCGTGCGTTCGGTCGTCGCGGGCAACGACCACGACTACAAGAGCGCCGATGATGCCTGCCGCACGATCGCGGACGCGCGCGTGGCGAGCGAAGGCACGCTCCAGATCGGAGACGTCGAGTGGGCCTATCGCCTGCACGGCGTGCGGAGCGTCTCGCCCGCACCCGGGCTGCACGACGGCTGGAAGCTCGCCGAGCCCGTGGCGCCGCGCCACGCAGGCACGTTCGCCGCAAGCTTCGCGGACACGCAAGCCGGCTGGAAGGCATCGGGGCTCGTGAGGCGCTTGTGCCTGCGCGAGCTCGACCTCGAGGCGACGCTCCGCGCCGGCGAAGGCCGCATCGAGACGGACGTGAATTGGCGGCTCGACGAGCCCGGCCACGTGCACGAGCTGGTCGTCGAGCTCGCGAGCGAGGGGCTGCCCGAGGTGGCGCTGTTCGCCCGCGGTCCCGGCGGCATCGCGACACGGACCGTGCCGCTCGCCGCAGACCGCCACGAGTACAGCTTCGCGACGCTGCGCTTGCCTCCGGGCTCCTACACGGCCTTCGGAATCGACGCCCGGGCGGCCGCGAGCGGCGCGCGCATTCGCATCCACTCGTGGCGCGTGCTCTCATGGGCCGCGGAGACGCGCTGATGCTCGCCCTCGCCCTGCAGGAGTTCACCTTCGCTGTCCTCGGCCACACGCGCGGCGGTCCCGACGACGGCATGTTGCCCACCCAGCGCTACGCCGAGATGGTCCGCGCAGTCCAGCGCGCGCAACCGGACTTCGTCGTGCTCGCGGGCGATCTCGTCTACGGCGACTTCCACTCGCCCACCGTCGACCGCGAAGCCGTCCGGCGTGACTGGGATGCCGTCGACGCGGTGTTCGCGCAGTTCGGCTGTCCGGTGCACCGCGTGCCCGGCAACCACGACGTCTGGGAGAGCACGACGCGCGACCTGTGGATCGAGCGCTACGGACCGCTGCAGCAGAGCTTCGAGTTCGAGGGATCGCTGTTCCTGCTGCTCAACTCGTGCTGGACTCCCGCGCCCGGGGACGACGGCCAGTGCCCGCCCAAGTCCATCCGCGGAGTCCAGCTCGACGGGGAACGCCGGGAGTTCCTCGCCAAGGAGCTCGACGCGCATCCGCAGGCAAGGCATGTCTTCGCGTTCCTCGGGCACATGCTGTGGTGGGAACCGGATGCGGCATGGTGGAGCGAGGTGCATCCGCTGCTCTCGAAGTCTCCCACGCGCGCCGTGTTCGCCGGCGACCTCGGTCCCTGGAAGTATTCCCACCTCGGACGCGATGGGATCGAGTACGTGCAGGTGGCGGCCGAGTTCGTGCCGGCGCCGCTCGAGATGCAGCGCAACCGCGAGTCGATCCGCGCCCTTTCCGAGCAACTCGACACTTGGGCGCTCGTCTCGGTGCGCGGCGCCGAGGTGGACATCGACATCCGCACGCTGGGAGCGCTCGATCCCCTGCGTCACTCGCCCTCGAACTACCTGTCCGTGCATGAGTTCGACGCCGGCTCCCTCGAGCGCAAGCTCTTCAGCCGCATGGACAACCCGACGAAGCTCGTCGACTGGCTGTGGAAGCTCGGGCTCGCCGCGGCGGCAGGCGGAGCCTTGATCGGCGGCGCGGCCGTCTGGATCCTGCGTCGACGCAGATGAGATTCGGCATCGACGCAACCTGTTGGGCCAACGTGCGCGGCTACGGGCGCTTCACGCGCGAGCTGTGTGCGGCGATGGTCTCGCTGGCCCCCGAGCACGAGTTCGTCTTCTTCGCCGACGAGGCCGCTGCGCGCGTCTTCGAACTCCGCGCGCCCAATGTCCGGCTGGTCACGGTCGACCAGAAGGTCGCGCCGACGAAGGCCGCTGCGGCGGATGGTGCACGCTCGCCGTTCGACATGCTGCGCCTCACGCGCGCAGTGAGCCGCCACCAGCTCGACGCCTTCTTCTCGCCTTCCGTCTACACCTACTTCCCGCTGCCTCCGCGGCTGCGGGCGCTCGTCTGCATCCACGATTGCATCGCCGAGCGCTTCCCCGAGCTGACGCTCCCATCGAGACGCGCGCGCCTCTTCTGGAGCGCGAAAGTGAAGCTCGCCCTGTGGCAGGCGCGGCTCGTGCTGACGGTCTCCGAGTACTCGGCCCGCGATCTCGCGCGCATCCTGCATGTGCCGCGGGGCAAGATCCGGGTGAGCACGGAAGCTCCGGCAGCGGCCTACCGTCCGAGCGACTCGACGACGGACATCGCGCGTGCCGCGGCCGCCGTTGGATTGCCCGCTGGCGCGCGCTGGTTCACGTACGTCGGTGGTTTCAACCCGCACAAGAACGTCGAGACCATCGTGCGGGCGCTCCACGCGCTCTCGCGCGGTGACGCGAGCGATCCGCACCTCGTGCTGGTGGGTCCGACCTCGACGGACGTCTTTCATGGCGAGCAGGGTCGCATCCACGCGACGATCGCGGAGCTCGGCCTGCAGCGCCGCGTGCACTGGGCGGGCTACGTTCCCGATGAGGAACTGCGCCACCTGCACTCGGGCGCGCTCGGCCTGCTGATTCCATCGCAGTGCGAGGGCTTTGGCCTTCCGGCCGTCGAGGCGGCCGCCTGCGGAGCGCCCGTGATCGCCACGACCGAGAGCCCGCTGCCCGAGTTGCTGTCCGGTGGTGGCCTGTTCGTCGAGCCCGGGAGGCTCGAGCCTCTCGCGGCCGCGATGCGCACGCTGGCCGAGGACGAAAGCGCGCGCGCGCGCTTCGGGAGCGTGGCTCTCGAGCGTGCACGTACCCTGACCTGGCCGAAGGGTGCCAAGGCGGCACTCGACGCACTGGTGGAGTGCGCACGATGAGCCTGCGTGTCGCTCATGTCACGACGTTCTACCCGCCGCACAACTTCGGCGGCGACGGCATCGGCATCCAGCGACTCGTGCGCGCGCTCGCGCGCCGCGGCATCCACAACACGGTGATCCTCGACACCGACGCGTTCACGCAGCTCTCGAGCCGCGCGCCGGATCCCGCGCCGACGGAGGACAACGTCGAGGTCATCCACCTCTCCAGCTCGCTCCCGCGCCTCTCGCTGCTCGCCGTGCAGCAACTCGGACGACCCGTCGCCCACTCCGCTCGCCTGCGCGAGCTGCTCGCTCCGGGCCGCTTCGACATCGTGCACTTTCACAACGTCAGCCTGATCGGCGGTCCGGCGGTGTGGAGCTACGGAGACGCGCTCAAGCTCGATTTCGCGCATGAGCACTGGCTCGTCTGCCCCAGTCACGTGCTTTGGCGCCACGGCCGCGAGCTCTGCACGGGTCGCGAGTGCCTGCGCTGCCAGCTGAACCACCGCCGTCCGCCCCAGCTCTGGCGCCACACGTCGCTGCTCGAGCGCCACGGACGCTCGGTCGACGCCTTCGTCGCCATGAGCGAGTTCAGCCGCGCCAAGCACCGCGAGTTCGGCTTTCCATTCGAGATGGACGTGCTGCCCTACTTCCTGCCGGAAGAAGTCGCCGCGCCCTCGCCGCCGCGTCCGCAAGAGCGGCCCTACTTCCTGTTCGTCGGCCGACTCGAGCGCATCAAGGGGCTCGACGACGTGATTCCGCTGCTGCGCGAGTTCCCGGAGGCCGACCTGCTGGTCGCCGGCACGGGCGAGCACGAGAGCGCGCTGCGCGAACTCGGGCGCGACCTTCCCAACGTGCAGTTCCTCGGCCGCGTGAGCGAGGATGCGCTGCGCGGACTGTACGCGCACTGCGAGGCGCTCGTGGTGCCCTCGATCTGCTTCGAGACCTTCGGGATCATCCTGATCGAGGCCTTCCGCGCCGGGGCGCCCGTCATCGCCCGGCGCATTGGCCCGTTCCCCGAGATCGTCGAGGCTTCTGGGGCAGGCGAGCTGTTCGGCACGGCCGACGAGCTTCGCGCCGCACTACGGCGAGCCCTGTCGCAGGCGGATCGACGCGCGCGACGTTCGGCCGCCGGCCGCGCGGCTTTCGCCGAGCGCTGGAGTGAGCGTGCCGTCCTGCCGCGCTACTTCGAGCTCGCCGCCCGCACCGCCCGCCGGCGCGGGAAGCCGGAGCTCGCCGCGCGCATCGAGACCGCTGCGCACGGGGCGCCCCGAGGCTAGAGTCGAGTCGTGCTGCGCGCCCTTCCGACCTGGACTTGCTGGACGCTCGGAGCCCTCGGCGTCGCCGCGGCGCTCTGGCATGCGACTCGCGCACCTTCTGCTCGCGAGACGGCTGCGCTCGCACGCGCGCAGCGCGCCACCGCTTCGGCCGCCCACCCGCTCGCGCTGCGCGACGTGAGCGCCGAGTCCGGCGTGGACTTCACCCACGATGCCGACTTTCACGGCCGCTTCTGGCTGCCCGAGGAGATGGGACCCGGCGTCGCGCTCCTCGATGCCGATGGCGACACCGACCTCGACCTGTTCGTCGCCGGTGGTGGCTCGATCGACGGCAGCGGGCCGGCGCAGGCCTGTCGCCTGTGGCGCAACGATGGCGGTCGCTTCACCGACAGCACCGAAGAGCGCGGCTGCGGAATCCACGGCCCGGCCTACGGCGTGGCCAGCGCCGACTTTGATCGCGATGGAGACGTCGACATCTTCGTCGCGCGCCTCGGGCCCAATGCACTCCTGCGCAACGACGGCGCGCGCTTCACGGAAGTCGCGCGCGAGCTCGGGGTCGCCGACGAGGGCTTCGGAACGGCAGCCGTGTGGTTCGACATGGACCGCGATGGCTGGCTCGACCTGTACGTGTGCAACTACGTCGACTGGTCCCCTTCGATCGAGAAGCGCTGCTACGCGAGCGGCGTGCCCGACTACTGCGATCCGGGCGCCTACGAGAGCCCCGGCCAGGACCGTCTCTATCGCAACGTCGACGGAGTGCGCTTCGAGGACGTGACGGAGCGCGCGGGAATGCGCGGCACGCGCGGGCAGGGCTTGGGCGTCGTCGCCGAGGACTTCGACGGCGATGGCCACTGCGACCTCTACGTGGCCAACGACTCGACACCGGCCTTCCTGTGGCGCAATCGCGGCGACGGCACCTTCGCCGAGGACGCCCTCAAGGCCGGCTGCGCCTACAACTCGCTCGGCGTGGCGATCGCCGGCATGGGCATCGCGTGCGAGGACCTCGACGGCGACCTGCGCGCGGACCTGCTCGTCACGAACATCCGCAACCAGAGCCACCTCGCGCTGCTCGCGCGCGGGCCGCGCTTCGAGGACGCGAGCGCGAGGCTCGCGCTCCCGGCGTGGTCGATGCCATGGACCGGATTCGGCGTGGTGCTCTTCGATCAGGATCACGACGGCGCGCTCGAGGGCTACTTCGCCAATGGCGCCGTGAACCTCGCGCCGAGCCGCGTCGGCGATCCGCGTCCCTATGTCGAGCCCGACCAGCTCGTACGCTTCGAGAATGGCCGCACGCGCGACGTCAGCGAGGGCTCGGGCGCCGTCGCCGACGAGTCCTCGCGCGCGCTCGCCAGCGGCGACCTCGATGGCGATGGCGATCTCGACCTCGTCGTCAGCGCCTTCAACGGCCGCCTGCGCGTCCTGCGGAACGAGCAGCAGGGCAGCGGCCATTGGCTCATCGTGGACGTGCGCGACGAGCGCGGTGGCGCGGCTCTCGGCGCCCGCGTGGAAATCGACCTCGGCGGACGCCGCCAGGTGCGCTTCGTGCGGGCGCAGTCGAGCTACCTCTCGAGCAGCGATCCCCGCGTGCACTTCGGAGCGGTCGCGGCCTCGAAGCTCGACGCGCTCGTCGTGCGCTGGCCGGATGGCAGCGAGCGTCGGCTCGAGGGTGTCGCGTGGGATCGCGTGCTCGTCGTGCGCAAGGAGGAGCGGCGGTGAGCGCGCTCAAGCTGGCGGGACTCGCGCTGTGCGTGACCGGGCTGGGCTACGCGCTCGTCTCGCCCGCCGGGGCCCTCGCTCCGCGGCTCGCGGACCTGCCGGAGCCCGCGAAGGCGGAAGGTCTCCTCGGCGCTCCCGTCGCGCGACTCGAGCGCGCTCCGTGGCTCGCCGCCTGCCGCGCTGCCGACATACCCGACATCGAGCTTCCGGCAGAGGTCGAGCACGAACCCATGCGTCGCATGGTCGTCGAGTCGCGGGCCTGGACGCAGGGGCGCGATGCGGATGCGCTCGGCCGCATGGGCGAGATCGCACTTGCGCTCGATCTCGGCGAGCCGGCCGTCGATCTGTTCACGGCAGCGGCAAGCTCGGGCAAGGAGCGCGCGCGCTGGCTCTACCTGCTCGGCTCCGCGCTGCAACAGCAAGGTCGGCTGGCGCTCGCGGTGACGGCGCTGCGCGAGGCGCAGTCCTTGGACCCCAAGCTTGGCATCGCGCGCGCACGCATCGGCCGCGCCCTGTTCGAGCTCGGCGAGAGCGACGCCGCGCGTGCCGAGTTCGATGCGTGCCTGCAGGCGGATTCCACGCGAGCGCTCGGCCACATCGGTCTCGCGCGACTGGCGCTCGCCCGCAGCGACGCGAAGACCGCGCTGTCGTCGCTGGATGCGGCAGGCGCGCTCACTCCGGGGGACTACGTGATCTGGACCCTGCGAGCTCAGGCGCTCGCCGCCTTGGGGCGCGCGGACGAGTCGCGCCGCGACAGCGAGCGCGCAGCGAGGCTCCCTCGCTACCGCGGCTGGCTCTCGTTCGACCCGCTCGTGCAGCAGTGCAACGAACGGGCGCGCACGTTCGCGCACGTCGAAGCGAGCTTCGGAGCGGCACAGTCGCGCGGTGACGTGGCGCGGATGGCGACTCTCGCCGACGAGCTCACCGCGCGCGTGCCGCTCGATGCGGAGGCGTGGCGCCGCGCGGCCGCGACGCAGGTCGCCGGTCGAAATATGGCGGCCGCACGCGAGCGCATCGAGCGCGCGGTCGAGCTGGCTCCGCGGTCGGTCCCCGTGCTCTGCACGGCCTCCGAGATCGCGATGGCGTCCGAGGATCGTGTCCGGGCCCTCGAGCTCGCCCGACGTGCCGTCGCCGCGGATCCCGCCTCGGCCTTCGCGCACGAGGTTCTCGGCCGCGCGAGCTACCTGAACG
>CAITGX010000229.1 GCA_903892045.1 uncultured Planctomycetota bacterium | reverse complement strand
GGAGGTCAGCACGAGCTCTTCGACCGTCGCCGTGCCGCGGGCCTGCAGCGCGCCAGCGGAGAGCTCGTCGGCATCCTCGAGGACCGCGCGCCACCGCGCCGCGACTGGTGCGCGACCATGACGCGCCTGCATCGCACGACCACGCACGCCGCCATCGGTGGCGCGATCGATGTCGCCGCGACGGACCCGCTCAACTGGGCCTTCCACGCCTGCGACTTCAGCCGCTACGCGCCGCCCTTCGAGGCTGGCACGCGCGAATGGATCTCCGACGTCAACGTCTGCTACAAGCGCCGCGCCGTCGAACTCACGCGCGACCTGTGGCACACGCGCTTTCACGAGCCCGAGGTGCATTGGCGCCTGCTCGAACGCGGCGAGACGCTGTTCCTCACGCCCGAGGCGGTCGTCGACTACCGCACGCGCTACACGAGCCTGCTCGGCGTGCTGCCCGAGCGCTTCGGCTGGGCGCGCCTCTTCGGCCACGTGCGAGCGCGCAACGTCTCGACCCTCGCGCGGCTCAAGTTCATCCTCGCGGGACCGCTGATCCCGTTCGTGCTCTTCGCCCGCCACGCGCGCGTGCAGCATCGCCGCGGCTGCGCGGGCAAGTTCTGGCGCTCGGCGCCGTGGATGTTCCCCATGCTGTGCGCCTGGACCGCGGGCGAGGTGTGGGGCGCGATCGGGAGGCGCGGATGAGCACGCCCCTCGACTTCGACGCGATCGTGGTCGGCTCCGGGGCCGCCGGAGGCTGGGCCGCGAAGGAGCTCTGCGAGCGCGGGCTGCGCACGTTGCTGCTCGAGGCCGGTCGCACGCTCGACCCCGTCCGCGACTTCCCGCCGCCGCCCGAAAAGGACACGTCGAAGCTGCAGGTGTGGACGCGCGGACGGGCCTTTCTCGACGGACAGGGCATGCAGGCGCGCTGCATGTCGTTCAGCCGCATGACGCGGCACCTGTTCGTCAACGACCGCGAGCATCCCTACACCACCGAGCGCGGTGCGCCCTTCAACTGGTACCGCGGACGGCAGCTCGGTGGCCGCATGCACCTGTGGGGCCGCAACGCGCTGCGCATCGGCGACAGCGAGCTGCATCCGCAGGACGGCGCGAGTGGCGGCTGGCCGATCTCCTATGCGGACCTCGCGCCGTGGTACGAGAAGGTCGAGCGCTTCCTCGGCGTTCACGGCAGCCCTGCGGGCATCCCGAGCATCCCCGACGGCGTGTACGACCAGCCGCTGCCGCTCACGCGCCTCGAGCGCGGCATCCTCGACACGCTCGGCGAACGCTGGCGCGACCGGCCCGCGACGACCTGCCGCATCGTGCGCCACACGACCGATCGCCGCACGCTGCCCGTCGCGGCCGCGCTCGCCACCGGCAAGCTCACGCTGCGCAGCCTCGCGGCCGTCGCGCGCGTGCTCGTCGACGCGCAAGGCCGTGCGAGCGGAGTGGAGTTCGTCGACGTGAGCACGCGCGAGCGCCACGAGGCCCGCGCGCACGTCGTCGTCCTCGCCGCATCGACGATCGAGTCGCTGCGCATCCTGCTGAACTCGCGCTCGAAGGAGCACCCCGCAGGACTCGGCAACTCCAGTGGCCTGCTCGGCCGCGCGCTCACCGACCACGTGATGGTGTTCAACGCCGGCCCTGCGCCCGTCGAGGGCGCACCGCGCACGGACCCCTACGACTTCGGCTCGCAGTCGGGCCTCTACATCCCGAGCTTCCGCAACGCGCGCGGCACGAGCGACGCCCCGTTCCGGCGCGGCTACTCGATCCTCGGCTCCGTGGGCCGCATCGAGCCCGGCTGGTTCTTCATGGCCGTCGGCGAGATGCTGCCCGACCTCGAGAATCGCGTCACGCTCGACCCCAAGGTCGTCGACCACCTCGGAATCCCGGTCGCGCGCGTGCGCTGCGTGCACGGTCCGAACGAGTCCGCGATGGTGCGCGACATGCACGCGACGCTGCTCGAGCTCGCGAGCACCTGCGGCCTCGAAGTCGATCACCTGCGGCGCGAGAGCCTGCTGGCGAAGCTCGTTCACGGCGCCACACGGCGCATGGTGTACACGCGGGACGGCGCGCTGCTCCCCGGCTCCGCGATCCACGAGGCCGGTGGTGCCCCGATGGGAACGAGCGCGAGCACGTCGGTCGTCGATGCGCACAACAGGCTCTGGGACGCACCCAACGTGCTCGTCACCGACTCGGCCTGCTTCCCGACCTCGCCGTTCCAGAACCCCGGGCTCACGATCATGGCGCTCTCCGCTCGGGCCGCGCACCACGCTGCGGACACGCTCGGCGCCTAGGACTTCGTCGGCGCCCAGCCCAGGGTGCGCTGCGCGGCCGCGCTCGACCAGACGAGCGGACGACAGCGGGCCGCGAGCCGTGCGGGATGCAGCATGCCGGCGCGCACGCCGACGAGGTTCGCGCAGCGAGCGAGCAGGCGCAGTACGCCCCACGGCAGCGAGAGCACCAACTTGCGCGGCGTCGAGCGCGCGGACAGGGACCGCAGGTAGTCCGCGCGCGTCGGCGCGCGTTCGTCGACGACGTGCAGCGTGAAGCCGCCGCGCTCGACCTCGGCCGCGAGCACGAAGGCTTGCGCACAGTCATCGACGTGGACGAGCGGCAGGCGCGCCGAGCCTGCGAGCGCGATCCACAAGCGCGCGCCGAGAGCCAGTCCAAGCTGATAGAACCACTCGCGCTCCGGACCCCGCACGAGCCCGGGTCGCAGGATGCGCACGTCGAGTCCGCTCGCGCGCGCCATGCGCTCCTGTTCGAGCTTGGCGCCGATGTACGGGCCGCGCACGGCGGGATCGGGCTCGAGAGGCGCGCTCTCGTCGACCCTCTCGCCGCAGCGCAGGTGATCGATCACCGCGATCGAGCTCGCGAGCACGAGACGCGGCACTCGCGCGCTCGCGAGCGCCGCGAGCAGGTTGCGCGTGGCATCGACCGTGTCGCGCTGCTGCTCCTCAGCGTCCGTTCCCAGCGAGGCCGCGCAGTGCACGACGACGTCCTGACCAGCGACCAGCGCCGCGAGCCCCGCGTCCCGCGCAAGGTCCGCGCGCAGGACGCGCACCTCGGCGGGCCAGCCCTCGGCCGCCCCGCGCACGAGCGCCGTCACGGCGTGCCCGCGCGCGAGCGCAGCGCGCACGACGGCGCGACCGAGGAAGCCGCCGGCGCCGGTGACGAGGATGCGCATGGCCCCCACTACACCGCGCCGGGCTTCGCAACTCCAGCGCCGCGCCCGCGGTGGCGCAGCACGAAGTTGTTGCAGTACCCGGACTCGTTCCAGAACGCGCCCGGACCTTGGCGCTGGTGCCGCGAAGGCTCGAACTCGCTCAGCGGCCGCAGCCGCCCGCGCTCGACGAAATCGCCGTCGTAGCCCCGCTCGCGCAGCCACGCGAAGAGGCGCGCCACGCCGCCGGCCCCAAGATGCCGCTCCTCGCACTCGAGCACGAGCAACGGCCGGTGCTCCGCCAGCGTGCGCTCGGCCCCGCGCAGCAGCGCCGGCTCGTGCCCTTCGACGTCGAGCTTGAGCGCGGCCACGCGCGTGCCGTTCCCTTGCAGGTACCGGTCGAGCGTCGTCGTGCGCACCTTCACAGGTCGGCACGGCCGCTCCGTTCCAATCGAGGTCTCGAGCGACGCGCCCTGCGTGAAGCCGTCGCTCGGCACGAGCAGCTCGCGCTCGCCCTCGGCGTCCGAGAGCGCACAGCGCTCGATCGTGACGTTCGAGAGCCTCGCCGCCCGGCACGCACGCTCCAGATAGCTCGCGAGCTCCGGCTGAGGCTCGAACGCGATCGCGCGCCCCGGCCGGGCCGCACGCGCCAGCGTGTACAGGAAGCTCCCCTTGTGCGCCCCGGCGTCGATCGCGAGCTCACCCGGCGCGATGGCCGCACGCAGCGCAGCGAGCTCCGCGCGATGGTCGCGCCAGCGCGCCTTCCATGCGCGGAAGAGAAAGCGCGCGAGCATCGCAGCTCAGTCCGCGTAGGGAAGCGGGTCGCGCACGCCCGCGCGCGCGAAGCCCGCAAGGCGCAGGTGACAGGCATCGCAGCGTCCGCACGACACCCAGCGCCCGTCGCGCGCCTGCGGGTCGTAGCAGGTGTGCGTGAGCGAGAAGTCGACGCCGAGCTCGAGACCGCGCTTCACGATCTGCGCCTTGTCGAGCTCGAGCAGGGGAGCATGCACGCGAAAGCGTGCTCCAGCTTCCGCGCCCGCGGCCGTCGCGACGCCGGCGAGCGCCTCGAACGCGCGCAGGAACTCGGGCCGGCAGTCGGGGTAGCCCGAGTAGTCGATGGCATTGACGCCCACGAACAGGTCGCGCGCGCCGCGCGCCTCGGCGAGGCCGAGCGCGATCGAGAGGAACACCGTGTTGCGCGCCGGGACGTACGTGACCGGCACGTCGCGGCCGAGCTGCTCCGCGGCTCGGTCCTTGGGCACTGCGATGTCCGCCGTCAGCGCGGAGCCGCCGATCTGGTCGAGTTCGACCGCGACCACCACGTGCTCGCAGGCGCCGAGGGACTGCGCCACACGCCGGGCGGCGTCGAGCTCGCACGCGTGCCGCTGGCCGTAGCGCACCGAGAGAGCCAGCGTCTCGAAGCCGCGAGCCCGCGCTTCCGCGAGCACCACGGCCGAGTCCATGCCGCCGGACACGAGGCACACGGCGCGGGGCGGGGGCTGCGGAGCGGTCACGGGCACAGGGTAGCAGCGGCGACCGCCCCTCGAACCCGCCGGCCACGGTGCTAGGAGAGCGCGCGCGCAGCCCTGCTAGACTCTTCGCCCTCGAAAGCTCCCCCACGGCCCCCTTCTCGCCCCCATGCCCGCCACCACTCCGGCCCAGATCCTCGACGCCCTCCGCAAGGTTCAGGACCCCGACCTGCATCAGGACATCGTCAGCCTCGGCTTCGTGAAGAAGGCCGAGATTCAGGACGGCATCGTGTCCGTCACGATCAACCTGACCACCCCGGCCTGCCCGGTGAAGGACCAGATGAAGGCCCAGGCCGAAGGCCTGCTGCGTGCGCTCCCCGGCGTGCGCGAGGTCAAGGTCGAGATGACGGCCGAGGTGCGCGGCCAGCAGGGCGGCGCGCCGCGCGTGCTCGCCCCCGAGGTGCGCCACATCCTCGCGGTCTCCTCCGGCAAGGGCGGCGTCGGCAAGAGCACCGTGGCGGTGAACCTCGCCGTCGCGCTGGCTCAGACCGGCGCCAAGGTCGGCCTGCTCGACTGCGACATCTACGGCCCCGACGTGCCGATGATGATGGGCCTCTCGGGCGCGCCCGACCAGGTCGGTCGCAAGCTGCTCCCCAAGGAGCGCCACGGCATCAAGACCATGTCGATCGGCTACCTGCTCGACGACGAGAAGCCCGCCATCTGGCGCGGCCCGATGGTGCACAAGCTGATCGAACAGTTCCTGGGCGACGTCGAGTGGGGCGCGCTCGACTACCTGCTCGTCGACATGCCCCCGGGCACCGGCGACGCGCAGCTCTCGCTGGCGCAGATCGTGCCGCTCTCGGGCGCGGTGATCGTCACGACGCCGCAGGCCGTCTCGACCTTCGACGTCGGCAAGGCCATCGCGATGTTCCGGCAGGTCAACGTCGAGATCCTCGGCCTCGTCGAGAACATGTCCGGCTTCGTGGTCGAGGGCCGGGTCGAGGGCGCCAACGCGGGCCAGAAGGTCTCCTTCGAGGTCGGCGCGAGCACCCAGACCGTCACGACCAACGAGGACGGCCGCTTCCACGCGGTGTTCAACCTCTTCGGCGCCGGCGGCGGCGACATGCTGTGCAAGAAGCACGGCTTCCCGCTGCTCGGCCGCGTGCCGCTCAACCCGGTCGTGCGCGTCGGCGGCGACGCGGGCGATCCGGTCACCATCGCGCACCCGACGTCGCCGGTCGCGGGCGCCTTCCGCGACGTCGCCGGCCGCGTGGCCCAGCGCCTCGCGATCAAGTCGATGCAGGCGCTGCCGATCCTGCAGTAACCCGCGCAAGAAACAGCCCGGCCCCGCCGCGAGCACGCGCTCGCGACGGGGCCGGATTCGTTGCCGCGCCGTGGGGGCGCGCGCGGTCAGGGGCAGAACGTGACGCGCACGGCGTCCGAGGTGTTGCTGAAGCCCGGCGAGGCCGACGAGTCGCGGTACCAGAACTGGAAGCTCCACGCGTAGCCCGTGGTGATCTGGCCCTGGGGCGCGGGCGGGTTCCCGATGTCGAGCGCGAGGCTCGCGACGCCGCCCGCGCTCGTCGAGACCAGCGGCAGGCGCAGGATGCCGCCGCCGATGCACAGGAAGCCGTTGCGGAAGGGCTGCGCGGAGATCGAGTTCGCGGCGTAGAAGAAGATCCCGCTCGTCGCGGGCGTGGCGCCGGTGACCGAGAGCTGCAGCGCGTTCGCCGCCACGGAGGTCGAGCCGCTCCAGCCGATGCGCGCGCCCGGGCCCGTCGAGTTGGGTGCGCCCACGCAGTACACGACCGGCGCGGGGCAGGGCGGATTCCCCAGCGTGCCGTCGCCGTTCACGCGCTGCGCGTAGATGTCGCCGTTGGGGTCGCTGCGGTTGTCGTCCCACGTGTAGCAGACTGCGCCCGACGGCGTGAGCGCGAGCTCGAGATCGTCCTTCGCCGCGAGCGTCGGCGCCTGAGCGCTCGCGAGCACATTGCCGCCCGTCCACTGGATCACGCCCGCGGAGTTGACGCGCTGCACGACGACGCGCGCGTCGGGGATGTTGCCGCTGGGGTTGTCGAACCACGCGCAGATGGCGTCGTCACCGACCGCCACGATGCGCTGGAACGACTCGTTCTTCGTGTCGAGCGGCTCGAGGATCACGCCGTTGTCCGTCCACAGGCGCGCGCCGCTGGCGCTGATGCGCTGGGCGCCAACTCCCCACGCGCTCTGGCTCGTGTTGCGCCGGTTGAAGCACACCACGACGTCGCCGGAGGGCTGAACGACATCGATCGAGGGCTCGAGCTTCATCAGCCCGGGCTCGAGCGACACGGCCACGCCGTTGTGCGGGAAGACCTCGAGACCGGCGTTGCTGATCTTCTGCACGAAGCACTGGAACACGTTGCCCGGCGCGTAGTGCCACGCGACGGCAGCTCCTCCCTGACCATCAGCGCGCAGCACGGGCCAATGCGCGATCGGCACGGCCGAGGCGTCGAACACGCTCACGGGGGTGCCTGCGTTCCACTGCGCCACGCCAGCCGCGTTGAACTTCTGCAGCTTGATGTGGCGCGGGCTCGAGAAGCTCGCGACGTTGCGCAGGAACGACACGATGTACGCGCCGCCCGGAGCGCCGACGACGTCGGCGAAACCCGGGCGTTCGTTGGTCAGGCCGCTGATCCCGAAGCCATCCATGGGGAAGCGCGGCACGCCGGCGGCGTCGAGCACCTGCACGCGAATCGAGCCTGTGCCGCTGTTGGGCATGCGGCCCCACACGAAGGCGGTCGAGCCGTCGTCGAGCACCGCGCAGCGCGGCGAGGGCTCGTACTCGCTGTTGGTCGAGAGCGTCACGCCGTTCGC
>CAITGX010000228.1 GCA_903892045.1 uncultured Planctomycetota bacterium | reverse complement strand
GCGCCGTCTCCGGCACGCGCGGGCCTGCGTGGATCCACTCGCGAGCGATGCTCAGCCGAGGTTCTTCTCGGCGAACTCCCAGTTCACGAGCTTGTCGAGGAAGGCCGTGATGTAGTCGGGGCGACGGTTCTGGAAGTCGAGGTAGTAGGCGTGCTCCCACACGTCGAGGGTGAGCAGGCACTTCTTGCCCGCGGTCATCGGCGTCTCGGCGTTGCCGGTCTTGAGCACGGCGAGCTTGCCGCCGTCTTCCACGAGCCAAGCCCAGCCCGAGCCGAACTGGGTCTTCGCGGCGTCGCTGAAGGCGGTCTTGAACTTCTCGTAGTCGCCGAACGAGGCGTTGATCTTCTCGAGCATGCGGCCGGTCGGGGCGCCGCCGCCACCCGGACGCATCGAGTGCCAGAAGAAGGTGTGGTTCCAGACCTGCGCGGCGTTGTTGAACACGCCCGCCTTGGTCGAGTCGCCGGCGACCTTCTTGACCAGCGCCTCGAGCGACATCGAGGAGAGCTCCGCGTTGTCCTTGACGAGGTTGTTCAGGTTGTCGACGTAGGCCTTGTGGTGCTTCGCGTAGTGGAAGCTGAAGGTCTTCGCGCTCATCACCGGCTCGAGGGCGGTGTCGGCGTAGGGGAGCGCGGGCAGCGAGAACGGAGCGGCTTGGGTGGTCATGACGAGGGGTGCCGCAGGGGCGGCGGGGGTTGGGGACGACGGGGTCTTGCAGCCGAGCGCCAGCGCGCTGGCTCCCGCGAGGGAGCCTGCGAGGACCTGACGCCGGTCGATCGAGTGTTCGGGTTGGCTGCTCATGGGAGGCCTGAGGTGGGCCCGCACCGGACGCGCGGCCTGCGCGGCTCGGTCACGGGCGCGACATTGTGGCCGAAATCCGCGCTCATTCCATCGGCACGAGGGCGGAAGTCGCGGCCGCCGTGCCCGGAGCGGTCACGGAGGCGTACACGCGGCGCATGTTGCCGCCGAGCACGGCCTCGATGTCCGCCGCCCCGAAGCCGCGCCGCGCCATCCCGGCGGCCAGCGCGAGGTAGGTCGAGGCATCCTCGAGCCCTTGCGGGGTGCGCTGGATGCCGTCGTAGTCCGAGCCGATGCCGACGTGCTCGATTCCGGCGATTTCGACCGCGTGGCAGAGGTGGTCGAGCACGCGCTCGAGCGGCAGCGGCGTGACGGAGCGCTGCAGGAACTCGCACTGCGCGAGGAACAGGTCGGTGTCGTTGGTCCCGCGCAGCGCCTTGTACTCGGGCGTCTCGCGCCAGCGGTGCTCCTCCGCGCGCGCCGCCGCGTCGAGGAACGGCGTGCAGAACACGATGCCGACCACGCCGCCGTTGCGCGCGAGCGCGCGCAGCTGCTCGTCGTCCAAGTTGCGCGGGTGCTCGTTGACGGCCATGCAGCCCGAGTGGCTCGCGATCGCGGGCTTCGTCGTCGCGTCGAGCGCATCGAAGAACGAGCGCCGCCCCGCGTGCGAGAGATCGACCACCATGCCGAGCTCGTTCATGCGGCGCACGACGCCGCGTCCGAAGTCGCTCAGACCCTCGGGAATCTCGGCGCCCGCGCCGTCCTGACACGAGCGGATCCAGCGCAGGTGGTTGTTCCACACGAGCGTCATCACGCGCACGCCGCGCGCGAAGAACCACTCGAGCTCGTCGAGCGAATCCTCGATCGAGTGCCCGCCCTCGATGCCCGGAATGCCGGCCACGGCCCCACGACGGTGGGCCGCGTCGAGCGCCTGCGCGTTGCCGGCGAAGCTCACCTGCTCCGGGTGACGGCGCGCGAGACGGTGGAACTCGCGCAGCAGCCCGCGCGTGCGCTCGCGCGCGCCGTGCTCGCCCGCCGCGAGGACCTTGGGATCGCACCACGAGACGAACACCAGCGCGCCGAGCCCGCCGGCGCGGCCACGCACGAGGTCGAGGTGACCGGGGCCGGCGCTGCCGAGGTCACGCCCGAGGTCGAGGGCGAGCTGGAGCGAGTCCGCGTGGGCGTCGAAGACCGGGCGAGCCGCCGCAAGTCGAGTCAGGTCGAGCACGGCGGGATGCTAGCGGATCGAGCGGGCGGGCGAGATTGCGACCTCCTTGGCCCAAGCTGCGCCGGGCGCCCCGCGACCTCGGGGGCCTTCGGGCGCTCCACCAGGTTCGCCCGCCTCGGGCCGGCCACCCCGCGACGGATCGCCGCCGGGGACCACCCTCGGAGAGCGCCCCTGCCAAGCTGACAGCCCCACCCGCCGAGGCCCGCCGCCCCTGCCATTTCAGCAGCCCGCGCCCCTCGCCGAGCCCCGAGTGGGCCCCCAGAAGGGATTTCGCGCTCAAGGCACGCGGTTTGCCTTTACCCGCACCTGCCGGGCCTAGCCTCGGCCTCATCCCCATGCTCCAGCCCCGCCGCGTCCTGCTCGCCGACGATGACCTGAACGTGCGTTCGGGCGTCGAGGAGCTGCTCTCGCCGCTCGGGCTCGAGATCGTGCACGCCGACACCGGCTCCGAGGCCTTCGAGATCGCCCGGGAGCGCCTGCGCGACCTGCACCTGCTCTTGCTCGACCTGCACATGCCGGGCATGACGGGCCTCGACGTGATGACCTCCCTGCGCGACGAGGCCGCCCGCGCGCTCGGTCCGGGCCGACGCTTCCCGCCCTGCATCCTCTACTCGGCCGAAGCCTCGGAAGAGCTCCGCAGCCGCGCCCTCGCGCTCGGCGCGTGGGCCTTTCTGCGCAAGCCCGTCGTGCCCCACGCCCTGCGCGGCGAGGTGCTGCGAGCCCTCGAGAGCGCCGGCTAGGCCCCACACTCCAACCGCCGCCACACCAAGGCGCGGTCCCTACGTCAACGTTCCATCCCCCAAGACAGAAACCTCTCTCTCCCCTATCTCGAGACCCCACATGGCCACGAAGACCACCGCCCCCAAGTCCGGCATGATCCGTCCCCTCGGCGACCGCGTGCTCGTCCAGCGCGTCGAAGCGGAAGAGAAGACCGCCGGCGGCATCCTGCTCCCCGACACCGCCAAGGAGAAGCCGAAGGAAGGCAAGATCGTCGCCCTCGGCAACGGCAAGAGCCTCGACGACGGCACGCGCTCGACCTTCTCGGTCAAGGTCGGCGACCGCATCCTGTTCACGTCCTACGCCGGCACGGAAGTGAAGTTCGGCGGTACCGAGTACCTGATCATGCGCGAGGAAGACATCCTCGGCGTGATCGAAGGCTGACCCGGTCCTCACCTCTCACCGGAGACACCCCACCATGACCGCCAAGCAAATCACCTACGACGCCGAGGCACGCGAGCACATCCGCAACGGCGTGCGCCGCCTCGCCCGCGCCGTCAAGGTCACCCTCGGCCCCCGCGGCCGCAACGTGATCATCCAGAAGTCCTTCGGCTCGCCGACCGTCACCAAGGACGGTGTCACCGTCTCGAAGGAGATCGAGCTCGAGAACCCCTACGAGAACATGGGCGCGCAGCTCGTGAAGGAAGTCGCCTCGAAGACGAGCGACCTCGCCGGCGACGGCACCACGACCGCGACCGTGCTGGCCGAGGCAATCTTCGAGGAAGGCCTCAAGAACGTCACCGCCGGCGCCAACCCGGTGGCACTCAAGCGCGGCATCGACAAGGCCGTCGACGCCTGCGTCGCGCACCTCAAGAAGATCTCCAACAAGGTCTCCGGCTCCAAGGACGTCGCGCAGGTCGGCACCGTCGCCGCCAACAACGACAAGGAGATCGGCGACATGATCGCGCAGGCCATGGAGAAGGTCGGGCGCGACGGCGTGATCACGGTCGAGGAAGGCAAGAGCCTCAAGACCGAGGTCCAGTGGGTCGAGGGCATGCAGTTCGACAAGGGCTACGTGTCGCCGCACTTCGTGACCAACACGAAGGCCATGACCGCCGAGTTCGAGAAGCCCTACATCCTCGTCTACGAGAAGAAGCTCTCGTCGATCAAGGAACTGATCCCGCTGCTCGAGCAGGTGGCCCAGTCGGGTCGCGCGCTCGTGATCATCGCCGAGGACGTCGAGGGCGAGGCCCTCGCGACGCTCGTCGTCAACCGCCTGCGCGGCTCGTTCCAGTGCGTCGCCGTCAAGGCGCCGGGCTTCGGTGACCGCCGCAAGGCCATGCTCGAGGACCTCGCGATCCTGACCGGCGCGAACCCGATCATGGAAGCGACGGGCAAGAGCCTCGAGAGCGTGACGCTCAAGGATCTCGGCACGGCCCGCAAGGTGCTCGTCGAGAAGGAGAACACCACCATCGTCGAGGGCGCCGGCTCGAAGGACGGCATCCAGGGTCGCATCGCCCAGATCCGCTCGGAGATCGAGGGCACGAAGAGCGACTACGACAAGGAGAAGCTCCAGGAGCGTCTCGCCAAGCTCTCGGGCGGTGTCGCGCAGATCAACGTCGGCGCGGCGACCGAAGCCGAGATGAAGGAGAAGAAGGCCCGCGTCGAGGACGCGCTGCACGCCACGCGCGCCGCGGTCGAGGAAGGCATCGTCCCCGGCGGCGGTGTGGCCCTCATCAACTGCATCGACGTGGTCGAGAAGCTCCAGCTCGAAGGCGACGAAAAGGTCGGCGCGATGATCATCCGCCGCTCGCTCGAGGCGCCCATGCGCCAGATCTCGGCCAACGCCGGCCAGGACGGCGCCGTGATCGTGCAGAACGTGCGCAGCAAGAAGAGCCCGAACTGGGGCTACAACGCCGCCACCGACAGCTACGAGGACATGGTTGCCTCCGGCGTCATCGACCCGGCCAAGGTCACCCGCACCGCGCTGCAGAACGCGGCCTCCGTCGCGAGCCTGCTGCTCACGACCGACGCGCTCGTCAGCGACATGTCCGAGGAAGAGAAGAGCGACAAGAAGTAGTCGCCTCGCTCTCCCGAGCACCTCGCGGGCCGTCCGGCGCAGCACGCCGGGCGGCCCGCGCCCTTTTTCTCTCGTGCCCCTCGCCGCCGCGACAGCGGCGTGCGCGGCGCTACGGAACGAGCGTGAACTCGAGCGCGTTGGAGAGGTGCGTGGTCTTCGGCGAGGGCGGGTCGCGGTACCACGCTTGCGCCTGCACGACGTCACCGGACGAGAACGGCACACCGAGCGCCGTGGGGTTGGCCGCCACGAATGCGAGCCAGTCGAGGGCCAGCGAGCCGCTGCACGAACCGAGCACCCCGCCCGAGTTCTGCGAAGGCGTGCGCTGGGTCGGCGACTTCACGCACAGGAAGCTCGAGCTCGGGCCCCACGCGTTCACGGAGCGACCCGAGATGCCGTAGAAGAACAGCGCCTGCTTGTTGCCTTCGAGTGCGGTGGCCTGAAGCGTGAAGCCGGAGCTGGCGCTCGCGCGCGGCTGGCCCGTGGCGGAGAGGCTCGCGACACAGCCCGCGGTCGAGGTGCCCGCGGTGCAGTAGTTGACGAGCGTCGCCGCGAAGTAGCGGCGAATCGCGGTCGTGTGCGCGACCAACAGGCTGCCGTCGGCGGCCAGCACCGGCCCGCCCTGGTTCAGCCCGGCGATGCCCGGCAGCGACCACTCGAGCAGCATGCCAGCTGTCGTCGTCGGAGACCGGAACGCGAAGATGTCGCCGGGGCTGCCGCCGCCACCGTTGCCGTAGAAGACGCGTCCCTGCTGGTCGACGCAGGTCATCGAGGACTGGAAGCCACTCGCGGCGAGCACGGGCGAGGCCGACTGGCCGCGCAGGGCGCCCGTGAGCTGGTCACGGATCTGCAAGCGACCGTCGGGCCCGAGCATCGTGACCCCACCGTCGGGCGTGATCGCATGCCGAGCGTTGAACTCGTGCCGCGCGGGCTCGCTCCACTGCAGCACGAGCGCGGAGCCCGTGTCGCGGAAGGCGTAGAACTTGTCGACCGACGCGCTGTTCTGCGTGCGCAGGTAGAACACCAGCCCGCCGGGCGCGCAGAACGGCGAGTTTTGGCACAGGAATCCCGGCATCAGCGGGCTCGAGTACTGGCGCTGGCCGGTCGTGGCGCTGAAGCGCGAGATCACCTGCCCGCCCGGCGCGGTCTCGTCGAGGTAGATCGCGTCGCCGTCGCGCGCGGGCCCGCAGCTGCCGCTCACGCTGCAGGTGCGCGCGCTCGCCCACACGGTCGCGCCCGTGAGCGCGTCGATGCGCCGCACCTCGACGTTGGAAGTGAACACCGGATCGCCGTCGTCGAGGAACACGACTCCGTCGTAGGAGCCCGTGGCCACCTCGTTCGCGCTCGTCCACAGCACCGCGCCAGTCTGCGCGCTGAGGCAGTACACCGGGGCGGACGACGAGCTGCCGTTGCCGCCGCGGCCGACATACACACGACCATCGCGCGCACCGTAGACCACCGTGGTCCAGTCGCCCGCGGCGAAAGGACAGTCGAAGCTCCACAGAGTGGCGCCCGTCGCGAGGCTCAGGCAGCGCACGATGGAATCACCGGGGCCCGTCACCGGGTTCTGGGCCTGCGTCTGGCGCACGACGAACATGCGGTCGCCCTCCACCGCCGGCGCCCACGCGATCAGGCCCGGCAAGTCGTTGCGCACCCAGACCTGCGTAGCCGTCGCGGGGCCGCTGGTCGGCATGAGTCCGTTGGCACCGGCATTGCCGCCGAGGTTGGACCAGTCGGCCCGGGCAATAGCGCAGCAGCCTGTGATGGCGAAGAGGCCGAGGGCGAGCGAGGACGTGGACATGGACAGCGAATCCTTCGGGGAACTTGCGGTCGCGGCGAGTCTCGTCGCCCGTACCTGCGAGCCTTCAGAATAGCTCACAACGCGGATCCCGGAGCGACGGGTGACACAACGCCATGCCATTCCGCAGTCGTCCAGCGGCCTTGATGGCGCCTTGAATGGGGCGACACCGCCGGAGCGGCTAGCATAAA
Organism: uncultured Planctomycetota bacterium; assembly: GCA_903892045.1. Classification (GTDB taxonomy): domain Bacteria; phylum Planctomycetota; class UBA1135; order UBA1135; genus F1-120-MAGs118. The sequence goes on along the minus strand of CAITGX010000228.1, from coordinate 4,640 downwards.
GACGCGCTTCTCCCTGCACGCTCGTGCGCGAGAGAGCGCGTCCCGTCGCACCATGCAATCCGACGTGCCCCCGCAGGAAGCCGTGTCGCAGCCAGCGGCTGCCGTGCGCCGGCGTGCGTCGCTCGGTCGACGCGGCGCCTGGGTCGCGCTGGCCTTGCTCGTGCTCGCGGGCTGGGCGCTGCGCGCGCGCGGCCTCGAGTACCAGCTGCCGCAGTGGACGTACTCGGATGGCTACGTGCTGCGCAACCAGACCGCGATGCTGCGCGGCGAGATCGAGGGACTCGCGCCGCCCGAGGCCGAGGGCGACTCGCCGGCGCTGCCGGGCTACTACCCGCTGCTTCCGGCGGCGGCCATGGCCGTGGTGCCGCGCAGCGAGCCCGACGTCGAAGGGCTCGACCGCCTCGATCGGGCGCTCGCGCTCGCACGCGCGCCGTGGGTCCACCTGCGCCGCACCTCGGCGTGGCTCTCGCTCGGGGCCGTGATCGCGACGTATGCGCTCGCGCGGCGGTTCGTCGGACGCTGGAGCGCGCTGTTCGCCGCCGCGCTGTTGGCGACCAGCTTGCTGCACGTGACCTTCTCGGGCACACAACGCCCGCACGGGCTGCTCTCGAGCGTGATTGCGCTCGGTGTGCTCGCGATCCTGTGGGCGCGGCGGCGCTCGAAGCTCGTGGCCCAGCTCGCCGGGGCGCTCGGGTTCGGTGCGAGCGCAGCCAGCCTGCAGAGCGGCTTCGCCGTGCTGCCCGCGTGGGGACTGGCATGGCTGCTGCGCCGCGAGCGGCGTGCGTGGTGGCAGGAGGGGCTGGCGCTGCTCGCGTCGCTGGCAGTCGTCGGAGCGCTGCTGCGCTGGGCCTATTCGGACCCGGAGTTCACTCAGGGCGGGATCACGGGGCGGCACGTGATCTGGTGGTCGTCGACGCCGGGCCTCGGGATGTGGGTGCTCGGCCGCGCGATGGTGCTGTACGAACCGGTACTCCTGCTCGGCGTCCTCGCGGCGCTGGCGGCGGTCGCGATTCCGGCCCTGCGTCGGCACGTGGAGTGGGACCGCGAGCGGCGCGCGGACCTGCTCGTTTGCCTCAGCTTCGTCGTGCCCTACGCCGGCTTCTTCGCGCTCTTCGGAGGGACCTTCGAGCGCTTCGCTCTGCCGCTCCTGCCATTCGCCGCCGTCGCGGCCGCATGGGGATTCGCGCTCTGGGGCCGCGCGCTCTTCGGCGCGCGCCGAGCGTGGCTCGCGGCCATGGCCGTCGTGCTGCTGGCGCTGCCGGTCGCCGCCTGCTGGAAGCTCGGCGAGCTACGCTCGCGACCGGACACGCTCGAGCTCGCCGCCCGCTGGATCTCCGAGCGCGCGAGCGACGGCCATCGCAAGGTTCTGATCTCGTCCCTCAACCTCGAACTGCCGTTCTTCTACTCGCGCGAGTCCCTCGCTCGGCTCGACTTCGCCGGCACTGCGGACTGGACGCGCTTCCAGCGCGGCCTCGGCACGCGGGACTTCTCGGACGAGCGCTTCGACGTGGCGCGGGACCGTGACCTCGCCCGCGAGAGTGCTGAGCCACGGGAGTGGGACTTCGACTTCGTTGTGCTCAACACCGCCGTGCTGCGCACGCACGGGCCGGAGTTCGAGGCGGCGCTCAGGCGCTGGCGCGCGGGCGGGGTCGAGGTCGAGCTGCTCTCGCCCTTCGGCGACGAGCCAGAGGAGCGCCAGCGGGAGAGTTCCCTCCGCACCCAAGGACGCACCGAGCAGATGTTCGGCATCGCCGAGGCCCCGTCCTTGGACGTGCTGTTCCGCTGCGACCGGCTCGGGCCACGACTGCGACTCCTCGCCCGGAAGCAGGATTAGGCACCGGCCGGAGCCGCGCGGACGGCGACCTCCCAAGCGAGCGCGAGGGGTTCCTCGGGCAGGAAATTCCGTCCAACCTTCGGACCGACCTCTTCCGCATCGTTGCCCAGCGGCCACCGGTGCCGCCGGGAGCCCCCTCAGGCCCAAGCGGCCATTTTGTCCCTAGCTACGTCTCCCCGCCTTTTGGCTTCGGGGGTATGTTTTTCAGAAGTGGCCGCGGTCCTTTCCGGCGACCACTCCGTCGCGACTTTCAGGCCGACGGCAACTTCTCTCCCTCGGAGCAACTCAGGAGCTCTCTCTCGCCATGTCCTTCCACAACCTGTTCCAGCGCAGCCTCGGCGTCGCGGCCGTGACGCTGGCCCTCGCGGCGGGCGCCAACGCGCAGACGATCGGCTGCGAAATCGGCGTCTCCAACGGCGGCCTCGTCCCCACTTCGGGCACCGGCAACGGCACCTACCCGACCGTGGCTCCCTCCTTCCCGATGATCACGCCGCTCAACGTCGCGTCGGTGCCCGCGGGCGCTACGCACGTGACGGCGGTCAAGCTCGTCGGCGCGACGCACACCTACGTCGGCGACGTCCAGTGGATCCTCCAGGACCCCGCTGGCAACAAGTACAACATCTTCAACCGTCAGGGCGGCGGCTGCGACTACGGCGGCGACTACACCTTCGTTCCGCCCTGCACCGGCGGCACGGCGCTCGTCACGCCCTGCACGGGTCCGATCGCCTCGGGCACCTACGACCAGAACTTCGGCACGTGGCCGAGCGGCAACCTCGGCATCACCAACACGATCATGTCGAACATTCCGGCCGCCACCGGAACGTGGAACCTGATCGGCTACGACTGGGTCGGCGGTGACGTCGGCGCGATCACGAGCTGGGACATCTGCTTCGGCACCCCGCCGGTTCCGGCCGCTCCCCCGGCCGCGCTGCCCACGCTGACGGCGCCGGCCAACGCCGCGACCGTGACGGGTCCGTTCGTCAACCTGACGTGGAACGCCGTGGCCTGCGCCACGGGCTACGACGTCGAGCTCGACGGCGTGGTGTTCAACTCGAACGCCAGCCCCTTCCCCGCTCAGGTTGGCGTGGGTGCGCACACCTGGCGCGTGCGCGCGAAGAACGCGGCGGGTGCGGGCACCTACTCGGCCTCGCGCACGTTCACGGTCTCCGGTACGGCCGTTCCGGCCCTGACGGCTCCGGCGAACGCCGCCAACGTCAACGGCCCCGTCGTGACCCTCACCTGGGGCGCGGTCGCCGGTGCGACGAGCTACGACATCGACGTCGATGGCACGGTCTTCAACTCGACGACCACCAGCTACATCTACACCTCGGCCATCGGCACGCACACCTGGAAGGTGCGCGCGAACTGGTCGACGATCCCGCTGGTCGGAACCTACTCGGCCTCGCGCACGTTCAATGACCTCGGACCGATCATCCCGACGCTCGCCACCCCGGCGGACGGCGCGTTCGTGTTCGGCCCCACGGTCACCATGACGTGGAACGCCATTGCAACGGCCTCGGGCTACGACGTCAGCATCGACGGCACCGTCTACCCGGTGACGACGAACAGCTACACGTTCACGACCTCGACGCCGGGCGCCCACGTGTGGACCGTCCGCGCGAAGTACCTCGCGAACACGCTGTTCAGCTCCTACGCCACGGCGCGCACCTACACCGACCTCGGCGCTCCGCCGGCGTCGAGCTGCGTCGCCAACGGCACGTTCACGGGCCCGGTCCCGGCGAGCGGCACGGGCGGCACCGGTGGCCCGGTCTTCCCGACCACGTTCCCGGCCACGCCGTACGTCAGCAGCTACAACGTCACGCTGCCTCCGGGCGCGACCAAGATCGTCAAGGTCGAGCTGAACTTCAGCACGACCCAGCACACCTGGATCAACGACATCCAGGTCGTCCTGAAGAACCCCGCCGGCACCTCGCACAACATCCTCTGCCGTCCGGACGGCTCGTGCGACCTGTTCGGCATCTACTCGATCTACGAAGCCGCGCCGGTCTGGCCGGTCTGCCCGGCCTCGGGCGACATCCCGCCGGGCGACTACATCCAGTGGTTCGGCCTCGGTGCGACCGCGTGGCCGACGGGCACGAACGGCATCGACAACACGCCGCTCGGCTCGATCCCGGTGTCCAGCGGCAACTGGGAACTGACGATCTATGACTGGGTCGGCGGTGACTCGGGCGTGCTCGACGACTGGAAGATCTGCTTCGATACCGGCCCGGCGCTCCCGGTCCAGTACTGCACGGCGGGCACGACGACGAACGGCTGCAACGCCACGATCTCGGCCACCGCGAACCCGAGCGTGACGGCCGCGACGGCCTGCACGATCAACGTGACCAACGTCGAAGGCCAGAAGTCGGGCCTGATCTTCTACTCGATCACGGGCCGTCAGGCGGCTGCGTGGAACACCTCGAGCTTCCTGTGCGTGAAGGCTCCGACGCAGCGCACGACGACGCAGAACTCCGGCGGTACGGTCGCCGCCTGCGACGGCACGCTGACGCTGAACTGGAACGCCTTCCAGGCCGCGAACCCGACGGCGCTCGGCAACCCGTGGTCTGCGGGTAGCCTCGCTCAGGTTCAGGCGTGGTTCCGCGACCCGCCGGCTGGCAAGTCGACGAACCTGTCGAACGGCATCGAGATGACCTACGTTCCGTGATCTGAACGATCGCGGAACCACCGGCGCGAGCCGGTGAGGTCCACATCACGGCGGGCGGTCCTGACGGGCCGCCCGCTGTGCTTTTCCCGCTCCCTTCCCAGGGCCGAGCCTGCAGCCGCAGGCGTTGTTGCGGCGAGCTTC
>CAITGX010000227.1 GCA_903892045.1 uncultured Planctomycetota bacterium | reverse complement strand
GGTGCAGCGCAACCCGGCGCCGAGCGTGGGCATGGGTGTCGGCGCGGCCGCGCTCGTCGTGATCAGCGGCGTGGCGTTTTACGCCATCGATCAGGCCGGGCGCGCCGAGCGCGGCGAGTCGGCAGCGAAGGACAACCTCGAGCTCGCCGAGCGCAACGCCGCCGAGGCGGCTCAAAGTGCGGCGCAAGCGCAGCGTGCGCGCGATGAAGCACTGGCGACGGCGAACGACGTGCTCGCGCTCTCGGCACAGAAGGACCACGACGATCTCGTCGCGGAGGCGAGTGCACTTTGGCCTGCCAGCAGCACGATGGTGCCCCGCTACGAAGAGTGGCTGCGCAAGGCGCGCGAGCTGGTCAGCGGGCGTCCGGCGGACACTGCTCGCGGCCTCAAGAAGCGCCCGAGCCTCGCCGAGCACAAGGCACGCCTCGAGGAGCTCCGAAAGGATGCGCTGCCGCTCACCGAGGAGCAGGTCCGCGCGGACCGCGAGTCACATCCGAAGTTCGCGGAGTGGTCGAGGAAGTCGGCCGAGCTCCTGTGGGTCTCGCGCATGCTCGGACTCGAGCCTTGGCCGAGCGAGTCCGACGTGGAAGCAGGGCTCGCGCAAGAGTCCTTGCCCGCAGATGCCGATGCACTGAACGCGCTCGCATGGTCGCTCGTCGATCCCAGGCAGCCGGCCCTCGGTCAGGAGCTGCGTGCGATGCTGCTCGCACGGCGGGCTCTGGCCGCGACCGCCGCGAACAAGCGCGCGGGAATTCGCGACACGTACGCGTGGGCGCTGTACCGCAACGGAAGGCTCGACGAGGCGCTCGCGGAGATGAAGACGGCGCTCGCTGAGCCGGGTGGCGAGGCGCTGAAGCCGTCCGCCAACGACCTGCAGAAGTCCGTGAAGGTGTGGCAAGGAGACAAGAGCGGGAAGCTGCGACAAGAACGGGACGCGCTCGCCGTCGAGGTGGCTTCGCTCTCCGAGCGGATTCAGGAGCGCCGCACGTATGACTACACCGATCCCGACAAGCTCTGGTGGGACCGCCAGCTGCGCAAGCTGGTCGAGAGCATCGAACAGTTCGCGGACCCGCGGTCGGGCCTCCTGCACGACGTCGTCGCCGAGCCCTTCGGCTGGGGCGTCGCCAAGCGCCATGTGTTCGCCCAGTCGGTGCGAGAGCGGACCGTGACGGGCCCGGAGGCGCAGCGTCGCTGGCGCGAGGCTCTCGAAGCCATCGCGAAGAGCGAGCGCTATCGCGACGCAGTGTTCCCCGGCGGAAAGTCGCTCGCGCCGCAGGAAGGGCTGCTGCCGCTGGGCGCGGACCCGCAGTCGGGCTTGTGGGAGTTCTGGCACGTCGCGTCCGGCGAGGAGCCTCGGCGCGCTCAGGATGGCTCGCTGGTGCGTCAGGAGAGTGGCGCTCACGAGCTCGTCGAGTCGGCGGCCGCGGGCACGGGCATCGTCCTCGTGCTCATCCCCGGTGGCTCGTTCTGGATGGGCGCCCAGAAGATCGACCCGAACGGTCGCAACTTCGACGCGAACGCCGACAGTGACGAGGCGCCGGTGCACCGCGTGACCCTGAGTCCCTACTTCCTCTCGAAGTACGAGCTGACGCAGGGCCAGTGGGCGCGCTTCACGGGCGGCAACCCGGCCATCTATCAATCAGGCTTCAACGGCACTCTCGGTCCCACGAACCCCGTGGAGCACGTCGACTGGTGGACGAGCGACCGCGTCACGCGCGAGCTCGGCCTCGAGCTCCCCACCGAGGCGCAGTGGGAGTTCGCCTGCCGAGCCGGCACGGACAGCGTGTGGTGGTCGGGCAACGCGAAGGAGTCGCTGGCGCAGCGCGCGAACCTCGCGGACCAGACCTACGTTTCGTTCGGCGGTTGGGAAGAGTCCGCCGCATGGTGGCCCGCGTTCAAGGACGGGTACGCGATCCACGCTCCCGCCGGGCGCACGCAGCCGAACGCGTTCGGGCTGCACGACATGTGCGGCAACGTGTGGGAGTGGTGCTTCGACAAGTACACCGACTATCCGTCCGCGGATGCGCAGGACCCGCGCAGGAACCCGGAGGGAGGCACCGACCGCGTGAATCGCGGAGGCGCATTCTTCCAAGCCGCCTCAGAAGGTCGCTCCGCCAACCGCGGCGCCAGCTCGCCCGACTACCGCAACGACCCCGTCGGCCTGCGCGCGGCGCGCTCCGTTCAGCCCTAGCAGCTCGCCGAAGAAGGCAAAGCGCAAGGCACGGCGTTTCCTTGTCACGGCTGGGAACGCAACGGACAGGCGGCGGAGGCGGCCTGCGTGGCCTCGGAGCACGGCCCGACAAGTGTGAAGTGTCCGCGGACGGGTGCTTGTTCTGCGGGCCGCTCGAGCGCGGTGCGATCCGGTCGCTACGAGAGCGCTCGCTGACAACCGCGTCCCGCGGCGGGCGCTGGACGCGGCTACACTGCGGCGATGAAGACGCATCGCATCGGTACGCTCGCCCTCGCGGCGCTCGTTTCGTTCTCGTCGCTCGCGCTCGGGCAGGATCGGCTGAAGTCGATGCCGGGGTATGAGCGCTATCAGGCGGCCGGGAAGAAGGCGTCGGGTGCGTGGAAGTCGGGCGCGCTCAGCGTCGAGTGGGACGAGAGCGGCAAGGCCGTGCAGTTCCGGCGCGATGGCAAGACGCTGCGCTACGAGCTCGGGGCGGCGGAGCCGGTCGAGGTGCCGAAGGAGGCGCGCGAGGAGAAGCGTGGCGAGCAGGGCGCGCGGCGTGGGCCGGCGCCGGAGCGCGGGCGGCAGTTCGCGAGCGCGCTGTCGCCGGACGGCAAGCTCGAGGCGTTCCACAAGGATCGCAACCTGTGGCTGCGCGAGGCGAGCGGCGCGAACGAGCGCGCGATCACGACCGATGGCGACGCGGCGAAGCGCACGAAGTACGCGATCGGCAGCTGGGTGTACGGCGAGGAGCTCGACCAGAACACGGCGATGTGGTGGTCGCCCGACAGCGCGAAGCTCGCGTTCTATCGCTTCGACGAGAGCGGCGTGGCGGACTTCTACCTGCAGCTCGACCAGACCAAGGTGCAGAGCGTGATGGACATCGAGGCCTACCCGAAGGCGGGCACTCCCAACCCGGTGGCCGAGCTCCACGTGCTCGACCTCACGAGCGGCGCGATCACCAAGGTCGACGCGCGCGGCGGCGCGGCCTTCACCGACGACGTGGTCGGGCACTACGTGTATGGCGTCGAGTGGACCAAGGATTCGCGCGAGCTCCTGTTCCACCGCACGAACCGCTGGCAAAACGTGATGGAGCTCGTGGCCGCCGATCCCGCGAGCGGTGCGTGCCGCGTGGTCGTGCGCGAGGAGTGGCCGGAGAGCTGGACGGAGAACGCGCCGGCGATGACGTGGCTCGCGGACGGCCAGCGCTTCCTGTGGGCCTCGGAGCGCACCGGATTCCGCAACTTCTATCTCTACGAGCTCTCCGGCAAGTTGCTCGCGACCGTCACCGCGCATCCGTTCGAGGTGGCGAGCGTCGTGCGCGTCGACGAGAGCGCGAACACGCTCTTCTACATGGCGCGCAGCGGCGACAACCACATGAAGCTGCAGCTGCACCGCGTGGGCCTCGACGGGAAGGGCGACCGGCGGCTCACGGAGCCGACGCTGAACCACGCGGTGACGCTCGCACCCGATGGCGCGCACTTCGTCGACGTCGCTCAGGCGCACGCGACGCCGCCCGCGACGCGACTCCTCGATGGCGAGGGCAAGGTGGTGCGCGAGCTCGCGACGAGCGATCTCACCGAGTTCGACAAGGCTGGCTATCGCCGCGTCGAGCTCTTCACCTACAAGGCTGGCGACGGCACGACGGACCTGCACGGCCTGCTGCACTTCCCGTCCAACTTCGATCCGGCGCGCAAGTACCCGCTGCTCGTCAGCGTCTACGCTGGCCCGGCGACCAACGGTGCGCGGGAGACCTTCACGACGCCGAGCGGGCTCACCGAGTACGGCTTCCTGTACGCCACGCTCGACTCGCGCAGTGCGGCGGGCCGCGGCAAGCGCTTCCTCGACGCGATTTACCGCAAGCTGGGCACGGTCGAGATCGACGACCAGGCCGCGGGCGTGAAGGAGCTCGCCCAGCGCCCCTACGTCGACGGCTCGAAGGTCGGCATCTTCGGCACGTCCTACGGTGGCTACGTCTCCGCGCTCGCGGTCATGCGGCACACCGACACCTTCGCGGCCGCGGTGGCGTGCTCGGCGGTCACCGACTGGCGCCACTACGACACGATCTACACCGAGCGCTACATGCGCACGCCCGAGGTGAACGCCGAGGGCTACGACGCGGGCAGCGCGGTCAAGCTCGCGGCCAGCCTGAAAGGGCGGCTGATGCTCTTCTACGGCACCGCGGACAACAACGTGCACCCCAACAACACGATGCAGCTCGTGGCGGCCTTGCAGCGGGCGGGGAAGAGCTTCGACCTGCAGGTCGGGCCCGACGTCGGCCATGCCGCCATGAACACCGAGCGCATGATGGAGTTCTTCATCGAGAACCTCGTGCTGCGCGGCTCGCCCTGAGCGAATCGGGCGGATTTCGGCGCTCGCCGTATGGACGGGGCAACTTGTCCCGCTCTATGGTGCGGAATGTCACGATCCAAAGACGAGACACTCCGATGACAAGCTGGCATCCGCAGATCGAGAAGGGCGACGAGCCCCTCTACGTCACCATCGCGACGGCCCTCTACCGGGACATTCAGGAGGGGCGCCTCGCTCCGGGAACCCGGCTGCCCACCCACCGGGCGCTCGCCCGGCGGCTGGAGTGCAACGTCGGCACGATCACCCGCGCCTATGCGGAGGCTGCCCGCCGCGGCCTGATCGACGGCGAGGTTGGCCGGGGCAGCTTCGTGCGCCACCCGGCCGCCCGCGGGCGACTGACCACTCCCCCGCCCGAGTCGATCCCCGAGGGGCTCGTCGACCTCGCGTTCAACCTGCCCTGCGGCGGCCCGACCAGCGCCGAGCGGTCGGAAGCGCTGGCCGAGCTCGCGGCGCGCGCGGACCTCGATGGACTCTTCACCGGATACCACCTGCAGGGTTTGCCCGCGCACCGCGCGGCGGGTGCTCGCTGGCTGGCCGAGCGCGGCGTGCAGTGCACTCCGGAGCGCATCCTGATCACGGGCGGCGCCCAACACGCGCTCGCGGTCGCGCTCGCCACCTGCGGCCAGCCCGGCGACGTGATCCTCGCCGAGGCGCTCACCTACACGGGCCTGAAGCCGCTCGCGCGCCTGCTGGGCCAGCGCCTGCAGCCGGTCGAGCTCGACGAGCACGGCATCGTGCCCGCCGAGTTCGAGGCCGCTTGCGCGAGCAAGGAAGTGCGCGCGCTGTACGTGCAGCCGACCTCGCAGAACCCGACCGCGGTCACGCTCACGCGCGCGCGCCGCGAGGAACTCGTCGAGATCGCACGTCGCCACGACGTCGCGCTCGTCGAGGACGACACCTACGGCTTCGTCGACACGTCGGGCACGCCGACGCTCGCGAGCCTCGCGCCCGAGCGCACCTACTACTTCACGAGCCTGTCGAAGAGCGTCTCGTCGGGCCTGCGCGTCGGCTACCTGCTGCCCCCCGTCGGCTCCGAGGACGTGCTCGAGCGCGCGATCGGCGCCGTGACCGCGATCGGCTGGACGGCAGCGCCGCTGGTGACGGAGCTCGCGACGCGCTGGATCGACTCGGGCGTCGCAGGCCGCGTCGCCGGGGAGAAGCGCGCCGAGGCGCGCGCCCGTCAGGACCTCGCACGCCGCATCCTCGGCGACATCCGCACGCCTTCGGGCCGCGAGTGCTGCCACATGTGGCTCGAGCTGCCGGAGCACTGGACTGCGAACGAGTTCGTCGCGCGCGCGCAGCTCGCGGGCGCGGCGGTGTCGAGCGCCGAGGCGTTCGTCGTCGGCCGCGGCACGGTCCCCCACGCCGTGCGCGTGTGCCTCTCGACGCCGCGCACGCGCGCGGAGCTCGAGCGCGGCCTCGCGGCGCTCGCGGCGACGCTGCGCTCGACGCCCTCGAACGCGCCCGCGCTCGTCTGAAGTGCCCACGCAGCGAGAGGCGACTCACCGGCGGATCGCGCGAACAGAGCGCGGAACGCCGAGCCGGAAGTCCGGCGAGGATCACTCGACGAAATGGGCCGCTCCACTAGCAAGCGAGCCGGTGAGTTCCTTGGAACCCACCGGCCCGACGGCTGGAGTCAGCGAACTCCCGGCCGCTACTGGGCTCGAATGAAGTCCGTCACGTAGATCTGGGTTCCGTCGAGGAGCCGGCCACGCAGGCGAATCTGGGCCTGCGTACCGCTGGGTAGCGCGTTCAGGCCGAGGCCTTGCACCAGCAAGCGATTGGGAACACGCACGACTGCGTCGGCATAGAACTCACCACCGGCGGAGTTGCAGCCACCCACCGGCCCGTAGTACGGCCGCGTGACATCCTGGAAGAACAACGCGAACCGACCGACAGGCACGGACAGGCCGATGCCGTCGGCGCGCTCCAGCACGAGCGAGTTGCGGTCCACATTGTTGATCACGCTGTGCAGCCACGTGCCTGCCAGCGCGATGTTCGTGAAGCCCAGGTTGGCCGCACTACCCGTGACAGCGAGCGTGTTGGGGCAATTGCCGGGCATGATGTCGAGCGTCATCGCGCCTGTCAGGCCACTGGGAGACAGGAACGTGATCGTCTGGTCACAGCTCAGGTCCGTACCGCAGCTGTCCGTAAGCCGCCAGCGGCGCGTGATGATCGCCTCCGGAGCATGGGGGTTTTGCGGCGTGTTCTGCACGATGCTGATGTCGTTGAACGTCAGCACAGGACCGGCGCTAGGGCAGTTGGTCGAGAAGGCCGCGATGCCGGTATTCGACGGGTCGGCCTGACCGGCAGGAATGCCACCATTCCAGACCTGCGAGACATCGGGCGGACAGAGCAGCAACGCGCTGAACCAGCTCACGCTCACGGAATTCGAGGTCTCGGTAGCCCCTTGGCTGTCCGTGAAGCGCGCGACCAGCGTGTCCGTGCCCCACGTAGCGCCGACGAAGGAGAAGGAGGCATTGCCGGTGAGATCCGAAGTGGCGATGCCGGTCAGGCCGGCGTGCGGACCGGCGGTCACTTCAAACGTCACGAGTCGACCGACGATCGGGCTGCCGTTGTCGTCTTGCAGAGTCGCGAAGACCGTGTGAGTGTCGCCGACGGGGCGCACCGCGCTCACGGGTCCGAGCAGGATGTCCTCGCCCACGATGGCAACGGCCGAGGTGACGCTGAGGGCACCGAAGAAGATGTTGTCATCGTTCGAAGGATTCAAGGTGAAGACGGTCAGCGTCGTGTCGCCATGGCTGACAAAGGGCAGCAGGTTGTACAGCTCATCGTCCGTGCGTTGAGCATTGGGACCGCTCGGCGGGGCAAAGGGCGGCGGGTTGGCGATGTCGTCTCCGATGCCGCCGACCGTCAGAAGCGAGCCGTTCACGGGCGAGGTCTGCGAGTCATCCGGCCCGCCGGCCGAGCTCGTCATGCGCACGCCGTTGACGTCGACGAAGTTGACCTGATCCACGCTGAACTCGCTCTGGTAGCCAAAGGAGATGCCGAGCGAGAGCGCGATCCCTAGGTTCGGATCGGTGAGGTCCAAGGGTGAGCCGAAGGCGACGTTGAACGTGTCGCCTGCGATGTTCTGCGCACCGAAGAGCAGCACCACCGTGTTCACGGTCGTCTGGTTCGGGTCGTCGAAAATGACCGCAAGAATGGATCCGTCGATGCTGCTCGACAGTGTCTCGGTAACGGTCAGGTCGATGACGCCCGCGGGCGCGGCGTTCACGATGGGCGCCACGATGGAAGTCACGTCCGACCAGTGGCTCTTCGATGAGATCGTGCTGTCAACGATCGTGGCCCACGAGATCGGCGTCCCGGCCAGCGTGATGTCGCCGTTGGGAATGGCGTAGTTCTGGAACCCCGTGCTCGCGGCAGCGAAGTAAGCTCCGCGAACCGTCGCTCCGGTCGGCTTGTCGACGTGGATCGTCCCGCCCGCGGCGCTCGTGCCGAGGCCGTCGACCGAGAGTGAGATCAACCCGGTCTCCGTGACGACGGGCGCGAGGGCCGTGGGAAGCAGGCTCGAGTTGCCCGAGGGCGGCACCAGAGACGGGCGTGCGCCTGGCACGGCGTTTTGGGTGCGAGCCGACGGCGCCAGCGGAGCCCGCGCAGAGGCCACCGTCGCGGTCAGGGCGAGCAGGAAGGAAGTCAGGACACGGGAAGGTTTCACGAGAGAGCTCCTGTTTCGAACTTGGGTTGCGCCAGGCGTCGGGACAAACGCACGTCCGCGAGTCCCTGCCGGGCATGCGCTCGTGTCGGGAAAGTTGCTTCCCGCTCGAGCGCTCGTAGCGGAGGGACCGTAGAGCCTCGGACCTGCTCGGATAGAGTGGACAAGATGCGGAGAAGCGCCCGAACTTCAGTGCCCTTGCGCAGGTTCGGCGCGGCGCGCGGCGCTTGCTCGTTCGGCGAAAAGAAGCCGTGATTGGATGCAGGACGGGCATCCCGAAGATACGTGTGCATCGTCTCCGCACCACGTCCCATGGCGCGCTTCGGAACGCGCCATCCACACGAAGCTGTCTTCTACGAGAACGAGGTCGGTGCAAGCCCGTGCAGAGCTTCGTTGAGCACGCGAAGTTTCATGGCGTGTCATGCACCTAGCCGACAAGCCACCAAAGCCGGCGCTCGCTGGAGTAGCGCGAGTCGCAAAACCTCGAACGCGCCCGCGCTGGTCTGAAAGCGCGCGAGGCGCGGGAGCTCGCCGACGAGCCCGCGCGCCTCGAATCGCAGCGAATGCCGGGGAATCAGCGCTTGCGGCCGCCGCCCTTCTTCTCGAGCCCGAGCTTCACCTCGATCGGAGTGACGTTGCCCGCGGCGTCGACCACGAGCGTCGCTTCGGCCTTGCCGAGCTTCTCGTGCCAGAAGCGCGCCTTGTGCTCGCCCGGCGGCAGGCCTGCGAGCGTGAACGAGCCGTCCGAGCCCGTCACCGCGAAGTGATTCGTGTTCGCGACGACGAGCCACGAGTTCATCCACGGGTGGATGTCGCACTTGATCTCGATGCGGTCTTCCTTGTCGAGCTTCTGAACCTCGGCGGCGCCCGCGCCCACCATCTTGTTCAGGCCCTCGTTCTTCGAGGGATAGCTGTGGACGTTGTGCGAGATCGCGTCGGAGTTCCTGTACTCGACCGTGGTGCCCACGGGAACGACCGTGACGTGCGGCTCGAAGCGGCAGGTCTTCTGGTCGAGCACCATCGGCTTCTCGAGCGGCTTCACGGTCGCGCCGGCGAGCTCCACGGTCACCACGACGTTCGCGATGCCGCCATCCGCGCCGATCAGCATGCTCTGGTCCTGCGTGTCGACGCTGCCACAGCCCTCCGACTTCGCGGCGTCGATCGCGAGCGGCTTCGGCTCGGGCTTCTCGCCCTCGAAGAGCACGCGACCGCTGCTCGGGGTCTGCGGAGCGGCCGGAGCCGTCTCGACCTGCTTCGCGGGCTCGCTCGGCGCGGCCGGCTTCGCGAGTGCGGCGACACCGGGATAGTCCGGAGCGATGCGCGTCGCGCGGAACATCGCGCGCGCGTCTCCGGG
>CAITGX010000226.1 GCA_903892045.1 uncultured Planctomycetota bacterium | reverse complement strand
GCGGCTCCGCCGAGCCCGCCAGCTGGCTCCTGCGGCACGTGCACCGCCTGCCTCGACGCCTGTCCGACGCAGGCGATCGTGGCCCCCGGCCGCGTCGACGCCGGGCGCTGCATCAGCTACCAGACGATCGAGAACCGCGGCCCGATCCCCCACGAGCTGCGGCGCGCGGTCGGGGCCTGGGCCTTCGGCTGCGACGTGTGCTCGGAGGTCTGTCCGTGGGGCTCGAAGGCCCCAGACCTCGGCGCGCGCTTCGGTCTGCAGCCCGCGTTCGAGCGCGGTGTCGAGCGCTGGATCGGCTGGCGCGACGAGGCCGAGGTCGCCTCCGCTCTGGCCGGCTCGCCGCTGCAGCGCGCTGGACGCGAGGGGCTGGCGCGCAACGCCGCGATCGTGCTCGGCAACGCGCCGACGAGCGAGGGCGAGCAGGTGCTGCTCGAGGCGCTGAGCTTCGACGCTTCCGCGCTCGTGCGCGAAGCCGCCGCCTGGGCGCTCGCCGCGGGGTACTCTCGTTCAGACGCCGTGGAGCGCGCCCTGCGCGCGGAGACCGACCCGCTCGCCCGATCCGGGATGGAGCGGACCCTGTCCGAAGGTCGCTGAGCACCCGTCGCGCGCATGCGACGCTCGGCCGAAGGCCGTCGAGATAGCGCGACGTGCCCAGAGCGGATGTCGCAAGTGACGCATGGACAAGCACTTGCGTTCTGACGCCCAGCCAACCGGCGGCTCGAACCCCGCCTAGAGCCGCTGTGCGCGGCCTGCGTGGACGCGCAGGTGTCGAGATTCCTCGACGCTCGGAGGGCGCCTTCCGGCTCTCCCCTGACAGCGGACTTGAATCGCAAACGCCTTCCTCAAAAGGACTTGTGAACACACGTCGCGGCATTTTCGGAGCTTGGCCAGCCGCTTGCTTCCTCGGATGGCGAACACCGAGCACTCCCACCGACGAACCCGAGACGACAGCGAGGCGAACACCATGGAACTCAACGACTTCTACAGCGACCGCAAGTTCTGCGCCCACTGCAACCGCTACGTCCCCTACCTGATGAGCCTCGAGCGCAGCTACTGCGCCGACTGCGGCCAGGAAGTGCGGCTCTTCTCCGAGTCCGACTGGAAGCACTTCCACGACAAGATTCAGGAGCGCAAGCCCAAGGGCGGTCGCCCCCGCAAGGGCCAGAACAAGAAAACGGCCTGAGCGCTCGCCTTCGAACCGACGCCCCCCTGCTCCGCCGCGCACCCGAGCTCCCGCCGGGTCCGCGGCGGAGCTCTTTCTACGGGGCCCCAACGCTCAGAGCTGCGCGGCCCGCTCGCGCGCCTGCCGCGCGCGCGCCGCGTCGCCGACGACCGCGAAGTGCCGCGCCAAGCACTCCCAGGCGGCGCGCGTGTTCGAGAAGCGCTGCTCGAGGTCGGCAGCGAGCCGCACAGCGACGTCGCGTTGCCCGAGCGCGTCCGCCGAGTCGAGCGCCTCGACCGCGAGCTCGAGCGGCAGCGGCGTGATGCGCAGCGCCCGAGCGAGGGTGTCGCGCAGCTCGCCGGAGTTGCGCGAAGCGCGGTGGAGCTTCAGGAGCCGCACGAGCGGCTCGATCGCGCGCGGGTCGTAGAGCAGGAGTCCCTCCTGCGCGCGCACTTCCTGCTCGAGGGCGCCGAGCTCGCGGAACTGCGTCCGCGCGCGCTCGGCCTCCTCCTCGCGCCCGAGCTCCGACTGCACCTGCGCCAGTAGGAACCACGGCCGCGGCTCGTGCGGCGCGAGCTCGATGGAGCGCAGCAGCGGTACGAGCGCCTCGCCCGGTCGACCGAGGTCGAACAGGGCCTGCGCACGCCACGCGAGCGCGTCCGCATGGTCCGGCTTGAGCTCGAGCGCGCGATCGAGCCGCGCGAGCCCGCCCTGGGCATCGCCCTGTCGCAGCAGCGCGAGCCCGAGCCCGCGCCACGCCTCGGCACTCGCCGCCGCGACCGCCAGCACGCGCTCGTAGTGAGCCTGCGCCCGCGGGTAGTCCCCGAGCGAGTAGTAGCAGTGCGCAAGGCCCTGCGTGGCCCCGAGCTCGCCGGGCGCCGCCGCGAGGAAGCGCTCGAAGGCCTTCGCCCCGTCTCCGTAGCGTCGCAGGCGGAAGTGCGTGACTCCGAGCTGGTAGAGCGCCGCGGGAAAGTCGGGTTCGCGCGCGAGCACGCCGTGCAAGTGAACCAGCGCCGCCGCGTAGTCGCTCTCCCGATAAGCCGCGAGCGCCACGCCCATCGAGTCGCGCACCGAGAGCGGCAGCTCGTCGCTCGGCTTCCACGCACTCCAGTGTCCTTCCGCCGCGCGCGGCAGCCGCGCCGGATCGAAGGTCAGCGCAGCCGCGCGCTCCTCATTCGACTGCGCCGAGCTCGACAGCGCGAGCGCGAGCGCCGCCCACAGGACGAGCGCGAGCTTCACGAGCGCGGCTCCTCGATGCGCAGCACGCGGTTCCCCTCGACGTTCTCGAGCGTGCTCGTGCGCCCCGAGGGCCAGAGCACCTCCAGCCGCTCGACCTTCGTCGCCGCGCCGAGCCCGAAGTGCACCTCCGGCGGCACGCTCGACTGGTACCCACCGCTCGTGCGCACCTCGACGGCGCGCTGACCACCGACCCACTTCGCGCTCACGCGCGCACCGAGCGCGAACCGATTCTTCCCCGGCGAGCGCAGCTCGACGCGCAACCACTGGGGTCCCGCCTCGCTCGCCGGCGTCCGCGCGCGATTGCGCAGCACCAGCACCTCCCCGTCGAGCTCGAGCGCGACGAGATCGAGATCGCCATCGCCATCGATGTCCCCGACCGTCGAGGCGCGCAGCACGCGCGGTGCGCCGTCCACGAGTGGCTCGACCGCGAAGCGGCCTTCCGGCAAGCCGCGGTAGAAGTCCGCGGGCTGCGCGTAGCTCGTGTCGGTGCCGGGACTGTCCGCCTGCGGATACACGTGGCCGTTCAGCGCGAACCCGTCGAGCCGTCCGTCGAGGTCGAAGTCCGCGAGCGCGGTGCCCCAGCCGAGCCGCGCGATGCTCGGCCCGCCGATGCCCGCCGGCCCCGAGCGCTCGACGAAGCCGCGCGCACCGCGCGACATGTACAGCGCGTTGTTCTCGCCGGAGAAGTTCGTCACGAGCAGGTCCTCGCGCCGATCGCCGTCGATGTCTCCGACCGCGATGCCCATGCCGGCCTGCTCCTTGCCGTTCATGTCGTGGCTCACGCCGCGCTGCAGCCCCACCTCGCGGAACGTGCCGTCGCCTTGGTTCTCCCACAGGAAGTTCGGCGTCGAGTCGTTGGCGACGTACAGGTCCGTGTCGCCGTCGAGGTCGTAGTCGAGCGTGACGCAGCCGAGCGCGAAGGCCGCGCTCGCGGGCGCAAACTTCGCCGCCGCGGTCGCATCGCTGAACGTACCGTCGCCCTGGTTGCGCAGCAGCCAGTCGTGCTCTGCCGCGAGCCCCTGCGGACCGCACATCACGTCGTGCCCCTTCCAGCGACAGTCGCCGCCGGGCGGCGGAACCTTGCCCAGCTCGAAGGTCAGGTAGTTGAGGACCGCGAGGTCGAGCGCACCGTCGCGATCGAAGTCGAGAAACGCCGCGCTCGTGCCCCAGCGCTCCTCGCCGGCGAGGCACGCGAGCTCGCGCGCCTCGAAGCCCTTGCCCTCGCGATTGCGCAGCAGCTGGTCGCGTCCCCAGTGCGTCACGTACAGGTCGAGCCAACCATCGCCGTCGACGTCGCCCACCGCGCAACCCATGCCCCAGCGCGAAGGCGGGATCGACCACGCCTCGGGGGCTGGCGCGAAGCGACCGCTGCCGTCGTTCAGGAAGAGCCGCGTCGGAAGGCCCGGCTCGCCTTTCTGCACGCGCTCGAGCGTCGAGCCATCGACCACGACGAGATCGAGGTCGCCGTCGCCGTCGAAGTCCGCGAGCGCGAGACCGCCGCCGTCGACCTCGACGATGAAGCGCTTGTCGCGCGCACCGCACGTCGTGCGCACGCCGGGCAGGGCCGCGGGGTCGAGCACGAACGGCGTCGACTGGGCCAGCAGGGCGAGGAACGCGGCACAGGGCATGGCTCAAGGATAGGCCACGCTCCCGCGAGATGCGCGGCTTCGCCGGGCGCTGCGCCAACCGTTACGCTGCCGCGCGTGCACGACGCCATCGAACTGCGCCGCAGGCTGGCCGCGGCCCGGCTGTACCTCGTCTTCACGCCCGGACTGGTGACGGACCGCGATCCGCTGGAGGTGCTCGCGGCCGCGCTGCCGTTCGTCGACCTCGTGCAGGTGCGCCCCAAGAGCTCCGGCCTCGACGCGCGCAGCGATGCGCGCGAGACGCTGGAGTGGACCGAGCGCGTGCTCGCCGTGGTCGAGCGCTCGGGCTGCGAGGCGCTAGTGATCGTCAACGATCGCGTCGATGTCGCCCGCACGCTGCTCGAGCGCGGTGTAGCCGGCGTGCACCTCGGGACCGATGACGCGCCGCCGCGCGTCGCGCGCGAGCTGCTCGGTACGGAGGCGCTCGTGGGGCTCTCGACCCACACCGCGGCGCAAGTGATCGCGGCCTGCGACGAGCCGCTCGACTACCTCGGATTCGGCCCGATCCACGCCACCGCGACCAAGGGCTACGCGCGCGGGCTCGGGCCCGAGGCCGCGTGGGTCGCGAGCCAGGCCGCGCCCGTGCCCGTGTTCCCGATCGGTGGCATCGGCCTCGCGCAGGCGGCGGATCTCGCCGAGATCGGGCGTGCGGCGGTCTCGTCGGCCATTCTCTGCGCGCCAGATCCCGCGGCTGCCGCGCGCGCGCTGCGCGAGTCGCTGGCCGCGCTCGACGAGTGAGCCCTCAGCGCGGACGGCGCACGAGCAGCATCGCGTCGCCGTAGCTGAAGAAGCGGTACTCGCGCTCGACCGCCTCCCCGTACAGCCGCAGCATGCGCTCGCGCCCGGCGAACGCGCTCACGAGCATCAGCAGCGTGCTCTTCGGCAGGTGGAAGTTGGTCATCAGCACGTCGACGACATGGAACGGCGCGCCAGGCACGAGGAAGAGCCGCGTCTCGCCGCGACCCGCGACAAGTCGCCCCGTGGCCGCCGCGCAGCTCTCGAGCACGCGCACGCTCGTCGTGCCGACCGCGACGACGCGCCCACCGCGC
>CAITGX010000225.1 GCA_903892045.1 uncultured Planctomycetota bacterium | reverse complement strand
GCTCGCGGCCGCCGCGGATCGTCTCGGCGAGCGCGACACGGCGCTCGACCGCGCCGTCGCCGCCGTCGAGGGCGGCATGCTCACCACGCCCGCGGGCGAAGCGGGTCCGACGGAAGACGTGAAGGTGCGCGTGCTCGCGATGTTCGCGCTCTCGCGCCAGCTCGCGATCCGCAAGGCCTACCGCGAGCGCACGCAGTGGCCGCCGGAGTGGATGGCCGACGTCAACGCAGCCTATGCCACGCTCTCCGAGCACCCGCTCGCGACCGACGAGAACCTCGTCAGCTACCACGACTTCCTGCGCTGGCTCGGCGCGAGCCCGCGCGCCAACGCCGTGCTCGACGGCGCTCTCGCGCGCTTCCCCGACTCGCCGCTGCTGCACGATCGGCTGCGCTCGCGGCTGCTGTGGGACAAGGGCCCCGCGGGGCTGCTCGCGGCCTATGACGAGCTGCTCGCGAAGCCTGAGTCGAGCCCGCAGGTGCGCTGGTTCGCGGGCTACGCCGCGCTCGTCGCCGCGGAGCACTTCCGCCGCCGCTCGCGGCTCGACGACGCGCTCGCGGCCTACGACGCGGGCATCGCGCACTATGCGCGCTACTCAACCGACGTGCCGACCGGTCGCGACCTGTGCGACCACTTCGTGGCGCTCGCGCTCGCGGGCAAGTCGCGCATCGCGCTCGAGCGCGGCGAGCTCGACACCTCGACCGCCCTGCTGCTCGAGAGCTTCGCGCGCCGCGCCGACTCCGCCGCCACGCCCGACGGCCTCAACCTGACGCCCGCCGACACCGCGCGCATGCTCGAGGCCAAGCTCATCGAGTCCAAGCGCGAGGACCTGCTCGCCGAGCTCAAGGCCGCGCTCGCCAAGCTCGACCCCAAGCTGCTCGAGCTGCCGACCTCCGAACAACGCCTCGGTCCCGCCCGCGGGCCGGGCGTGCGCGGCGGCCGCTGAGAAATCGAGCGCCGGTGCGGCGCGCTGCTCTCAGCCGAGGTCCGGCGGGAGCAGGTGGCCGAGCTTCTCGCGCTTGGTGCGCAGGTACTTGGTGTTCGACGGGTTCGGCGTGGTCG
The DNA here is from genome assembly GCA_903892045.1 of uncultured Planctomycetota bacterium. GTDB lineage: Bacteria > Planctomycetota > UBA1135 > UBA1135 > F1-120-MAGs118. Next base: position 2,713 of record CAITGX010000225.1, on the reverse strand, counting down.
AGAGCGGTACCTGGTCGACGAGCTCGAGCCCGTAGCCCGCGAGACCGGCGATCTTCTTGGGGTTGTTGGTCAAGAGGCGCATCTGGCGCACGCCGAGGTAGCGCAGGATCTGCGCGCCGAGTCCGTACTCGCGCAGGTCGGCGGGAAAGCCGAGCGCAGCGTTGGCCTCGACGGTGTCGAGCCCCTGGTCCTGCAGGCGATAGGCCTTGAGCTTGTTCTCGAGCCCGATGCCGCGGCCTTCCTGTCGCATGTAGACGAGCACGCCGCGCGGCTCGCGCCCGAGGATCTCGAGCGCCTTGTCGAGCTGCGGCCCGCAGTCGCAGCGCAACGAGTGGAACACGTCGCCCGTGAGGCACTCGGAGTGCACGCGCACCGTCACGGGGCCGTCGACCTCCGCGCGCGGGCCGTCGAGGCCGGGGCCGGGCATGCCGACGGTGAGCGCGACGTGCTCCTTGCCGTCGATCTTGGAGCGGAACATGTGCGCCATGAACGTGCCGTAGCGCGTGGGCATGGGCAGGTCCATCTGCAGCGGCTCGATCAGGCGCTCGTGCTGGCGGCGCCACGCGATCAGGTCGGCGATGGTGCAGATCTTGAGGCCGTGCTTCTTCGCGAAGGTCTCGAGCTCCGGCATGCGCGCCATCGTGCCGTCGTCGTTCATGATCTCGCAGATCACGCCCGCGGGCCGCGCCCCGCACAGCCGCGCGAGGTCGACCATGCCCTCGGTCTGGCCGCCGCGCACGAGCACGCCACCGTCGCGCGCGCGCAGCGGGAAGATGTGGCCGGGGCTGACGAGGTCGCTCGCCTTCGCGCCGCTCGCGGCCGCGGTGCGGATCGTGTGCGCGCGGTCGGCGGCGCTGATGCCCGTGGTCACGCCGCTCGCGGCTTCGATCGAGACCGTGAAGCCCGTGCCCATGCGGCTCTTGTTGTCCTGCACCTGCATCTCGAGCCCGAGCTGGTCGCACAGCTCGCCCGACATCGGCATGCAGATCAGGCCGCGCGCCTCGCGCGCCATGAAGTTGACCATCTCCGGCGTGACGAACTCGGCGAGGCAGGCGATGTCGCCCTCGTTCTCGCGGCCGGGGTCGTCGACGAGGATCACCATGCGACCGCGGCGGAGCTCGTCGAGAATTTCCGGGATGGGGCTGATCGTCATGGAGGCGGCTTTCGGGCGGGAGCGTTCGGCGGTCCCTCGGCGGGAGCGCGCGAAGCCGTCATTGTAGGCCAGCGCGGACGCCGCACGCGCGGGCGGGAGGCGAACGGGCCACATGCAGCGCCGCTGGCGGGTCGATCGGGGCCCGCTGCGCCCCCACTGGCGTCCCGAGCAGCCGTTTCCGGCGTTTGGGTCGGAAAGGGGCCCATTTTCCGGGCTCTGGCTTCGCCGCGAGCGCCGGGTCCGGCTTCCGGAACTCGCGAAGACGCCCGATCGTCCCCAACGTGCTCAGGAAACCGCGAAAGACTTTCGCGCTACCTCCTGTGACGACTGACGAGTTTCGGGGTCGCCGCATACGATCCAGAGGCTCGCCTTCTCCCAAGACTTGCGCTTCATGAGCCTCACCAACCTCTGGCGGTCCTCCCGCTCGTTCCGCGTCGCCGTGCCCGTGCTCGCGCTCGGCTCGGCCACCCTGCTCAGCGCCTCGCTGGCGACCACGGTCCCCAACGAGGTGCGCATGCCCGGCACCCAGGAGCTGCAGGTGTCGACCTTCGACCCGAGCTCCAACTGCGAGATGTGCCACGGGCAGTACGACCCCGAGGTCAGCCCCTACGAGACGTGGTCGGGCAGCATGATGGCGCACGCCAGCCGCGACCCGATGTTCTGGGCCGCGCTGCCGATCGCCGAGCAGGACTTCGGCGGCTCGGGCGACCTGTGCCTGCGTTGCCACACGCCCTCGGGCTGGTACGACGGCCGCTCCCAGCCCACCGACGGCTCGGCCCTCGTGGGCGACGACTTCGACGGCGTGAGCTGCGAGTTCTGCCACAAGCTCACCAACCCCGACGACAGCGAGATCCTCGGGGAGCACTATCCGCCCTTCAAGGCGAACGACGGCGGCAACCCGGCCGAGGGGTATCGCGGCAGCGGACAGGCGGTGCTCTACGGAGGCTTCGAGCGCCTCGGTCCCTACAGCGACCCGGCCGCCTTCCACGCCTGGGCGCAGTCGCAGTTCCACCGCAAGTCGGAGCTGTGCGGCACGTGCCACGACGTCTCGAACCCCGTCACGGGCGACCTCGCTCCGGGCAATGGCGCCTTCGCGCCGCTCGCCGCGGGTACGTTTGACGGCACGCTCGGTGGTCCGCTGCAGCAGAAGGCCGCCATGCAGAACGCCCCGCACAAGTGGGGCATCGTCGAGCGCACGTACAGCGAGCACGTCGCCAGCGCCTTCGAGACCCTGCGCGTGGCGGACTTCGACGCGCTGCCGATCGACCTGCGCAAGGGCTCGATCGCGCGGGCCTACCGGCTCGCGCTGCAGTCGACGCCCACGGGGGACTACGAGGACGGCACGCCGCGCAGCTTCACCTGCCAGACCTGCCATATGTCGCCGGTCCAAGGCTACGGCTGCAGCCTGTTCAGTACCCCGCAGCGCTCGGACATCCCCAAGCACGACCTCACCGGAGGCAACTACTGGGCACCGGACGCGGTCCTCTACCTCGAGGCCCAAGGGCGGCTGTACGGCGGCAACGGGCTCACGCCGTACCAGATCTCGAGCATGCAGGCGGG
>CAITGX010000224.1 GCA_903892045.1 uncultured Planctomycetota bacterium | reverse complement strand
CGTGAGCTCCGCCAGCACCGGAGAGTCGGCCGCGACGAGCCGCACCCCCGAGTTGAACATCACGATCGCGTCGAGGTCGCGCAGCGCGATCGCCTTGCGCAGGAAGGTCCCGAGGATGCGCTGTCCCAGCGCGCGATCCCCGTGGCCCATCTGGTCCTGATTGAGCACGACCGCCGTGCGCATGGCTCAGTGCCCACCCGACTCGTCGAGGTCGTGGCCGAGCTTCGCGATGCGCAGCACAGGCAGCGACATAGGCGCGGCGTCGGGGCGCACTCCGGCCTCGCGCGACGAGTTCGTCTCGCCGCGCTCGACCGGCTGGGCCGTTCGCTCGGGCCGCTCGCGCTCGCTCACTGGCAGATTGCGAACTGGACCGCGTTGGTGAGGCTCGTCGTGTACTGGTCCTGCGGATCGCGGCTCCACCACTGCGCGCGCACCGTCTGGCCGACGGTCTGCAGCAGCGGGTCGGCGCCGCTGGCGATGTAGGCGTTGAAGTCGAACGAGTAGGCACCCGTGCAGCTCGAGCCCGTGGCCGCGCCACCGGAGCTCTGCGTGGCGGTGCGGCGGATCGGGGACGCGATGCACAGCGTGCCGCCGAGGAACGGGGTCGCCGCCGAGGCGTAGCCGTAGAACAGGAGGCCCGACTTCTGGTTGATGATGCTCGCGGCGGTGATCACGAACGCATTGTTGTTGGAGGCGCTCGCGTAGCCCGAGAAGCCGATCGTCGGCGTGCAGAAGAGCGAGTTGAGCTTTGAGACGCAGTAGGTCGTCGGCGTCACGCCGCCCTGGCACTCGCACTCGTCGGGAATGCGGTTGGCATTGACGTCGAGCGAAGTGCCGCTGGCGATGTCGCAGGGATCGGGGTTGCCGTTGCCGTTGCAGTCGACGTCCGTCTCGAAGCAGCCCATGTCGACGATCGGAGCCGTGCCAGCACCCGTGTTGGCGACCGTGGGGACGTCGATGAAGCGCGGGAAGCCGCCGAGGTCCGCGGCCGTGCCAGCGGGCAGGCCCGCGTTGTTGCCCGCGTCCACGCCCGCGCTGCCGGCAGCGAGCCGATAGGGGGGCAGGCCGCAGGGCGCGAACGTCGGGGTGGCGTTGATGTTGCCGGCACCGGCGTACGCGAACGGCATCATCGTGTAGGTCACGGCGACGCCCGCGCTCACCTGCGCGCCGACGGTCACGCCGGAGGTGCCCGTGTTGCCGGCGAAGATGCAGTTCGAAACGGTCGGAGAGCCGCCGGTCACGAGCAGGCCGCCCGAGGCCGTGGCGGTCGCGCTGTTGCCGACGATCGTGCAGTTGCGGATCTGCGCTGCCGAGCTCGACACGTAGATCGCGCCGCCGCCGCCGACGCCCGTGCACTGGTTGCCGACGAAGAGCGAGTTGTAGACCTTGACCGGGCTCGAGCCGAAGATCTCGATGCCGCCGGCGCGCGACGCGCGGTTGTTGCGGAAGATGCAGCGGTCGAAGGTCGCGCCGACGCTCGTCGCCATGTCGAAGGCGCCGCCGTAGGAGCCGCCCTGGTTCGAATCGAAGGTGCAGTCCGTGAACGTCGGGCTCGTCGAGTTGAGGTAGCCCGCGCCGCCGCCGAAGGTGCAGCGGTTGGCAATGAACAGGCAGCGCCGCACGGTCGGTCCGGCGCCGATGGTGCACAGGATGCCGCCACCGCGGTCGTCGTTGGCTGCGCCGTTGGCGTTGCCGCCGGTGACCGTGAAGCCGTCGATCACCGCGGTCGAGTTGGTGTTGTTGCCGTTGAGGACGTGGTAGCTGTTGTCCGTGAAGACGAGGCTCGTGTCGTTGCCCGCGAGGTCGCCCGAGAGGATCGCGACGTTGAGCAGCGGGTTGCGCTGCGCGACGCTCGCCTCGCCACCGGCGAAGCCACCGTAGACGGTCACGCCGTTCTTGAGCTGGAACGACACCGTGCGCGTGCCGGCGCTCGGGGTGTAGAGGCCATCGGCGACCCAGATCTCGTCACCGGCGACGGAGGCCGCCAGCGCGGCCTGCAGGCCCTGGGGCCCGCGGTGAGCGTCGGCCCAGGTCGTGCCGTTGTTGAGGCCCGTCGTGAGTCCCGCGTCGACGTAGCGGGTGCCAGCGAGGGCGGGGAGCGGCAGGGCGGCGAGGAGCAGCGCAGTGCGGAGGGCGTTCATCGGGGGGAGCGCGGGGCTGGAGCGAACTGGGGTGCGAGGCAGGAAGTGAGAGAGGGTACCACGGTGGCCGCAAACGGGGGGCTCGCGCGTGGCGGGCCGCCGGACGCTGGCGTAGGCTCGCGCCCCGTCGTTCCCGCCCCGCAGGCCCCCTCGACACCGCCATGCACGACACCGACACGCTCGATCCCGAGGCGAACTGGCTGCGCAACATCCGCAAGCAGGGCGTGCCGCAGCTCACGGTGCGCGCCGTGATCGTGGGCATGCTGCTCGGCTGCGTGATGTGCCTCTCGAACCTGTACGTGTTCTTCAAGACGGGCTGGTCGATGGGGGTGACGATCACCGCGGGCATCCTCGCCTTCTCGCTCTTCCGCGGCCTGCAGGCGCTGCGCGTGGTGAAGGAGCCACTCACGGCGCTCGAGAACAACGCGCTCACGACGGTCGCGTCGGGAGCGGGCTACATGACCGGCGGCGGCAACATGGCGGCCTACGGCGCGCTCTTGATGATGGTGGTGACGCACCAGGGGCTGCAGCGTCCGGAGACGCTGCCGATGATCGGCTGGTTCGCGCTGATCGCGGCGCTCGGCGTGTTCGCGGCGATCCCGATCAAGCGCCAGCTGATCAACAAGGAGCAGCTCGCGTTCCCGACCGGCACCGCGACGGCGGAGACGCTCGAGACGCTGCACGGTGGCAACGCAGGCGAGGGTGCGCTCAAGGCGCGCGCGCTGGCGATCGCGGCGGCCGGAGCCGCGCTGCTGACGTGGTTCCGCGAGGCCAAGCTGGCGTGGATGCCGTTCAACGTGCCGGCCAAGATCCCGCTGGGATTCTCGATCGCCGGGCGCAAGGCGGCCGAGTGGACGCTGGAGCTCAAGAGCGAGGTCGTGCTGCTCGGTGCGGGCGCACTGATGAGCTTCCGCACGGCGTGGTCGCTGCTCTTGGGCAGCGTGCTGACCTACGGCGTGCTCGCGCCGTCGCTCGTCGCCGACGGCGTCATCACGACCGTCTCGTACAAGAAGATCGTCGAGTGGACCGTGTGGCCGGGCGCGTCGATGCTGGTCGCCTCGGGACTCGCGTCGTTCCTGTTCGACTGGCGCAGCGTCGTGCGCTCGTTCAGCGGACTGGCGCGCATCTTCGGCCGCGGCGGTGGCGCGCAGGATCCGATGGACGAAGTCGAGTGCCCCGCCTGGTGGTTCCCCGCGGGCTTCCTCGTGCTCGCGCCGGTCGTGGTGTTCCTGATGGGCTACCTGTTCGCGATTCCTTGGTGGGCGGGCGTGATCGCCGTGCCGCTCGCGGTCGTGATGGGCTTCATCGCGGCGCGCGTCACCGGCGACACCGACGTCACTCCGACCAAGGCGCTCGGGCCCGTGACGCAGGGCGTGTTCGGAGCGCTCGTGCCGGGCAACCTCGCGGGCAACATCATGAGCGCCAACGTGACCGGCGGCATCGGTCTGCACGCAGCGGACCTGCTGACCACGCTCAAGACGGGCTGGCTGCTCGGCGGCAACCCGCGTGTGCAGTTCTACGCGCAGCTCTTCGGCGTCGTAGCGGGAGCGGCTCTGATCGTGCCGGCGTTCAACTTGCTGATCCCCGATCCCGCGGCGCTCGGCAGCGACGAGTGGCCGGCGCCGGGCTGCCTCGTGTGGGCCGGCGTGTCGGAGATCTTCGTCAACGGCTTTGGTGCGCTCGGGAGCGAGGCGCGCATCGGCATCGCCGTTGGCGCGGCGCTCGGTCTCGCGCTCGCGCTGCTCGAGAAGCTCGCGCCCAAGGGCGTGAAGCCCTTCGTGCCCTCGCCCTCGGGCCTCGGCATCGCCATGGTGATCCCCGGCAGCAACGGACTCGCGATGTTCCTCGGTGGCGCGCTCGCGGAGCTCGTGCGCCGCAAGTGGCGCGCGATCGGCGAGCGCTTCATCGTGCCGGTGGCGTCGGGCCTGATCGCGGGCGAGAGCCTGATGGGCGTCGGCGTGATCGCGCTGAAGGTCAGCGGCGTGCTCGCCATGTAGCGCGCGCTCAGGGCGTCCACGCTACGACGAGTGCGTTCGACAGGTTCGTCGTGCTCGGACCGCAATGCGCGGCGGAGTTGCGATACCAGACCTGGTAGACCAGCGTCGTTCCGCTCGCGGGAACCGCGCCCGTGACCGAGATGCTGGCGTCGCCGAGGCCGGGGAACAGCGCACCGCCGGAGATGCTCGTGGTGCACCGCGCGAGGCGCGTGGCCGGGGCGCTCACGCAGCGCACCCCATCGCCCGTCACCGAGCCGAGCGTTCCGTTCATCGCCGTGCCCTGGAAGAAGAGCGCCGTGGTGCCGCCCGGCATGCCCGCGACGAAGAGCTGCAGCGTGTCCTGTGTCGTGGACGGCTCGCCGCTCCACGTGAGTCGCGCGCCCGCGGAGGTGACGGAGTTCGGGCAGCCACCGGTGGTCGAGGTGCCGTTGCCACACGGGCAGGTCACGGTCGCACCGTCGCAGTAGCTCGCGACGAGGCCACCGCTCGTGCCACGGTACTGGGCGCCCACGATGTCGTCGCTGGCGAACTGCACGCCATCCGGCGCACGGTGCCACGCGAGCGCGTAGTCGTGTGTGGACTGCGACTGCTGGCTCGACTCGCGCGCCGCAATGGCGGGCTCGACCTCGGGACCATCGGTCTGGAACACGGCTTGATGCGCGGCGAGCACGGCGAGCGACGTGCCATTGAAGAGCACCTCGCTCACGTACACGTCGTAGTCGACCGGCGAGTTGCCGTAGAGCTCGGAGTAGGCGAGCGCGAAGTGCGTGCCGTCCGAGTCGACGCTGGGAGAGCATTGGTCCTGCCCGACGAAGTTGCCGTCGTACACGCTCAGGTTCGCGCTGCGCAGCACGTTCGAACCATCGAGTCCGCTCGCGAGGATGTCGCGGTCCGTGCCGAAGTCCTCCTCGTACACGCACAGCCAGCGTGAGGAACCCTGCGCGCACGAACTCGCGGACGGAGCGGTGTGATCGAGCGGCCCGACCGCGATGGGGAACGTCGGCGCGACGATGACTCCGTCCCAAGCGACGCGCGCGCCGAGGATGTCGTTGCCACCTGCGGGGCTGCGGCGCTGCCAGGCGAGGTTCCATGCATCGCCACAGTTGCTCTTCGAGACAGAGATCGCGGTATCAAGCGTGTTGATCGTGCCGTCGACCTGGATCGGGGCACTCGCGAGCGTACCGGCGTCGCTGACGAGGCGTGCGTGTACGTCGTGGTCCGCTCCGAAGCTCCACACGCGCTCGTACGTCACGAGAAAGTGGCTCGGACCGGTCGGATAGGGGTCGCCGCCGACGTCGGGATAGAGCACGTCGAAGCCGGACGCGCCCGTGATCTTGAACGGGGCCGCGAGCAGTGCGGTGTTGCGCGAGCGCATGCGGCCCCAGATCTCGACGCGGCCCGTGGTCGCATTCACGACGTGCGCGACGATCAGGAAGCGGTCGTTGGAGCCGACGCTCGCGCTGCGCGGGTGCCCCCAATAGGCCGCCGTGGCGTCGATCCAGTCACCGCGATACAGCGGATTCCCGGCTGGGTCGTAGGCATCGGCCCACACGTCGTGGTCGCTGGCGCTGAAGATCTCTTCCCAGCAGTGCAGCACCGCGCCGCCGGTCGCGTCGTAGCTCACGTCGGGCGTGAGCGCATCCGTGGGCGAGGCCTCGATGCCGAAGGACGCGAGCACCGGGTCGATCACCAGCGGCAAGGTTGCGCTGTGGACGAACTCCGCCGGGACGCGGATCGAGAGCACGCCGTGTTCGAGCGTCGTCTCGAGCGGCAGCGTCCGACCTGCCGCATCGAGCGCGAGCGCGGGTCCGTAGAGCGCGTAGCCATGCTGCGACTCGAAGCGCCACCCGTCATCGGCACGGCGCGCGACCAGCTCGCTCGACACATCGAGCGAGAGGGCCAGCTCGCCGCGCTCGGGAAGCTCCGCGAAGTGGAACGACTGCTCGACGAGCCGCGGTGCGAGTTCATAGCGCTCCACGAGCGCGCCGCGATCGAACTCGATGCGGCGCCCGTCTCCGCTCGGCGCCACCAGCGCGTCGAAGGCGATGAAGCGCG
>CAITGX010000223.1 GCA_903892045.1 uncultured Planctomycetota bacterium | reverse complement strand
GGCACGATGCTCTCGCGCCGCGGGGTGTGGTTCTCGGTGCAGGGCAGTGGGGGAGAGCTCGCGCTCGACACGTGCGCGTCGCCTCTCGTCGGCGGGGCCGCGATCCCCGACACGGTACTGATGGTCTTCGGCGGAAGTTGCGATGCGCTCTCGCTGGTGGCTTCCAATGACGACGCGCCGAGCGGTTGCGGCGCCGGCAGTGGCGCCGAACGTCGCTCGCGTGTGAGCTTCTGCTCGGCCGCCGGCGAGCAGTACTTGGTGTGGCTCGCGCCCTTCGCTGTGGGGCCCCAGAACTTCGGCTACTCCCTCACGGTGCGCGACAACGGCGCCTGTACGAGTCCGATCGCGATCGCGAGCTGTCCTCCGAGCTTTCAGGGTGCCGCCGGGCTGGAACCGACGCTCGGGCCAGCCCTTGACGATGGCTGCGACAGCTCGAGTCGGAGCTTCATTGAGGTCGCGTTCCTCGCGCCGGTCGAGCGCTGGAACGGAACGGCTCGGTCCTTCGGCGATCGACGCGACCACGACTGGTATCGGTTCCAGGCTCCTGCGACCGAGCTCGCGATGATCACGCTCACGGCGCAGTTCGCCGGACGTGTCGAGCTGCGCGCGCTCGGCTCGAGCGGCGGCTGCGAGAGCAATGTCCTGCTCGCCCAGTCCGCGCTCTCCGAGCCCTGCGCATCGACGCAGCTGCTCCAGCCCGTGGTCGCCGGCCAGTGGTACGCCGCGCGCGTGGTCCCGACCAATCGCGAGCTCACGGGCTCGCTCTCTGCGTCCACGGGTGGTCTCGCTCCCGGTGGTTGGGGCGTCGGCTACGCGCTCGAGCTGCGCCGCGGCTCGCCGGTTGCCAACGACCTGTGCAGCGCGGCCCAGCCGCTGACCTTCGGTGTCCCTCGCCAGGGCGCGATCAACTTCTTCACGGGCCGCGAGGCGAGCCCCAGTTGCGCGCCGTTGGGACGTGACGCGTGGTACAGCGTCGACGTGCCGGCGACCGGGACGCTCTCGATCGACACGTGTGGTTCCTCGACTTCGATGAACCTCGCGCTGTACTCGAGCTGCGGCGGCGTCGAGCTCGCGTGCAGCAGCGGTTGTGTCGTTCCGCCATGCGGTCCCATCCACGCTTGTGTCACGCTCTCCGGTGTCGCACCGGGCAGTTACCTCGTGCGCGTCGCGGATCGCGGCACGACCGGCTCGTTCCAGGTCACCGCGCGCTTCACGCACGCCAACGACGCGTGTTCGGGGGCCGTGCCTCTCGCGCTGCCCTCCACGATCACGGGAACCACGCTCGGAGCCGGAGTCGACAGCAGTCTCCCTGCCGTTCCGGGCCCGCTCGGGCAGTCCTTCGCGAGCGCGAGCGGTCCCGGCGTCTGGTACTCGGTGCAACTCCCCCAAGGCGTCGATGGACAGACGGTGAGCATCGACAGCCTTGGCTCCGCATTCGACACGCGCTTGACGGTGTTCTGGGGCAGCTGCGGAGCGCTCCAGCCCGTCACTTCGAACGATGACCTCGCGCCCTCGGGTGCCGCGCGCGTGGCATTCCGGGCACTCGCTGGGCGCGCCTACTACGTGCTCCTGCACGGAGAGCAGGGCGCCAGCGGTGCGTTCCAGCTGCGCACCGCGCTGGCTCCCTCTCCCGCCAACGATGACTGCGCCACGGCCCTCGCGATCGGCCCCACCAATGGCAGCGATAGCGCCTCACTCGCCGGCGCCACGGGCGAACCGAGCACGTACGGCGCCTTGTCCCTTGCGCCCTGCGGGACCGACAGCGCGGCGTTCGACGTCTGGTATCGCTTCGACTCCTACTGCGACGCGCTCCTTGCGCTCTCGACTTGCGGCACGACGGACACCCTGCTCACGGTCTACGCGAGCTGCCCGACATCGTCGGGTGCCGCGCCCACAGCTCTCGCCTGCAACGACAACGGCAGCGGAAGCTGCGGCTTCGGCTCGAGCCTGCAGATTCCGATCGCGATGTTCCAGACGTACTGGATCCGCGTCGCGAGCGCGCAAGGCACGGACCCCGGCGGAACATTTCAGCTTCATTGGTCGGTGCCGGACAGCGACGGCGACGGATACAACGACTGCATCGACGCATGTGTCGAGGACCCTCTGAAGTCCTCTCCGGGCATTTGCGGCTGCGGCGTGAGCGACGTCGATTCGGACGGCGACGGAACGCCCGATTGCCTCGACTTGTGCCCGAACGATCCACTGAAGCTCGCGCCGGGCACGTGCGGCTGTGGCGTGAGCGACGTCGACTCGGACGGCGACGGCACGCCGAACTGCAATGACCTGTGCCCGAATGATCCGCTGAAGCTCGCGCCGGGCACGTGCGGCTGCGGCGTAAGCGACCTCGACTCGGACGGCGACGGCACGCCGAACTGCAATGACCTGTGCCCGAATGATCCGCTGAAGCTCGCGCCGGGCACGTG
>CAITGX010000222.1 GCA_903892045.1 uncultured Planctomycetota bacterium | reverse complement strand
GCCGCGGTGGCTTTCGCGAGACCGCCGACGAGCGACGTGCTGCGCACGCGGCGGGGGAGCGAGACCGTTCCGGGCTCGAGCACCGCCTGGAACTGCACCGACCCGCCGCGCGCGAGCGAGCGGGTCGAGAACTTGCGCAGCTCGAGGTCGAGCTTCTTGAGCGGCACGAACACGGGCTCGGGGCCCGTGCGGTCGATGAACTCCACGTCGATCCCGTCGAGATCGAGCCGCGCGATCGCGAAGTCCGTGTCGACGGCGGGTGCCGCAGGCGGTGTCGACGCCGCCGCAGGCGCAGGCGGGCTCGATGGCGCACTCGACGGCGCGCTCGCGGTCGGCGGCGGCAGCGGCACCACGAGGCCGAGCACGTGCAGGCCTTCCGCATCGCGCAGCGCCCGCAGGCGGGGAGTCGAGAGCTCGAGCGACTTGAGCTGGAACTCGCCGCGCTGCGGGTCGAGGCGCGCGATCTCGGCCCGGGCGCGCTGCAGTCCGGCGACGACTTCGCCTCCCGACTGCGCGCGGAACTCGCAGCGGTCGAGCTCGACGCGCCCCTTGATCCCCGAGGCCCAGTCGATGCCGAGCGGCCCGCGGCGCGAGACGCTGAACTCGCCCGCGACGTGCAGGTCCAGCTCGCCCGACTGCAGCTCGCGAGCGTGGAGCTTGCCGACGAGCGCGGGCAGGTGCTCGAGCAGCGGCTCGCCATGCAGCCCACGGACGCGCAGCGCCACATCCATGCTCGGCAGGCTTGCCCAGGGAGCCAGCGCGAGGTCGCACTCGAGTGCGTCGCACAGGCCCGTGAGGCTCGCGCGCGCCGAGAGCTGCAGCGGCGGGAGCTTGTCGGCCTGCGGTGCGATCAGCGCCAGAGGCGCGCGATTCCCCACGCTGGCCGCGAGGACGAGCGGCTTGGCGCTCGCACCGAAGCTCTCGTCGCTCACTTCCAGTCGCGCGACCTCGAGCGCGAGGCGTCCGATCGACACGCTCGGCAGCGGACCGAAGTAGGAGGGCAAGCGTCGCGTCTGCGGCGCGACATCCGGCGTCGACGGCTGCCCCGCTGCAACCGGCACGACGCGCATGCCGAGCGCCTCGATGGTGCCGTCCGACTTTCGGGCGAGTGCGACATCGATTCCCTCGACGGCCACCTCGCGCAGCGCGTAGACGCGCGCGAGCGGATCGGCTCGCTCGACGTCGATGCTCGCCCGGCCGAGCGCGGCGAGACGACGCTCGCCATCGAGGAACGCGACTTGTTCGATCAGCGCGCTCGCCGAGAGGCCGCCCGTGGGATGCGCGGCCGCACGCAGGCGCACTTGCGCGTCCGCGTTGCCGCTCGCGAGCGTGCATTCAAGTCCCGCGGGCAGGTACGACGCGAGCGGGCCGGCGCGCAGGCCGCGGGCCGCGAGTCGTGCGCCGAGCTCGAGTGCGCTCGCGTCGCCGGTGCGCAACGCGAGCTCGCCGACCATGCGAAGCTCGTCGGCGACGCCCGGCACGGAGGCGCGCACGTCCAGCTGGGCCGGATTCGGTGCATCGCTCGCGAGCCCGAGCAGGCGCGCGTCGAGCACGAGCTCGGCCGAGCGGGCCGGCGAGCTCGACGCGTCGTTCCAGACGACGCGTGCGGCCTCGACGCGCAGCTCTCCAAGCTCGAGCGCGGGCAGGGACAGTCGCAACGGCGCGGGAGCGGCTGCCGGCGGCGGCGTGGCCTCGGATTCCGCTGCCGGCGGCGCCGCGGGCGCCACGCGCAGCCCGCACGCGCGCAGTCCTCCGTCCGAGTCACGCTCGATTCCGATGCGTGCGCCGCGCACGACGACCGAGGCGATCTCGGGCCGAGCGGACGCGAGCTCGAGCCCGTCGATGCGGAGCGACTCGAGGGCCGCGAGCTCGCGATCTCCGTCCTCGAGTCGGATCTCCTCGGCGCGTGCGTCGACACGCTCGATGCGCATCGACTCTCCGTGAGCGGTGAGGCCCAGTTCGGCGCGCAGCCGGCCTGCGCCGAGCACAGGCGAGATCCCGAGCGTCGCGAGGTAGCCCTCGAGTGGGCGCAGGTCGATCGCGCGCAGCTGCACGCTCGCGTCGAGTTCCAGCACCTGAGGCTCGCGCTGAGCGCGGAGGGTGCCCGCGAACGAACCTTCCTCGAGCACGCCGCCGGCCGCGAAGGTGCAGGCGAAGCGAGCGGGGCCGGAAGTCGGCGTGACCGTATCGAGGCCCTCGAGCCGGACCGAGACGTCGTGCACGCGATGTTCGACGGATGGTGAGCGACTTTCGTCGGCCAGCGTGAGCTCAGCATCGTGCAAGTCGATCCTTCCGATGCGCAGCGCGGGGATCGCGATCGTGGGCGCCGCGCGCGGAGTCCCGGGCTCCGCCGGGGCAGGAGCGGACGCTGGTGCGATCCGCAGCCCGAGCAGGTGCAACGCACCTTCGCCAGCGCGTCGCACGAGCGCACG
>CAITGX010000221.1 GCA_903892045.1 uncultured Planctomycetota bacterium | reverse complement strand
TCGAGCATCCACAGCAACGCGCGGCCATCGCTCGCGCTGAGCTCCTCGAAGCGCGGCCAGAACGCGATCACCGGGTGCTGCTTCTCGAGCGCCTCGGCCTTCACCTTGTCGGTCTTCGAGAGCGCGCGCAGCTCGTCGCGCCACGTCTTGACCGCGGCCTCGAACTCCTTGACGAGCCCGGGGTAGGTCGCGGTCGCGTCCTGTCGCGACGTCACCGCGGCCGCGGCGCTCTCGACGCCCGGCTGCGGCGCGACCGCGACAGAGAGCAGGAAGGCAAGCATCAGCATGGGTTCACCTCGTGCGGCGCAAGGGCGATCGCCCCGCGTCGGGAGCAGGTTAGCAGACGCCCGCGACTCAGCGCCCGAGGGCCTGGAACGCGGGCAGGCCGCGCAGCATCTCGAACTCGGAGCTGCGCAGCTCGCTGCGGATGTAGTAGCCGCGCGACTGCGCCAGCGTCAGGTACGCGAGCGCCTCGTCGGGGTTGCCGAGCACGGCGTGCACCTGCGCGCTCATGCACGCGGTGTAGCCGTCCTTGGGAGCGATCTGGTGCGCGGTGTCGAGCTCGGCGAGCGCCTCGTCGCGCAGCCCCATGCGCGCGAGCAGCATGGCGAGATGCAGGCGCGTGTCCTGGTCGTCCTGCACGCGCGCGAGCTGTCGCCGCGCGGCCGCGATGCCGCGGTCGGCCATCTCGATCGCCTCCTCGTAGCGGTCGAGGCGCTGCAGCACCGCGTACAGGTGGTCGTAGGTCGAGATGTAGCCCGGACGGATCGCGATCGCGCGCTGCAGGAGCGGTGAGGCGCCCTTGAAGTTGCCCTCGCGCGAGAGCAGCGCACCGAGCAGGCGGTGGGCGAGCCACTCGTCGTGGTTGAGCTGGATCGCGAGGCGGTACTCGCGCTGCGCGTCCACGGCGAGACCCGTCAGGTGATAGCCGAAGCCGAGCGACGTGTGAGCCTCGGCGCAGGCGGGATCGAACGCGAGCGCGCGGCGCGCCTCCTCGCGGCTCTCCGCGAGGAACGACTCGTCGCCGTCCCAGTACAGGTACTTGCGGACCAGCGCCTCGGCGAGTCCCGCGTGCGCCAGCGCGCAACGCGAGTCGTGCTCGAGCGCGCGCCGGAAGAGCGAGATCGACGCGAGCAGGTGCTTGGTCATGCCGCGGTGCAGGATCTCGTGCCCGCGCAGCGCGCTGGCCCGCGCGGCCTCCGGCTCTCTCGCGCGCGCCTCGTCGGAGTGGCGCAGCGGGTGTTCGGCGAACTGCCGGCGGAGGTTGCGCACGGCGGCCCGCACGAGCGCGCCCTGCACGGCCCACTCGTCGGGATCGCTGTGCTCGATCGTGTCGCGCCAGACCTCGCGCGTGCGCGTGAGGTCCTGCTGCGGGCTCGCCTCGAGCACCACGAGCAATCGCGCGCGCGGTCCATCGACCGAGAGCTCGCCGCGCAGCGTGAAGTCGACTCCCATGTTCGAGGGCACGCGGTCGTCGCCGAGCAGGGTGGTCGAGAGACCAGCGCGCGCCAGCTCCGAGGCGATGTCCTTGCGCAGGTCCGCAGCGAGGCCTGAATGCGCGGGGCTCGAGCGAAGCGGCGCCAGCGCGAGGTGGCCCGAGAGGTGCGCGGCCTGCTCGCGCGCACCGCGCGGAGCGAGGCCATCGACGATCGTGAGCAGCACGCCGTGCGCCACCTCGGCGTTCGCGTAGCGCCGCGCCGGATCCGCGTCGAGGCAGCGCGCGATGAAGTCCTCGAGCGACTGCGGCACGCCCGGGCGCACCTGCGACAGCGGTCGCGGACGCGCATCGAGGATCGCCATGCAGACCTCGGGGAACGAGTTGCCGGGGAACGCGAGCTGGCCCGAGACCGCGTGGTACAGCACCGAGCCGAGCGCGAACACGTCGCTGCGCGCGTCGAGGTCCTCGCCGCGCACTTGCTCGGGGCTCATGTACAGCACCGTGCCGACCAGCATGCCCTGCTGCGTGATGGTCGCCTCGCCGCGCGCTCTCGCGATGCCGAAGTCGAGCAGCTTCACGGCACCGTCGTGCAGCACCATGATGTTCGCGGGCTTGAGGTCGCGGTGGATCAGCCCGTGGCGATGCACCAGCGCCAGCGCGCTCGTCACCTGCAGCGCGATGCGCAGCGCCTCCTCGAGGCCGAGCAGCTGGTCCTTGATGATGCGGTCGAGCGTGCGGCCCTGGAGGTACTCCATGGCGATGTAGCGCTCGCCCTGGAACTCGCCGTACTCGTAGATCGTGGCGATGCTCGGGTGCACGAGGTTCGAGGTGTGGCGCGCCTCGCGCTCGAAGCGCTGGTTCGCCTCCGGGTCGATCTCCACGTGCGCGCGCAGGATCTTGAGCGCCACCGTGCGCTCGAGCCGCACGTCGCGGGCGCGGTAGACCGCCGACAGCGGCCCCTCGCCGAGCCGGTCCTCGACCGGGTCGTACTCGAAGTGGGCGAAGCGGCGCTTGTCGCGGGTCTGGGTCATCGGCGTCGGGGGAGCTATCGGCCGCTCCCCCCGTCGGGCCTGATTCTAGGATCCCGACCCCGTCCCGCGCCCTACACGCGCAGGAAGATGCGTGCGCGCCACAGGACGTAGAGCACGGTCCACTTGAGCGCGAGGCCACCCCCGGCCACCAGCGCCGGGTGCAGCTTGAGCGCCCCGCGGCCGGCGAGCAGGAGCTTCGCGAGCGCGTCGAAGTCGACGAACGACTGCAGCACGTAGATCGTGATCGCGTTCGCGCCGATGACCTCGAGGAAGAAGGCACCGCGCTCGAACTTCCAGACGTCGATGACGAGATGGAACACGCACAGGAGCGAGAGGCTCCAGCCGGCGCACCACAGCACGAAGGAGCTCGTCCAGAGGTTCTTGTTGAGCGGGAACACGAGGGCCCACAGCGCGCCGAGCGCGAGGCAGCCGAGCGCGCCCGCCGCGAGGCCGCTGACGCGCCGTGCGGGCTCGAGGTCGCGTCGCTGCAGCCACTCTCCCGCGAGCGCGCCGCACAGCGCCGTCGCGACCGCGGGGATCGTCGCGAGCAGGCCCTCGGGGTCGCGCACGTCGCGGTAGAGGCGTCCGGGGAGGAAGCGCTGGTCGAACCAGTCGACGAGGTTCGTGCCCGGCTCGAGGTTCGCGGCGCCGAACCCGGGCACCGGGATGAGCGTCAGCGCGGCCCAGTAGCCCACGAGAATGCCGACGACCCAGCCGATGCGCGCGCGCGTGGTCCTCGTGGCGAGCACGATCCACGCCGCGAGCATCCACGCCAGCCCGATGCGCCCGAGCACGCTGGCACAGCGCAGCGTGGCGAAGTCGAACTTGAGCAGCCCGCTGTAGATGAGCCCGAGCAGCACGAGCGTGAGTCCGCGGCGCAGCGAGTGCCGCGCCAGCTCCGCATCGCTCGCGCCCTCCGCGCGACGGCGCGCGAGGCTCAGCGGCAGCGAGACGCCCGCGAGGAACAGGAACAGCGGGAAGATCAGGTCCCAGAACGTGAAGCCGTTCCACTCGACGTGCTCGGTCTGCGCGCGCGCCGCGTCGAGCCACGCCCAGTCGTTCGAGTCGGCCCACGCCTGCAGCATCGCGCCGCCGCCGGCGATCCAGAGCATGTCGAAGCCGCGCAGCGCGTCGAGCGAGCGCAGGCGACCGGTGGTCTGGCTCAAGGCAGGGACTCGTAGTTGGTGCCCGCGCTCTCGCTGTACTCGCGCACCGGCGGCTGCGCCTCGCGCAGGCGCGTGAACAAGGCCTCCGCGCGCAGCGAGGCCTGGGCGCTGCGGTCGCCGAACAGCAGGAACTCCTCGCGATCGCCGCGCCCCATGTAGAGCTGCATCGAGCCCTGCGACTTGTGCGCCGCGATGGCCCAGTTGACGACGATGCCGTAGTCGAGCTTGTCCTGATGGCCGAGCTTCTCGCGTCGGTCGCACAGGAACGGGCCCGCCTTCGCGCCGCTCTCCGGCGCATAGACGAGCGTCAGGGGATCGGAGGCGGAGCGCACGCTCGAGACCAGCATCACGGGGCGCCGCTCCGCGGGGACAGCGAGCACGGCCTCGGCCGCGAGGGCGGTCGCCGCCTTGTGGTGCGCGTGCGACTCCTCGCGGGGCGCGAGCGCGAGCACGTAGTCGTAGGAACCCTTGTCCAGCGCGCTCGCGAGCGCACGCCGCACGCGCGGCAGGTTCCAGGCGGTCGCGTCGGGCCCGAGCACCTCGTCGAGGTCCTGCGTGTAGCGATGGTCGCGCTCGCCGAGGAACGTGATCGAGGCGACGCCGAGGATGTGCGCCGACTCGCGCAGCTCGCGCTGGCGAATCGCGGGCAAGAGCGCGCGCCCGGTCGCCTCGTCGGACAGCGCCGCTCCGTACAGCGGCTCCGCCAGCGTCGCGTACTTGAAGCCGCCTTCGCCGTTGGTGATCACGAGCAGGTCGCACGTCGCGCCGAGCTGGTGCGAGAGCCGGTAGAGCGTGGCGCCGAACGCGAGCTCGTCATCGGGGTGCGCGATCACGCCGAGCACGCGCGGGCCGGTCCCGGCCGCAAGTCGCTCGACGTCGACGCGCTTGCCGGAGAGGCCTGTGCACGCGGGGGCGAGCAGCGCGACGAGCAGGAGGAGGATGTGTCGCATGGGGTGGGGCGCAGAACTCGGGAAGGGCATCGATGCGCGGGCGAGCCGCGCGGCCCCATGGTAATGCGCGCAGGCTCGCGACACCCGGTGTGGCCGCGCCGCGCGACGCGGGTAGAGTGCGCAGAGGTAGCCCCCCATGCGACGAACCCTGTCTCTCGCGCTGCTCGTCCTGCTCGCCGCCTGTCGTTCCGCCGCGCCGTCCGAGCCGGAGGGTCTCGCACCCCTGCTCGAGCGCGCGCGCACGGAACTCGACTCCGGCGCCTCCCTCGACGCGCTCGTCACGATCGACGATGCGCTCGTTCTCTCACCCAAGTCGCTCGCGGTGTGGCAGCTGCGCGCCGAGGCTCTGCTCGAGGCTTCCACCGTGCGCGGGGACGCGAACTTCCTCGAGGACTCGCTCGCAGCCTGGCAGCGCGCGCTGGAGCTCGGCGCTGGACCGCAGGCCCTGTTCGGCGCGAGCCGGGCGGCGCGCGGCGTGCTCAAGGGTGACCTCGCGCTCGATTTCGCGCGCCGCGGGCTCGCTGCGCAGACGCAGCCGACTGCGACGGAGCTGCGCATCGCGAGCGAGGCGTGCTTCGACGCGTACATCGCGCGTCGCCAGGCCGGTGAGCCGGCTCCGGAGCTCTTCGCCGAGACCGAGGCGCTGCTCCTGCGCGCGATCGATGCCGCCCCGCAGGATCCGTGGCCGCCGGTGCAGCTCGCAAACCTCTACCAGTGGGAGGGGCGCAACGATGGTGCGCTCGAGCTGCTCGCGCGCGCGGTCGAGCTCGACCTCGCCAATGAGCCGCTGCACGCGCGCCTCGTCGCGCTGATGCGTTCGCTCGAGGGCCCCGAGAGCGTCGCGTCGTTCTACGCGAGCCTGTGCGCGCGCCAGCCCGACGCCGCGCTGCCGCACTGGTTCGCCGCGCAGGAGCTGTTCGAGCTCGCGGTGCCGGTCGTCGCGACCGATCCCGGCGCCGGAGCGCGCTTCGAGCGCGCGGAGTCGTTCTACCGCCGCTGCCGCGAGCTCGAGGCGAGCTACGCGAGCGCCTGCACGGGCTTCGAGGTCATGTGCCGCGCCGGCGCAGGCTGGACGCGCTTCCACGCCGGCGAGCTCGACGCCGCCGAGCGCATGTTCCGCTCGATGGAGGAACTCTTTCCCGGCGGTCTCGAGTGGCGGCTCGAGGGGCGCCTGCGCTCCGGCGTCGAGGGCCTGCAGTTCGTCGCCGACCGCTGGCTGCGCGGTGCGGCCGATTCCCTCGGTGGCTTCGAGATCG
>CAITGX010000220.1 GCA_903892045.1 uncultured Planctomycetota bacterium | reverse complement strand
GTGCGCTTGGGCACGACGAGATCACGCCAAGCGGAGGCCGGGGCGAGCACGCCGTGGTAGGTGAGCTGATGGGCGCGCGGGTGCGGAAGGTAAGCCTCGGTTCGTCGCGCAGCGACGAATCGCAACGACGCCTTGGCGTCGTTGCGAAGAGGATCCCGCCGCGAGTCGCTCGATGAAAGTGAACGGATCGAAGGAGACGGCCGAAGTGCCGTCGCGCCAGTGGCGCTTGAGGCCGCAGACGACGCGGGCATTGGGTGCGAGCGCAAGGCGCTGCGTAGCGATCGGCGGGCGAGTCACATGGCGGCACAGAGGCTCGAGCCGCTCGAGCTCGTCGGCGGGCACGAGCACCTTGGCATGCAAGGAGAAGCCGTCGCGGTCGGCGCACAGCGGTCCGGGCAGCGGTGGCGGGCGGCGCTGGCCCAGGTGCGCGAGGATCTTGCGAACGCGTGCATTGAGCTTGGCACGCCCTTGGCGGACACTCGCTTGACGAGCGACCTTCGCGCGGCAACGCGCTCCGCACTACTCCACTGGAGACGACAGGATGACTAGAGCCCGCATCGTTCCCGAAAGCGAGCGCGCCCCCGCACTGAACGTGGGCGGCTTCATGATCCACGTGCTTGTCTCCGCCGAAGACACCGGCGGAAATGAGATCTTCTACCAGTACGGCCCGGAAGGCAAAGGCCCCGGCCCGCACTTCCACGCCTGGGACGAGAGCTTCTACGTGCTGCGGGGCGAGCTCCATTGCGGCGTGGGCAGCCAAGAAACCGTGGCGTTGCCGGGCACACTGATCCACGTGCCCGGAAATACCACGCATTGGTTCCGGTTCGGGCCGGGCGGCGGAGCGCTGCTCGCAATCACTTCGAAGGGCAACGCCTCGAGGATGTTCACAGCCTTCGACAAGGGCATCGCGTGGGACCGTCCGGACCGCAGCGCCCTGATCGCGCTCGCCGCTCAATACGGTCAGACCATCGTCACCGGCTGAGACGATCCGCCGCGTGCGCCCAGCAAGCTGCGTCGACTTCGATCGAGCAGAAACCCGTACGCGCTCTCGCAAGGGCCTGTGCGAGGGCTGCATCGCGCGTTCGCATCGTACCGATGGAGGTGCGCGTGCCAGATCTGCTGCGACGGGGTCTGTTGGCGGGCAGGGACTCCAAGCGGATGAATTTCCATGGAGGAGTTCCGCGTCACCACGCGGTGGATGTCCGCCGCGGCGAGCCGATCCGTGAAGCGGGCACCCAAGAACCGAGCGCGGGGGACCGTGTCGCAGTGCGCGCAGGCAAAGACGTTCACGGCGAAGACACGGCGCAAGAGCTCGGCCCAGCAACGAGCGCGACGAGCACGGGCGCGCGGAAGCGCTGGGCGCGTTCAGTGAGTTGGGAGCGGAAGCCGCGCGCGGTCAGCGGACGGCGAGCTGGAGGTCGGTGAGGAGCTGGGTGAGGTGGGGGCGTTCGGTGGGGATGGAGCCGATGGAGATGCGGACCATCCAGCGGCCTTCGAGTTGGGCGGGGGTGAGCCAGGCGGAGCCGGAGGCGTGGAGGCGCTCGAGCCAGGTGAGGGTGTGGCGGTCGAGGGCTTCCGGGGAGAGGCCGGGGGGCTCGTGGCGGATGCAGAGGGTCTGGAGGGAGACGGGGGCGAGCAGGCGCCAGTGGGGCAGGGCGCGGACTTGGTCGGCGAGCCACTGGGCGTTCTCGAGGTCGCGGCGCAGGCGGGACTGGAGACCGCGGACGCCTTGCTCGCGGATGAGGCACCAGAGCTTCAAGGCGCGGAAGCGGCGGCCGAGCGGGATGCCCCAGTCGCGGAAGTTGGTGACCTCGCCGTCGGCGGAGGTCTGGAGGTAGCTCGGGTTGGTGCTCATCACGCGCACGAGGTGCTCGGGATCGCGCACGTAATAGGTCGAGCAGTCGAAGGCGGCGCCGAGCCACTTGTGGGGATTGAGGACGAGCGAGTCGGCGCCCTCGATGCCGTCCCAGAGCGCGCGGCACTCCGGCAGGATCATGGCGGAGCCGGCCATGGCGGCGTCGACGTGCAGCCAGAGGCCGAGCTCGCGGGCGAGGCGGGCGCACGCGGCGATCGGGTCCATGGCGGTGGTCGTGGTGGTGCCGGTGGTGGCGACGATGGCGCAGGGGCGGCGGCCGGCGGCGAGGTCGTCGCGGATCGCGCGCTTGAGCGCGGCGGCGTCGAGGGCGTAGCTCGCGTCGACGGCGATCTTGCGCAGGTGCTCGCGGCCGAAGCCGGCCAGCAGGGCGGCCTTCTCGACGGAGCTGTGCGCGTGCGCGGAGATGTAGACGACGAGCGGGGCGGAGCCTTGGTCGACGCCGCGCTGCACGCCGGCGAAGGCGGTGGTGCGCTCGCGGGCGCAGATGAGCGCGACGAGCGAGCTCGACGACGCTGTGTCCTGAATCACGCCGCGCCACGCGCTCGACAGCCCGAGCATTTGGCGCAGCCAGTCGAGCACGCGCTCCTCGAGCTCGGTCAGAGCGGGCGCCGACTCCCACGTGATGCCGAGCACGCCGAGCCCGGTGCTGAGATAATCGCCGAGCACGCTCGAGAGCTCGCCGTTCGATGGGAAGTAGCCAAAGAACTTGGGGTGCTGCCAGTGCGCGAGGCCCGGCAGGAGCACCTGCTCGACGTCCGCGAGCACGGCCTCGAAGCTCTCGGAGTCCTGCGGCGGTTCCGCGGGCAGCTGGGCGCGCACGGAGCCGGGCTCGATCGGCGGATGGACCGGTCGCGCGGCCACGCCGGCGCGGTAGTCGGCGATGGCGTCGACGACGCGGTGGCCGTAGCGGCGGAATTCCTCGGGCGTCACGGGTGGGCTCTGGGGTCGGAGGTCGGGCGGGTGGGTCGCGGCACAGCGGTGCGTGAGAGCGGGAGCGAGAGAGAGTGGGATGCGGGCTTCACGAAGGCGGTCGGGGTGAGTGCGTTGCAGCCACGGGTGCGCCGATCTTCAGGCGTCACAGGTGGGCTCGGGGGTCGGGGGCGCAGAGACTGCGGAGTCGTCAGGCGGTGCGTGCGAATGGGAGCGAGGGCGCGGGCGTTGCGGATGCGATGGGGGGGCGCTGGTCGGTGACTCGGCGCGGAGTCACGGGAAGGCAGGGTAGCTCTCGCGCCGGGGGGCGGGCGCGGGGGGAGCGAAGGGGGCTCTCGGGGCGGGCGGACGAGAGGCTGCGGGTGTGTTCGGTGCGGTGCTCGGCAGCGAGGCCCGCCGCCGTCTGGGGTCGACACGCTCGGACCCGGGCCGCGCCGGAAGGGGCGGATTCGGGGAGGGTCTGCGGCTGGATGTTGTGGGGGCGGTGCCGCGTGGGGCGCGCCCTGCGCAGCTTCGCTCGCTTACAAAATCGTCCGTTCACGTTAGATTCTGGATCGCTCGCCTCTAGACAACCCCGCGCCAAGCATTGCCACGTGACCCAGACCATCCAGATCGAGCCGTCGATGACCATGGAGCAGATCCTCAAGGTCGCTCCCTCCGCCCAGCGCGCCCTGTTCCAGCGCTACCACATCGGGGGCTGCTCCTCGTGTGGCTTCCAGCCCACGGACACGCTGGCGCAGGTCTGCAAGGACCACAACATCCTCGACGTGCCGGAGGTGATCCGCACGATCCAGCTTTCCGAGGACGTCGACCGCAAGGTGCAGGTGAGCGCCACGGAGATCAAGCGCTGGCTCGACGAGAAGCGGGACTTCTCGCTGATCGACGTGCGCACTCCGGAGGAGCTTGCCATCGCCAAGCTCGATGCGGCCGAGCCGCTCGACTACCAGAACCCGGGCAAGTACATGAGCCTGCCGAAGGACCGCACGATCGTGTTCATGTGCCGCAGCGGCATGCGCTCGCTCGACGTCGCGGCCTACTTCATCGGGCACGGCTTCACGAAGGTGCACTCGATGACGGGCGGGATCCTCGCCTGGAGCGCTCAGGTCGACTCCAGCGTCCCGCGCTACTAGCGCGAGGCGCTGGCCGGCTGGGTCACCACGAGGTGCCCGGCCCCGGCCTCGATCTCGATCTGCCGCCAGCCGTCGCCGAAGCGCGCGAAGAGCTTGCCGCCCTCGGTGGCGAGCCCGCGCTCGTCGATGCGGAGCGCGTCGTCTCCCCCGAGCTCGATGCGCTCGAGGACCACGCCCTCGAACACGCCGTCGCGCGAGAAGCTGCGCACGATCGGGGCGTCATCGCCCATCGCGCACAGCGGGCGACCCTCGCCGTCGACGGCCTGCCAGCCGTCGCTCGTGAAGCGCAGCAGGCCCGGAGCGCGCGCGAAGGCGGTGCGGTTCTGCAGGGCCCGCACGTCGCGGTCGAGGAGCTGCACGAGGGCGTCGAGGGTGACGTCGGGATCCCCGAAATAGGCCGGGATGGCCAGCATCGCGGCGATGGCGACCAGCGCCAGCGAGATCAGGATCGCGAGCAGCGAGACGCCGCGGCGCGCGGGCCGGTTCGAGGGCGTGCGGGAGCGCATGGACGGCGGGAGCATATCGACCCTGACGAGGCCCTGTCTGGAGGCCCGCGGGTCGGGAAGCTTCCCCCGCCGGACGGGCCTCAGGTCAGGCCCCAGATCTTGAGGCGCTGGTAGACCTTGGCGCGCGAGATGCCGAGCAGCTGCGCTGCGCGGCGCTTGTCGTTGCCGGTCGCCTTCAGGGCGTGGAGGATCGCCTCGCGCTCGAGGTCCTCGATCGGGCGCACGGGGCGCGGCGCGTCGGGATCGTCGGGCTGGCCCGCGGGCGCTTGGCCGCAGCGCTGCAGCAGCTCCTCGAAGCGCCGCGTCACGCGCACGGCAATGCCGACTTGCGAGGCGTACTTGCCGGCGCGGCGCAGCGACGTGTCGTCGAAGGGCGCGGCGGAGCGCGAACGCTCGAGCACGATCACGCCGTGCTGTCCCTCGTCGGCCGCGAAGGGCGCGCAGAGCACCGAACGACCGCTGGCGGGGTCGGTCTCGACCGCGGCTTGCATGTGGTCGAGCGCGCGCAGCGCGAAGCGCGCGACATGCTCGATGTCGTTGCGCGTCATTCCACCCTGCTGGTTGGAGAGCGCTCCCTCGAGGTCGAGGCGACCGTCCTGCTCGAGCACCACGAATCCACGCTCGCCCGCGCAGATCGTCAAGGCGTTCTGCGTGACCAGCGGCAGGAGTGCGTGGAGCTCCTCCTGCACGAAGAGCCACTCGTTCAACGCCAGAAGTTCACTTGCATCCATTGTTCGTTGGGTAGCTGTCGCGAGCCGTGGTCATCGAGTCCACCGGAGCTCGCGTGCCGGGATGCACGTGCGCCGATCCAGACCAGAGGTTAACGCTTTTGCGCGGAGGTTTCGCAGCGCTTGCATGGAGTCGCGGGGCGCATGCGCTCCGCATGTCGCAGGGCTGCGACGTGCAAGGCGGCGGTCGGAAGATCGGGGAGGAGCGACTGTCCAGATTGGAAACACCTAACTGGTGAGAACACGCCAAGGGCGCAAAGGTTGCCTTATCCGCGCGGTTTCCCGTGGCTACCCTCGCCGTTGCGTAAGAGCTGGGAAAGGCGAGGTCAGTTGCTCGGTGCGACCGCGAGCAGGTGCTCGAGCAGGATGTGCACTCCGAGGCCGATCAGCACGAGGCCGGCAACCCAGTGCGCGGCACGCTGGGCGCGCGCGCCGATCGCGCGACCGCTGGCGAAGCAGGCTGCCGATCCGAGCGCGGTGAGCGCGAGCGTGAAGGCGAGCGGCGGAACCAGCGAGCCATCACCGAGCGACATGCCGAAGCCGACCGCGAGCGCATCGATGCTCGTCGCGATGCCCGCGATCGCCAGTCTTCCCAAGGATGGAACGCCCTTGTCTTGGGCATCTTCCTCCTCACTCTCGCGGATCGTGCGCACTCCAATCAGCGCCAGCACGACAAACGCCAGCCAGTGGTCGTAGCGATGGAAGAGCGCCGCGACCGGGGCGCCGACGAGCCAGCCCAGCGCGAGCATTCCACCTTGAAACAGGCCGAAAACGGCGGCGATCCGCAGGGCGCCGCCGAGCCGCGAGCCGCCGGCGGAAACCCCGTAGGCGAGCGCGACGAGGCAGCTGTCCACGGCCAGCCCGGCGGCGACCAGAAATGAGCCGACGAGCTCGGAAACCTGCATGGGCGAAAGGGTGACACCCGCCGCCGGAGATTGCCAGTCACGGGTCGCCACGACGGCTGGGGCGCTGGGTAGGATCGTTCACGTGGCCGTTCGCCCGCTCCTCGCGCTGCTCACTCTCGCCGGGTTCGCCGGCGTCGCGAAGGCTGCGCGTGCCGCCGACGAGGAGCGTTTCTTCGAGACGAGCGTGCGACCGCTGCTCGCGCAGCACTGCTTTGACTGCCACTCCGACGCCGCACCCAAGGTGAAGGGCGGGCTCAAGCTCGACTCGCGCGCCGCGCTGCTCTCCGGCGGAGCGTCGGGCGCGGTGGTCGTGCCGGGAGATCCGGCCGCGAGCGAGCTGATCGCGGTGCTCCGCTACGACGGCGCGGTGCAGATGCCTCCGAAGGGCAAGCTGGCGCCGTCTGAAATCGCGACGCTCGAGGAGTGGGTGCGTCGCGGCGCGTACTTTCCGAATGACAACGCGCTCACGTCCGACGTCGCGCGCGCGGCCATCGAGCCTCCGTGGTCCTTCCGACCGATCGTCGCGTCGCCGTCGCCGCCGGTCGCGGACGAGCTGTGGTGTCGCAACGACATCGACCGCTTCGTTCTCGCGCGCCTTGAGGCCGCCGGGCTTGCGCCCGCGCCGGAAGCGGATCGACGCACGCTCTTGCGCCGGCTCTCCTTCGATCTCACCGGGCTGCCGCCGACCGCGGAGGAGCTTGAGGCCTTCGAGCGCGACCTCTCTCCCGACGCTTGGTCGAAGCAGGTCGATCGCCTGCTCGCCTCGCCGCACTACGGCGAGCGCTGGGGCCGCTACTGGCTCGACCTCGCGCGCTACTCGGACTCGAACGGGCTCGACGAGAACCTCGCGATGTCCAACGCGCACCGCTACCGCGACTGGGTGGTGCGCGCGCTCAACCAGGACCTCCCGTACGACGCATTCCTGACGTGGCAGCTCGCGGGGGATCTCGTCCCGGAGCCGGAGGACGAGGCGCAGGCCGCGGACCAGCTCGCCGCGACGGGCTTCCTCGTGCTCGGGCCGAAGATGCTGGCGGAGCAGGACAAGGAGAAGCTCGTCTGCGACGTGGTCGACGAGCAGATGGACGTGGCCTTCCGCACGTTCCAGGGCCTGACGATGGGCTGCGCGCGGTGCCACGACCACAAGTTCGATCCGCTTTCGCAGCGCGACTACTACGCGGCCGCGGGCATCTTCAAGAGCACGGCCACGATGGCGAACCTCGGCTTCGTGTCGCGCTGGAACGAGCGCGAGCTCGGCCGCGCGGCGGCGATCGAGGCGCGGCGCGTGCACGCGGAGAGGCTCGAGGCGGCGAAGCGCGAGCTCGCGACGCTGCGCGAGCGCGCGGGGCAGGCGGCGGCGCGCGCCTCGCTGGCCTCGCTGTCGTCGTACATGCTCGCCGGCACGCGCGCGGCGTGGCGCGTGGCGCTCTTCGAAGCCGAGGAGCACAGCCGCGGCAACCTCGTTCGCGACGCGAGCCAGTACGGTTCCGCGGAGGTCGTCGTCGCGCGCACGGGCACGGGCGGCGTGCAGTTCGCCGAGTACGACCTCACGTTCGTGCGCCCAGCGCGCGCGCGACTCGAGGTGCGCTACGCGGCGCGCGAGTCGCGCCCGATGGTGGTCAAGCTCGATGGGCAGGTGATCGCGGAGAGCGCGCTCGGCGAGGTGACGGGCTCCTGGAATCCGGACGGGCAACGCTGGGTTGCGGTCGGGACGTTCGACGTGCGCGCGGGACGCAACGTCCTGCGGCTCGAGCGTGGCGACTCGATCCCGCACCTCGATCAGCTGCTGGTGATCGCGGGTGAGGACGGAGCGGAGCCACCGGCGTGGCCGCTCGTCGAGGACGTGGATGCCGCGCTCGCGCCGGAGCTCGTGCGCGCGTGGGCCGCGCATCTCGCGGGTGCGGAGCGCCGCGACGACGCGCTGTTCGCGCTGTGGAGTCGCTTCGCGGCGCTGCCGGAAGCGGAGTTCGGGACGCGGGCGAGCGCGCTCGCCGTGGAGCTGCGCGCGAAGCGCGACGCCGGCGAGCTCGCCGCATGGAACCCGCTCGTGCTCGGGTTGCTCGATGGGCTGCCGCCGCAGTCGCTGCGCGAGCTTGCGGGGCGTTACCAAGTGCTGTTCGTGGCCGCGGATCGCGCGTGGTCGGAGCTCAAGGCGCGCAACAAGGATGCGAAGACGCTCGACGACGCGGCGCTCGAGGCGCTGCGCAAGGTGGCGATCGGCAGCGAGAGCCCGCTCCGCCTGCCGGCCCAGCAGTTCGAGTCGCTCTACACGGACGAGGAGCGTGCCGCGATCGCGGCCAAGAGCGACGAGGCGGCGGAGCTCGAACGCACGTTGCCGGCGATGTTCCCGAGCGCGCCTGCAGTGCGCGATGCCGAGAAGGTCGCGGACATGAAGCTCCTGCGTCGCGGCAGCCACCTCGACCCGGTGGGCGAGGCGGTGCCGCGCGCAGCGCCTGCGGTGCTCGCGGTCGCAAGCGCGATGGAGCCGATTCCCGAGGGGCAGAGCGGACGCCTGCAGCTCGCGCGCTGGATGACGTCGCCGCAGAATCCCCTGACCGCGCGCGTCGCCGCGAACCGCATCTGGCAAGGACACTTCGGTCGCGGACTCGTGGCCTCGAGCTCGAACTTCGGCGTGCGCGGCGACCTGCCGACGCATCCGGAGCTGCTCGACTGGCTCGCGAGCGAGCTCGTGACGCGTGGCTGGTCGCAGAAGGCACTGCATCGGCTCATCTGCCAGTCCGCGACGTACCGCATGTCGAGCGATGCGCGCCCGGACGCGCTCGAGAAGGACGTGCAGAACCTGCTGCTGTCGCGCCAGAACCGCCGGCGCCTCGACGCCGAGTCGCTGCGCGACGCGCTGCTCGCGTCGAGCGGGCAGCTCGATCGCGCGCTCGGCGGAACGCTGCTCGGCACGGGCAACGGCGACTACGTCACCAACGACCAGTCCTCCAACGGCGCGCGCTACGACGTGCCGCGGCGCTCGCTGTACCTGCCGATCATCCGCAACGCGATGCTCGACCTGTTCTCGTCGTTCGACTATCCCGACCCGAGCGTGACGGTCGAGGCGCGGCCCGAGACCACGAGCCCGAGCCAGGCGCTGTACCTGATGAACAGCCCGCTGGTCGTCGAGGCGAGCCGCAAGCTCGTCGCGGCGGCGACGGGCGAGGGTCGCGAGCGCGTCGAGCGGCTGTACCTCGCGGCGCTCGGCCGGCGGCCGAATGCGAGCGAGGAGGCGCGCGCGCTGCGCTTCGTCGACGGGAACGTCGCCCTGCAGCCCTCGATGGGTGCGGACGTCGGCAAGCCGGCGCCGGTGCCGGACCCCGCGGCGCAAGCCGAGGCGTGGCGCGCGTTCGCGCAGGTGCTGCTCGTCTCCAACGAGTTCCTCTACGTCGACTGAGGCGATGCACCAGCCGCTGCCCATCTTCCGCACGCGCCGTGAGCTGTTCCGCGACAGCGGCGTCGGCTTCGCGTCGATCGCGCTCGCCGGCCTCGCCAAGGGCTGGGGGCTCGATTCGAGCAATCCGCTCGCGCCGCGTGCGCCGCACTTCGCTCCGCGCGCCAAGCGCGTGATCTTCCTCTTCATGCACGGCGGGCCGAGCCAGATCGACACGTTCGACTACAAGCCGCTGCTCGAGCGCGACCACGGCAAGCCCTTGCCGTTCGAGAAGCCGCGCATCCAGTTCGCGCAGACCGGGAACCTGCTGAAGTCCCCATGGAAGTTCCAGCAGTACGGCGAGAGTGGCGCGTGGGTCAGCGAGCTCTTCCCGAACGTCGCGCAGCACGTCGACAAGCTGTGCTTCATCAAGTCGCTGCACGGCACGAACGAGGCGCACGGAGGCGCGCTGCTCGCGCTGCACACGGGCTCCGCCACGTTCGTGCGGCCCAGCATGGGGTCGTGGGCGCTCTACGGGCTCGGCAGCGAGAACGAGAGCCTGCCGGGCTTCATCACGATCTGCCCGACGCTCGGCCACGGCGGCGTCAACAACTGGTCGAGCGCCTTCCTGCCCGGCATCTACCAGGGCGCTCCGATCGGGAATGCGAGCGTGCCGGCGAAGCAGGCCGGCTTTGCGCATCTCACGAGCCAGGAGATCGCTCCGGAGCTGCAGCGCGCGCAGCTCGACCTGCTGCGTGAGCTCAACGGCGAGCACCGCGAGAGGCGCGCGGCGGACGCGGCGCTCGAGGCGCGCATCGCGTCCTACGAGCTCGCCTTCCGCATGCAGACGGAGGCGCCCGGAGTCATGGACATCGCGGGCGAGTCGCCGGAGACGCTCAAGCTGTACGGCATCGACGACCCCAAGACCGAGAACTTCGGGCGGCAGTGCCTGCTCGCGCGGCGCTTCGCGGAGTCGGGCGTGCGCTTCGTGCAGTGCACGCACAGCTACAAGTGGGACCAGCACGACAACCTCGTCGACGGCCACACGAACAACGCGCGCGAGGTCGACAAGCCCATCGCGGGCCTGCTGCAGGACCTGCAGGCGCGTGGCCTGCTCGACGACACGCTCGTCCTGTGGGCGGGCGAGTTCGGGCGCACTCCGACTGCGCAGGGCGAGAACGGCCGCGACCACAACCCGCATGGGTTCACGATCTGGTTCGCGGGCGGCGGAACGAAGCCGGGCTTCAGCTACGGCGCCACGGATGACTATGGCTTCTATGCCACGCAGGACCGCGTGCACCTCCACGACTTCCACGCCACGCTGCTCGCGCTGCTCGGCCTCGACCACGAGCGCCTGACCTACCGCTACGCGGGGCGCGACTTCCGTCTCACGGACGTCGCAGGGCGCGTGGTGAAGGAAATCTTCGCCTGATCCGGCCCTGAAGCGGGTCCCGCGGCACTTGCCTCTCGACGCTGGGAGCCCCGTGGGCTGAAATCTGCGCCCCCTGACGCCATGGCCATCGGCATCCTGCTGCTCGCGATCTTCGTCGTCGCCGCGATCGTGATGTTCACGCGCGCGCTGCCGGCCGTGATCACGCTGCCCCTCATGGGCATCGCGCTCGTGTGCGGCGCCGCGCTCATCGACGGCAACATCAGCGGGCAGGACATCCTGAAGGGCGTCATCTCGGACGGCGCGCTCAAGCTGCACGAGGCGATGATCGTCTCGTTCTTCGGCGGCGCGCTCTCGTTCGTGATGCAGCGCTCGGGCGTCGCGGAGAGCGCCGTCAAGCAGGGCGCGGAGCTCGTCGGCGCCAACCCGCTGCCGGTGGGTGTGTTCTCGCTCTTGCTCGTGGCGCTGCTCTTCACGAGCCTCGGTGGCCTCGGCGCCGTGATCATGGTGTCGATGATCGTGCTGCCGATGCTCGCGACCGTCGGCCTGTCGCCCGCCGCGGGCGCGGGGATCATCCTGTTCGGCATGAGCCTCGGCGGCGTGCTCAACCCGACCAACTGGGTGATCTACAAGAACCTGCTCGGCGTGCCGTTCGAGGAGATCAAGGCCTACGCGCTCGTGGTGTTCGCGGTGGTGATGCTCGCGGGCTGCGCGATGATCGTGTTCGAGCTCTTCCAGAGCCGCCTCGTGCGCTGGGAGCTGCGCTTCGTCGCGACGCTAGCCGCGTTCCTCGGCGTGCTCGCGCTCCTGTGCTGGGTGCTGGTCGTGTCCGCCGGTGGCGAGCGTGGAGGCGAGCCCGCTGCGTGGCTCGTGTGGACGCGCCGCGCGGGTCTCGCGCTGTTCGCCTTGGTGCTCGCGCTGATGGCCTACGACGGCTTCGGCAAGATCCAGCGCTGGCGGCAGCAGGAAGTGCGCATTCGCGGCTGGGCGTACCTGATTCCCGTCGTGCCGCTGCTCGCGATCCTGCTCTACGACGTGCCGATCCTCGCGGCGTTCGGAATCGGCTTCGTGTACGCGATCTTCGCGACGCTGCGGCCCGGATCGCTGGCACTTGCGGTGCGCGCGCTGATCGAGGGCGGTGCGAGCGTGATGCCCGCGGTCGTGCTCATGTTCGGCATCGGCATCCTCGTGCAGGCCGTGATTGGGCCGACAGGCTGGAAGGACGCGCACGGCGGCGCGACGTGGCCCGTGCTCGCGGCGATCGAGCCTGTGCTGCGCCAGTGCGTGCCATCGACTCCCGTGTGGTACGTGATCGGCTTTGGTCTCGCTGCGCCGCTCGCGCTCTACCGCGGACCGCTCAACGTGTGGGGGCTCGGCTACGGCGTCACAGCGATCCTGCAGTCGTCGGGCGTCATCCCGCCGGCGGCGATCATGGCGATGATGCTGAGCGTGGGGCAGGTGCAGGGCATCTGCGACCCGACGAACACGGCCAACGTGTGGGTCGCCAACCATCAGGGCGTCGACGTGCAGAAGCTGATGCTGCGCACGCTGCCCTTCGTGTGGGTGGCGGTGTTCCTCGGTCTCGCGATCGCGGCGGTGCGCTTCTACTAGCCATGCAGCGACGCCTGAAGGTTGGGATCGATGTCGGCGGAACGTTCACCCACGCGGTGGCGGTCGATGT
>CAITGX010000219.1 GCA_903892045.1 uncultured Planctomycetota bacterium | reverse complement strand
CTCGAGCTGGGGATCGCCGCCGCCGACCATCAGGGCCGGGTCGTCGATGACCTCGATGTCGGGGGCCACGCCGTAGCCCTCGACACCCCAGGTGCCGTCGAGCTCGTAGAACGCGAAGCAGGGCACGCTCACGCTCGTGCCATCGACCAGCGGCGGCTCGTCGGTGATGCCCACCAGCCCGCCCCACGTGCGCCGCCCGACGAGCGGTCCGAGCTTGGCCTGCCGGAACTGGTACGGGAACATGTCCCCGCCCGAGCCCGCGGGCCCGTTGATCAGCATCGCCTTCGGCCCGTGGTGCGCGAAACCCGGCGTGATCCAGTCCTCGCCCGCGCGCGTGGC
Organism: uncultured Planctomycetota bacterium; assembly: GCA_903892045.1. GTDB lineage: Bacteria > Planctomycetota > UBA1135 > UBA1135 > F1-120-MAGs118. The sequence goes on along the minus strand of CAITGX010000219.1, from coordinate 3,110 downwards.
CCAGAAGTTCGTGCGCGGCCGGTCGAGCGCCTCCACGAGACGGGTGGGGAAGTAGCCGCCCGCGTTCCAGCGCTCGTCGATCACGAGCGCGTCCTTGTGGTACTGCGAGACGAGCTGGCTGAAGAGCTCGCGCCGCCCGTCGTTCGCGGTGTCGGGCACGTGCACGTAGCCGACCTTGCCGCCCGAGAGCTCGTCCACGCGCGCCGCGCGGGCTGCGACCCAGTCGCGATAGCGCAGGCTCTCCTCGGAATCGATCGGAACGACGACCAGCCGCCGCTCGCTGCCGTCCTTCGCGGGCGCAGCGCACAGCACGATCTCCGTCGGCCGCCCGACTCGCCCGAGGAACGCGGCGCAGACGTCGCGCGATGCATCCGGCGCGACGCCGTTGACCTCGAGCAGCCAGTCGCCGGCGCGGGCGTCGACGCCCGGCTCCGCGAGCGGGCCGCGAGCGCGCGGGTCGGAGCTGCCGGCGCCGAGCACGCGGGCGAGGCGGAACTGGCCATCCTCGAGCTTCCAGTCCGCGCCGAGCAGGCCGGCGCGCTGTCCGTCCGCCGCGCGCTCGGGCACGCCGTCCCCGCCGTAGTTGTAGGCGTGGCCGACGTTGAGCTCGCCGATGAGCTCGGTGATCAGGAAGTGCAGGTCATCGCGCGAGCTGCAGTCCGCGACCGCCGCGAGGTAGCGCGCGCACAGCGCGTCCCAGTCGACGCCGTGCATGCCCTCGTCGTAGAACGCCGCGCGGTACTGGCGCCGCACGTCGGAGAGCACCTGCGCCCACTCGCGGCGCGGATCGACCGACAGCACGAGCCCGCCGAGGTCGAGCGCGTCGCCGAGCTTCGCGTCGGCGGCCGCGTCCACGACGTGCCAGCCCTCGCCCACCTTGGCGAGCAGCTTCTTGCCATCGGCGGAGAGCTCGTAGGCCGCGACCTTCTCGAGCACGAGCTTCTCCTCGCGCTCGGCCTTCTTCGCGCCCGGCTCGAAGCGCACCAGCTTCGGCTCGCCTTCCGCGCCGCCGAACGGGGAGCGGACGTACAGCACCGCGCCGTCCTGCCCCGAGAGCGATCCGAGCGCACCCGGCTTGACCGGCCAGCACACGAGCCGCCCCTCGATCCCGTCGAAGTCGATCGCGACCGGCTTGGGCGCCGCGTCCTTGGTTCCCTCGACCTTCGGCTCGTCCTTGCCGGCCGCGTCGGCCGCGGGCTCCTCCGCTTCGCCTTCCCGCGGATCGCTCACGAGCAGCGGGTTCACCACGTCGCGCCGCAGCGCGATCGCGCACAGGGTGCGCGAGCCGGCGAAGATGAAGCTGTCGTCGAGCTCGGACTCGATGTCGCGGAACTCGCGCTGCGAAGTGAGGTACAGCCAGTCACCGTTCCGATCGAAGGTCGGGTTGCTCTCGTCGAACTGTCCGCTCGTCACCTGCCGCGTGTCGCCCGACTCGCGGTCGTGCACGTGGACTGCCGAGGCGCGCGTCTTGCCCGCACGCATCGCGAAGGCGACCCAGCGCGAGTCCGGAGACCACGACGGAGTCGGCGGCACCCCATCGGGATTCGCGGCCACGAGTCGCGGAGTTCCATCGGTGACGGAGACGAGCCACAGCTCGCCCTTGCGCGTGACGTAGGCGATCGAGCGCGAGTCCGGCGACCACCACAGGCCGAGGCGCCAGCCGCTGCCGAGCTTGGTGAGCTGCCGCTCCGGCTCCGAGCCGTCGACGCGGCGCACGCACAGCTCGTATTCGCCGGAGCGATCGGAGAAATAGGCCACGGACTTGCCGTCGGGGCTCCACGCGGGATAGCGCTCGGCCACGCCATCGCTGCCGGTCAGGTTGCGCGTGACGCCCTCGCTCGCGGGCACGTCGAAGAGCTCGCCGCGCGCCTCGACCACCACGCGCGCTCCGCTCGGCCCGATGCTCGCCGTGAGGACGTTCTTCGCGACGTCGAGCGTCTGCGGCACGAGCTTCGGGCGGTCGCCGGGAATCACCACCTGCACGGGCGCGGTCAGGCGCGTCGAGAGCTCGCAGCGCCACAGCTTGCCGCCGCTCTCGAAGACGATGTCCTCGGGGCCGATCGAGGCCGCGCGCACGTCGCTGTCGGCGAACTCGGTCACCGTCTCCGCGCTCTTCTTCTGAACGTCGTAGACCCAGAGGTTAGCGCGCGCCTTCGGGCCCTGGTCGCTGACGTAGAACACGTTCGCGCCGTGCCACATGGGCAGCACGTCGGAACCCGGGTGATCCGTGATGCGCCGCGACTCGAAGGTCACGAGGTTGAAGAGCCAGATGTCCTGCGCGAGTCCGCCCTGGTAGCGCTTCCAGTTGCGCATCTCCCCCGCATCCGGCGTGTACGCGAGCCACGAGCCCGTCTCGTCGACCGCGCCAAACGTGCCGTAGGGCACGGGCAGGCGCTCGGGCTCGCCACCTTCGGGCGAGACGCGGAAGAGGTGCGGTGCACGACTCTGGCCGGACTGTGCGGTGCTCGCGAACACGAGCGCCTTGCCGTCGGGCTGCCAGTCGCACAGAGCCTCCATGCCGGGATGGTGCGTCACGCGCCGCGGCACGCCGCCGACGAGGTCGAGCACGTAGATGTCGTGACCGCCGTCGTAGCCCGCGGTGAACGCGATGCGCGTGCCATCGGGACTGAACTTGGGGTTCGCCTCGGGGCCGACCGGAGAGGAGAGCGGCCTCGCCGTGCCGCCCTGCTTGTCGACGAGCCACAGGTCGTTCGCGTAACGGAAGACGATCTGGTCGCGACTCACGTCCGGCGTGCGCAGCAGCACGGCATCGGGCTGGACCTGAGCGAGAGCGGACGCGGCGAGAGCGGCGAAGGCGGCGATGCGTTGAATCATGTGCGAGAGGACCCTTGCGAGGCCGGGATTGTGGCAAGCGCGCGGCGCGCGAGCCACAAGCTCAGCCTCCCCCGAGCCTCTCGAGGGCCTCCGAGGCCCCCGCATGCCCCGGCGCGAGCCTCAGGACCTCCACGCACTGCTCGCGTGCGGCACGCACGTCTCCGGCGCGCTCCAAAGCGCGCGCCCACTGCCAACGCACGGCGGCGTCGCTCGGTCGTAGCGCCACGGCGCGCGCGAACGCGGTGCTGGCATCGCGAGGTCGCCCCAGCTCTGCG
>CAITGX010000218.1 GCA_903892045.1 uncultured Planctomycetota bacterium | reverse complement strand
GCCCGCGGCTTTGACCTGTGGTGCGAGAGCCTGCCCCAGCAGGGCGGCGTGCCCCCGGACCTCGTGCCCGAGCGCACCGCCACTTCGCTCACCGACGCCGCGCTCGTCGCGCTCGGGCTCGCGCGCCCGCCCGACGCGGAGTTCGAGCCCCGCGCAGCCCTTCGCAGCGGAGATGAGCCTTGGTTCCTGTGGCTGCACTACATGGATCCGCACGGCGCGTACCAGCCGCCCCCGCGCTTCGTCACACCCGCCTCCGGGGAGCCGGTGAGCGTCGCTCCCGCGGGCTCGCGCCAGCGCGTGGCGCGCCACAACGTGCCGGCCGAGGCGTGGCTCTCCGCGGACACGTTCGACGCCGCGGTCGTGCGCGCGCGCTACGACGGTGAGGTGCGCTACCTCGATGCCGAGCTCGGCCGGCTCCTCGATGCGCTGCGCGCGAGCGGGCTGCTCGAGAGCACCGTCGTCGTGCTCACCGCCGACCATGGCGAGAGCCTCGGCGAGCAGGAGTACTTCTTCGAGCACGGCGCCAACGCCGCCGAGAGCACGATCCACGTGCCGTTCCTCGTGCGCGCACCTGCGCTCGCCGCCGGGGAGCGGGGCACGCCGCTCTCGCTCGCCGATGCGACTCCGACCCTGCTCGACCTGCTCGCTCTTCCGCCCTTGGCGCCGGCTCCCTCGCCGGTGCGCGGCGAGTCCCTGCTGGACGCGCTGCGCAGTGCCGCGCCGCGCGCGCGACCGCTCTTCAGCGAGAAAGTCGAGCGCACGGACCTCGACGGGGCCCTCCAGCAGAAGGCCGTCCGGCTGGGCGACTGGAAGCTCGTGCGCAGCTTCGCGCCGCGATCCAAGCCCTCGGGCGAGCGCGAGCTCGTGCTGCTGAAGGAAGAGCTGTTCGACCTCTCCGGGCCGGGAGGCGAGGACTTCGACCTCGCCGCCGTGAAGCCCGCCGGCGCCCCGCTCGGCGAGCTGCGTCGCGCGCTCGACGCCTTCGTGGCCGCGGACCCCGACCTCGCCCAGCTCCGCATGCGCCCGCGGGTCGAGGAGAGCGACTCCGAGACCACGCGCGCCCTGCGCGCGCTGGGCTACTGAGCCGCCGCGCCCGCAACGGGGCCCGCGTAGCAGCTGTGGGCCGCGCTCGCGCTGCGGCCCCCGCGAGGGGGAGGATGCTCGCGCCCGCCCGCCTCCCCTTCGGAGCCTTCGCTACCGGGCCACCCGCGCCACAGGGCGCGGGATGGTTACCCCGCATGGATTCGAACCATGAATGAGAGAACCAGAATCTCTAGTGTTACCGTTACACCACGGGGTAACGCGTAGCCTCGGAGGTGGTTACCCGACCTGGATTCGAACCAGGAACGAGAGGACCAAAACCTCTTGTGTTACCGTTACACCATCGGGTAGCCGAAGGGGCGAGGATTGAACCAGCCGCGCCGCCCCGCGTCAATCGTCCAGCCGCCGTACGGGCCTGAATCGGGCCGTTGCGGGTGGGTGCGAGCCGGTCCGAGGCCGGGACCAACCCCTAGCGGGAGCCGAGGCGCACGAGGTTGAGCGCCACGTGCGCCGCGTAGCGCCGGATCGAGGCGCGATCGACAGCCGGGAAGCGCTGCTCGAAGGCCTCGAGGCGACCGCGGCTCCACAGACCGAACCAGACGAGGCCCACGGGCTTCTCCGGCGTGCCCCCATCGGGTCCGGCGATCCCGGTGATCGAGACGGCAAAGTCGGCGCCCGAGCGCTCGGCGGCTCCCTGGGCGAGCGCCAGAGCCACCTCGCGACTGACGGCTCCGTGGCGCTCGATCAGGGCCGGATCGACGCCCAGCGCGCTCGCCTTGGACTCGTTCGAGTAGGTCACCCAGCCCGCCTGGAACACGCGGCTCGCGCCGGCGACGTCGGTGACGAGCTCGGCCACCAGCCCACCGGTGCAGGACTCGGCCAGAGCGAGCGTGAGCCCGCGCTCGGCGAGCTGCCTCACGACCGCCGCGCCCGGCCGCGGGTCGTCCTCGGAGTAGATTTCCTCGGCGAAGCGCGCACGGACCTCGGCAGCGCGCGCCGCGACCTGCGCTCGCGCGCCCTCGACGCTCTCGCCCTTGCCGAGCAGGGTGACCTTCAGGATTCCAGTGTGCGCGGTCACGCCCATCAGCGGCGTCGCGCCGCGCGCCATCCAGTCGCCGGCTCGATCCGAGAAGGAGCTCTCGGGCAGGCCGAGCAGGTAGAAGGAGTGCCGCACGATGCCCGGGCCCTGCCCGCAGGTCGAGCGCAGCCACGGCAGGAGCTCGCGCCGCAGCATGTCCTTCATCTCGTGGGGCGGGCCGGGCAGGACGCACAGGGTCCCGCCGTCGATCCACACACGGAAGCCCGGCGCGGTTCCGATGGCGTTGGCCATCACCTGCGCCCCGCGCGGGAACCACGCCTGACGCTCGTTCGAGACCGGCATCTCGCGCTGGCGGCGCGCGTAGCTCTCCTTGAGCGCCGCGAGCACCGCCTCGTTGCGCTCGAGCGGCACGCCGGCGGCGGCCGCCGCCGCTTCGCGCGTCACGTCGTCGAGCGTGGGCCCGATGCCGCCGGTGCACACGACGAGCTGGTAGCGAGCGCACAGGTCGTAGAACGCGCTCTCGAGGTCGCCCTTGCGATCGCCGAGCACGACGAAGCGGTCGACGACGATGCCGAGCTCCGCGAGCGCCAGCGCGATCGCGCCCGAGTTGCTGTCGGGATAGTCGCCCGCCAGAAGCTCGTCTCCTACCGCGACACAGGCCGCGCGCCGCACTTCACCGAGCATCGCTCGCTCCTTCGCTCACGCCGCGCCGGCGCTGAAGTCGCGCGGCTTGGGCAGGAACCAGGTCCACAGGAGGCCAACTTCGTACAGCAGGATCATCGGCCCCGCCGCGAGGAACTGCGTGATCGGATCGGGCGGCGTGAGGATCCCGCCGACGATGAACGCGACGAGGATGAAGTAGGGCCGGAAGCGCACGAGGCTGCGCCGCTCGACGATGCCGACCTTCACCAGCAGGTACATCAGCACCGGCAGCTGGAACATGAGCCCGAGCGCGAGGGTCACGGCCTGCAGCCAGTCGAGGTACGGCGCCACGGACGCGATGTAGGTCACCTTCTCCGGGGCGAACACCGTGACCATGAACTTGAAGCCGAAGGGACACATCACGTAGTAGCCGAACAGCACGCCAGCCACGAAGAGCCCGACGGTGATCGGGAAGAACTTCAGGATCGCCCGGCGCTCGTTCGGATAGAGCCCCGCCGCGACGAACTGCCACAGCTGCCAGAGCAGGATCGGCATGCCGAGCACGAGCGCGGCGATGATGCAGATGCGCATCACGACCGAGAAGCCATCGCCGACGCCGACGAGCGTCATGCGCTGGGAGACCGTGAAGTCATCCTGCAGGCGATTGTCGGCCGGGTCCTCGACCACGAAGTACTTCGTGCGCGGCGTGTCCGGCGCGGTCCGGCGCTCCTCCGCGAGGATCGCCTCGTACTTCGCGCGCTGCTCGAGGTCGACCTCGGCCAGCACGTCGTTCATCGGCCGCGCGACGATGTCGAAGATCGGGTCGTAGAAGTAGAAGGCGACGCAGAACGCCACCACCACCGCGATCGCGCCGCGGAAGAGCCGCGTGCGCAGCTCCCGCAGGTGCTCGCCCAGCGACATGCGCGTGTGCTGGAACGGATCCTCGTCTTCGGCCATGGACGCAGAAATGTAGCGGCACTGGGCCCGACGGCGAGCGTGCGTTCCGCGAAGCTCACGAAAAGTCGCACGGGCGAGCTCACTGGGAGCCCGCCCGTGCGGAGGATCCGTCGCCTGTGGTCAGAGCGACCGCAGGTACGCGACCGACTGGATGCCTAGAACTTGAAGTACGCGCGCAGGTCCTTGATCGGAACGATCTGGGTGCCCTGGGACTCGGCGTTCTTGTAGACCGGCAGCTCGTTCGGCGGCATCGGGGTCTCGAGAGCCTGACCGTCGGCGTCGACGAACAGCTCGGCACCCACGATCAGGTAGTCCGTGTCCGGGCCGAGGGCCGACTGGACGGTGATGCCCATGTTGGAGAGCAGCACCTTGAGCTCGGTCTCGTTGAACTGGCCCGAGAAGCGGCCGCAGAGCACCGCGGTGCGCTCGCTCTTGGGATCGAACACGGGGTTGAAGACCACGTCACCTTCGACGATCGGGTCGAAGCGGTCGGCGACGTTCATGAACGTCACTTCCGCCATCGTGGGCTGCACGTTGGTGACTTCGGCCCAGCCCTTGAGCTTCTGGGAGCCGACCTTGCCCGACACGACGCGGAAGCGCGTGCCGCGGGCGAGGCGCTGGTTGGAGCCGATGTCGATCCAGCCGAGCGCGAGGTCCTTCGAGACCGAGAGGACCTTGCCGTCGGCGGCCTCGGGCTCGCGCTGGAACGCGAGCGCCTTGGTGATGGCCTTCATGCGGGTCTGGGCCGCGACGCGCTCGTCCTCGAACTTGCGGTTGTTGGCCTCGATCGTGTTGCGGGCCTCGCGCAGCTGGGCGTCGAGCTCGTTGCGCTGGCTCTGGAGCGAAGCGACGCGCGACTCGAGCTCAGCCTGGCGCTGGGCCGAGGTGTTCTGCTCGTCGGCGACCTGCTTCTGCAGGCTCGAGATCTCCTGATCCTTGCCGCGCAGGGCGTCGCGCAGGCCGCGCTCCATCGATTCCTTCTCGCCCTCGAGGGTGCGGACGGAGTCGTTCAGCGTGGCGATCGTGCGCTGCTGCGACAGGTAGGCGTCCTTGGCCTTGGGCAGGGCGAGCTCGATCGTCTTGATGTCGTCGCCCATGTTCGGGAAGTTGGCCTTCCAGTCGCCGAACGAGAGCTTGAGCTGCTCGAGGTTGGTGTTGGCGGCGGCGGCGTCGGCCGGCGACCAGCCGACGATCTCCGACAGACGCACGCGCGCTTCGGCGCTGGCCTGGTCGCGCTCGGAGATTTCCGCGTTCTGCTTGGCGGTGGCCTCGGCGCGCTGGCGGAACATCTCGGCCTCGCCGGAGGCGCTCCACGCCATCACGACGCCGATGATGAAGAGCACCAGGAAGGCAACCAGCCAGATGACGTGGACGCGGGCAGCTCCGCGGCGGGAACGGTTCATGGACATCGATCCTTGCGGTCGTCGGGGGAGACCTAGGGGGACTCCCGGAGGGTTCCGGAGGGGGTGGGACTGTGGCACCGCGCGGGCGCCTTCTCGGGCTCACGGGGCCCGCCCCTACGCGAGGTGCGGGCCGATCGTTTGGGGGTGTGTTGATACCCGAACAGCGGGTGGCGCGGCAAGGGAGAACCCGGGGTCCCTTGACCGGTCGGGCGCGCTCCCTAGGCTCTCGCGAACCTGCGGATCGGCTCCCGGACGGCCCGCGTGGGCCCCCCGGGGCGAGGGTTACCCCGCCGACCGCCCCCGGTTTCGTCCCCGAAATCCTCGCTTGCGCGCGCCCCAGCCTCCCGCCCCCCGATCCCGCACACTCCTCCTCGGGGTGCTCGGGGGCATCGCCTCCGGCAAGTCGGAGGTGGCGCGCCTGCTCGCCGGCCCCGACGGGCGCGTGCTCGACGCCGACCGGCTGGCCCACGCGGCCTTGGAGGAGCCCGAGGTGCGCGCGTGGCTGCGACAGCGCTTCGGCCCGGCCGTCGTCGCGGGCGAGCGTGTCGATCGCGCCGCGCTCGCCGCCGCCGTGTTCTCGGATGGCACCGCGCGGCGCGAGCTCGAGGAGCAGGTCCACCCACGCGTTCGCGCGGCCCTGCGCGCGGGAGTCGAGGCCGCCCGGGCCGCGGGCGTGCCGCGGGTCGTGCTCGACGTGCCGCTCCTCCTGGAGAACGAGGGCGAGCACGGGCTGCCTGCGCTGTGCGACGCGCTGGTCTTCGTGGATGCGGATGCTAAGGTGCGCGACGCACGAGCGGTGGCCCGGCGCGGCTGGGCCAGCGGCGAGCTCGAGCGCCGAGAGGCGCTTCAGCTGCCGCTCGCGACGAAACGCGACCGCGCGGACTTCGTGATCCGCAACGAGGGCGACCTCGACGAGCTGCGCGCAGCCGTCGGGCGCGTGCTCGAAGCGCTCGCAGCCCGCTAGCCGAGGCACCGACAGGGCCGCCCGCCCCGGGCATCGCCCGCACCTCCCCCATCCCAAGCATGTCCTTCAAGAAGCGTCGTCATCGTCACAAGAACCGCCAAGGCGGCGGATTCACCCAGGCCCCGCGTCCCGCCGAGCAGGTGTGGATCGACTTCTCGCTGCTCCCGCGCGACCTGACGGAAGAGGAGAGCGCGCAGCTCGAGGCCGAGCAGCCCAAGGCCAAGCGCGGCTCGAAGGCCAAGGAGAAAGAGCCGACGAGCTACTCCGAGCTGCAGGCCATGAGCCTCGCGGACCTGCACGACGTGGCCGAGGAGGAGTCGGTCGAGAACGTCGCCGGACGCCGTCGCGACGAGGTGATCTTCGAGATCGCCGCCGCGCGCCTGCGCGCCGGGATTCCGGTCGAGGTCGAGGGCGTGGTCGAGATCACGCGCGAGAACCACGCGTTCGTGCGCCAAGCCGACGCGGCGTACTTGCCGGCCCACGAGGACGCGCTCGTGCTGCCTTCGCTCGTGCGCCAGTACGGCATCCAGAGCGGCATGTCGGTCAAGGGGCGCCTGCGCCCGCCCTTCGGGCCCGAGCGCCACTTCGGCGTGGTCGGAATCGAGTCGATCGACTTCCACCCGCCCGAGGAGGCGGCCACGCGCTCGCCCTTCAAGGAGCTCGTCCCGCTCTATCCCGAGCAGCGCATCCTGCTCGAGGGCACCGACGAGAACCCGATGGAGATGCGCATCGTCGACCTCGTCACGCCGATCGGCCGCGGCCAGCGCGGCCTGATCGTCGCGCCGCCGCGCACGGGCAAGACGATCCTGCTGCAGATGCTCGCCAAGTCGATCGTCAAGAACGCGCCCGACGCGCACCTGATCATCCTCCTGATCGACGAGCGCCCCGAGGAGGTCACCGACTTCGAGCGCATGATCCCCGAGGGCGTGCGCGAGGTCATCAGCTCGACCTTCGACGAGCCCGCGGCGCGCCACATCCAGGTGGCCGAGATGGTCATGCGCCGCGCGCGCTCGATGGTCGAGGCCGGCGAGGACGTGATCATCCTGCTCGACTCGATCACGCGCCTTGCGCGCGCCTGCAACATCGAGGCGCCGTCCCACGGCAAGCTGCTCTCGGGCGGCATCGAGGCCAGCGCCCTGCAGATGCCCAAGAAGTTCTTCGGCTCGGCGCGCAAGATCGAGGGCGGCGGCTCGCTGACGATCCTCGGCACCGCGCTGATCGAGACGGGCTCGAAGATGGACGAGGTGATCTTCGAGGAGTTCAAGGGCACGGGCAACATGGAGATCGTGCTCGATCGCCGGCTCTCCGACCGGCGCATCTTCCCGGCCATCGACATCAATCGCTCGGGCACGCGCAAGGAAGAGCTGCTGTTCACGCCGGAGGAGATCCGCCGCGTGTGGATGCTGCGCAAGGTGCTGAACGAGATGGATCCGGTCGAGGCCATGGAGATGCTCACGCAGAAGATGCGCAAGACGCGCAGCAACGCGGAGTTCCTCCTCACGATCGGCAGCTAGCGAGCGCAGGAGCGAGCGTCCCCTTGAAGCGTGCCGCCGTCGCACTCGTGCTCGTCGTCACCGCGGCGCTGCTCGCCGCGTGGCTGTACGAGCCCGCGACGGTCGACACGCCGCCGGGGCCGCGCGAACTGCGCTTTCTCGAGCCCGCGCCGCGCGCGCTCGAGCCGGGCGCGGACACGCCGCGCGCGAGCGAGTGCACCACGGTGCTGCGCGCACGCTTTCTCGATCCTTCTGGCCATCCGGTCGCGGGGGTGCGCTTCGCGTGCGCCTGGCCGCGGGCGAGCGCGACGAGCGGAGACGACGGGCGCGCGACGCTCGCCATGGCCCTGCTCGCGAGCTCCGACCTGCGCACCTTGCACCTGCGCGCGAGCGCGAGCGGCTACGCGAACGTGGCGTGGACCGCCCGCGCGCGCGACGCGGAGCTCACGGACCTCGGCGACATCCTGCTCGGCCCCGCCGGTCGCGTGCGCGGCCGTGTGGTCGACGAGTCCGGCCTGCCGCTCGCGGCGGCGGAAGTGCGCGCGGCGGCGGGCTTCGCCGACGACGCCGGCGCGCGTCTGCACGGTCCCGCCGATCCGGTGGCTGCGGTCGCCACCGACGCCAACGGCGAGTTCGAGATCGAGGGCGTGCCCGTCGGTCCCGTGCGAATCTGGGCCGGCTCGCCCACCTCCTACTGGAGCGCCTCGGATCCGTTCGAGCTCGCGGCCGGTGCGCGCGTCGAAGGGCTGACGCTCGTCGTGCGACCGATTCCACCGGAGAACGTGCTCGAGATCGAGGTCGTCGACCCCGAGGGCCAGCCGGTCAGCGGAGCCACGATCCTCTACCGGCGCGCAGGCGGTCGCAGTCCGGGCAGCGGGCAGGGCGTGGCCGACGAGAACGGTCGCTGGCGACTCGTCGCGGAGGATCGCGTGCCGCACGAGCTGCGCGCGAGCGACATCGACGGCGCGCTGCGGCCCGCGCGCGTGAGCGGGGCCCTGCCCGGTTCCGGCGAGGTCGTGCTCGCCCTCGGCCGTCCCGTGCCTCTGCGCATCGTGGTGCGCGACGAGTCCGGCGCGAGCATCGAGCGCTACCGGCTCGAGGTGCGCGAGCTGGCGCAGGTGGGCAACGTCGCCAGTTCCGTGTTCCTGCCCCGCGAACGTGCGGAGGGCGCGCTCGAGCTCGCGTTGCCCCTCGAGCCCTTCACGCTGGCCCTCGCCGCGGACGGCTTCCGCGAGGCGAGCTTCGGGCCCTTCGATCCGGCCCAGGCGGGTAGCGAGATCTCGGTCGCGCTCGCCGCGCTGCCGAAGGTGAGCGGCATCGTGCACCACGATGGCGAGCCGCTCGTCGGCGCGCACGTGTCGCTGCACCTCGCGACGCCGCCCGAGCTCGAGCTCACCATCAACGGCTTCCCCGCGCGCTGCGAGCCTGTTCCGGCGGCGACGGGCACGACGAACGAGCGCGGCGAGTTCGCGCTGCCGTTGCCCGCCGCAGGCCTGTACGTGCTGCGTGCGGAGGCGACGGGCTGGTGCGCCATGGATGCGGGTCCCATCCCGCTCCAGAGCGACACCGACGTCGCCGGGCTGCACCTCGAGCTCGCGCGCGGCGGGACGCTCGAGGGCTCGGTGCGCGTCGATCCCGGCGAGTCGCTCGAAGGCCGCATCGTGGCGCTCTCCCGCGGCGACGGGCTGCCCTTCACCGTGCGCACCGACGCTCAAGGCCACTTCCGGGTCGAGCACGTCACGCCGGGCCCGTGGTGGATCGGTCCCGCGGAGCGCGAGCTCACGCCCGGCAGCTTCCAGGCGGCGCGCACGCCACGGACGACGCCCACGGCCATTCCGAGCAACGCCAGCGTCGAGGATGGCCTCACCACGAGCGTGTTGGTCTCGTTCGAAGTGCGCCTGCGGACGCTTCTTCTCGGAGAGCTCGCCCTCGGGGGCCGCCCGTGCGGGGACTGGCTCGTGCAGGTGGCGCGCGCGGACGCACCGGCGCGCGTCCTGCGGCGTTCCACGCTCGACTCGAGCGGTCGCTTCGAGCTCGGCACGCCGGAGCCTGGCGTCCACGTGCTGTCGTTCCACGATCCAGCGCGGGGCGCCGAGGTCTTCACCCTCGACTGCGCCATCGAGCTCGCGGACGGCGAGCAGCGCTGGAAGCTCGACCTCCCCATCGGACGCGTGCAGGGTCGGCTCGCGACGCTGGCCCGGCGCGAGGACGCGCTCGAATGGCGCTCGGAGCCCGCCACGGGCGTCGCCGCGCGCGGACGCCTTCTGCCCGACGCCGAAGGTACTTTCCTCGTGCCCCGCGTTCCGGCAGGGGAAGTGCGCATCCTGCGCCGAGAGTCCGAGGGAGTGGTCGATTTGCGCCGTTTCACCCTGCCCGAGCGCGCCACCTTCGACTTGGGCCTCTAGCGGGCCGTCGGGGAAGCCCTGTCGCGCTGCACGGCGACCTTGCCGCTGGCGAGAAGCGCGACGGCAGGCCGCCCGAGGACGGGCCGACGAGCGTGACGAGGCCACGGCGAGGAGCGCGCGGTCGCCGCCGGGCACGTTTTCCATGGGTTGCAAGCCCTGCGCGGCGGCTCCCCCCCCGTCCCGAGCAGGCCCTGCGCCTCCCCGCCCCGGGGAGTCCGCAGTCCGTCGAAAATGTTCGGGCTGTCACGCCGCAGTGCAGCAGACGGGCTAGGTTTGAAGGTGCCCTGCCGGAGGTCCCCTTGGGACCCCTCCGCGTGCAGGGCTTCGACCTTCACCGGCCACGGACCCGCTCTCATGCGCCACGCACTGCTCCGCACCCTGCTCCCCCTCGCTCTCGCGTCGAGCGCCCTCGCTCAGGGCGACGTCGACTACGTGCTCAACGTGCCGATCGAAGACCTCGGCACCCTGCACCTCGCCAGCGGCGTGATCACTCCGCCCATCGCGCCCCAAGGCGTCGGCGCACTCGCGACTCCGGGCGAGATCTACAACAACTCCTGCCTCCCCTACGCCGCGGCCCCCTGCGGCATCGTGTTCACGAACGGCGTGACGGCCGGCCAGACGCGCATCGACGACGGCCGCCTGCCGAGCCGCACCTCCCCGGCCCCGGCCGCGGGCGTGATGGACTCCTACCGCGTCACGTCGTTCCAGATCGGCTACTGCACCACGGAAGATGACCCGAGCATCGGCGGCCCGGGTGCGCGCATCGCGATCCTGTTCTGGGAGAACTACGACGGCTGCATCAACATGGCCACCGCCGGTGCCCCGACCCGCACCATCAACCTGGCGCTGCCCGGCACGCTGACGACCGGCACGAACCGCTGCATCACGGTCGCCATCAACCTCGTCGGTGGCTTCGAGTTCAGCCTCAAGGCCGACGCCGACGGCAGCTACCAGGGCACGGCCGCGGACGACAAGTTCGGCTGGGGCTTCCAGCCCACTGCGATCACCGCCGGCAAGACGGTCTCGATCATCCGCGCGGGCGCTCCGGCGGGCACGAACGCCTGCCTCGTCGGGGACGGCACGTTCTACCAGAACCCCGGCGCGACGGTCGCCGGCTCGGGTCTCGACAACGACAACACGTACTGGCTGCAGAGCGCTGCCACGACCGGCACCTGCTTCGCTGGCGCGACCACGCAGGCGAACTGCGCGGCGCAGCCGGGCGCGGTCTACGGCGGCTACTACCTGCGCCTCACCGCCGACCTCGACGACTGCAACGCCAACGGCCGCCCGGACTTCGACGACATCGCCGGTCTCTTCAGCACCGACACCAACGCCAACGGCATTCCCGATGAATGCGACCCGCCGCCGGCTCCGGTGAGCTTCTGCACGGCGGGCACGTCGACCAACGGTTGCAACGCCACGATCACCTCGACGGGCGTCGCGCGCGTGTCGGCCACCTCGGGCTTCACGCTCAACGTCGCCAACGTCGAGGGCCAGAAGCAGGGTCTGATCTTCTACAGCGCCACGGGCCGGCAGGGCGTGGCCTGGGGCACGGGCTCGAGCTTCCTGTGCGTGAAGGCCCCGACCCAGCGCCTGCCTTCGCAGGCCAGCGGTGGCTCGCTCGGCGCCTGCGACGGCTCGTTCTCCGCGGACTGGCTGGCCTTCATGGCGAGCACCCCGACGGCGATCGGCAACCCGCTCGTCACGGGCCGCACGTTCCAGGCGCAGGCCTGGTACCGCGACCCGCCGGCGCCGAAGACGACGAACCTGAGCGACGGCCTCGAGTTCATCCTCGCCCCCTGATGTCCTGACCGCAGGGTCCCGACACCCGCCCGTCGCCTCCCCCCCTCCTGCGACGGGCATACTGCGCGCGGGGTCCGCCCAGCGGACCTCGCGCCTTTTTCTTTCCAGCTGGCAGGCCGCGCGCTGCGACCAGCGCGCCGCCGCTCAGCCCATCCAGGCGCCGTTGTTCATGTCGAGCGCCTGGCCCGTCACGCCGCGGCCGTCCTTCGACACCAGCCAGCGGACCAGCCCGGCGATGTCCTCGGGCTCGCTCATGCGCTTGAGCGGCACGGACTCCATCGCGACCTCGAGCGCACGCTCGTAGCTCGAGTTCATTGCCTTGGCGAAGCCGTCGAGCCCCGTGCGCGCCATCTCGGTGTTGACCCAGCCCGGGCAGACGGCGTTGACCTGCACGTTGGTGGGCGCGAGCTCGGCCGCGAGCGCACGCACGAGTCCGAGCAACGCGGTCTTCGAGGCGCAGTAGCCGGTGTAGTTCGCGACGCCGATGCGCGCGAGGATCGAGGCGATCACGACGAGGTGGCGGGGCGACGGGCCGGGCGCGAGGTGGCGCTCGGCCGCGCGCAGGCACGAGTAGGTGCCGACGAGGTTCGTCGCCACGATGTCGTCGAAGCGATCCTTGGGGCCAGCCGCGTTGGGGCCGCCGATGCCGGAGTTGGCGACGAGCACGTGCACCGGCCCGAAGCGCGTCACCGCATCGGCGAAGGCCAGATCGACCTGCTTGCGCTTGCGAATGTCGCAGGGGATCGCCTGCGCCTGCGCACCGTGCTCGCGAGCGAGCTCCGCCGTCGCCTCCAGCCGCGCGACGTCGCGTGCGAGCAGCGTGAGCGTGGTTCCCTTGGCGGCCAGCCCGAGCGCGATCGCGCGCCCGATGCCCGTGCCCGCGCCCGTGACGACGACGTGCCGCGTGGCCTTGGCCATGGCGCGCGCTCCTAGTGCGCGCCCTGGCGCTCGAGCCAACGCTCGGCGTCGATCGCCGCCATGCAGCCCATGCCGGCGGCGGTGATCGCCTGCCGGTAGGTCTTGTCGGCGACGTCGCCCGCGGCGAACACGCCCTCGACCGAGGTGTACGTGCCCGAGTGCACCTTCAGGTAGCCGGTCTCGTCGGCGTCGAGCACGCCCTCGAAGAGCTCCGTGTTGGGCTTGTGACCGATGGCCACGAACACGCCGTCGGTCTTCTCGAGCGAGAGCGCGCCCGTGCGCGTGTCCTTGACGCGCACCGAGTCGACCTTGCCCTTCTCGTTGGCGAGGATCTCGATGATCTCCTTGTTCAGGAGCCACTCGATCTTGGGGTTCGCCTTGGCGCGATCGAGCATGATCTTCGAGGCGCGGAACTCCTCGCGCCGGTGCACCACGGTCACCTTCGCGCACATGCGCGTCAGGTAGTTGGCCTCCTCCATCGCGGTGTCGCCGCCGCCGACGATCAGCACTTCCTTGCCCTTGAAGAACGAGCCGTCGCAGGTCGCGCAGGCCGAGACGCCGTGGCCCATGAGCCGCGTCTCGCTCTCGATGCCGAGCAGCTTCGCGCTCGCGCCCGTGCAGATGATCACGGACTTGGCCCGGTACTCGTTGAAGTCGGTCCAGAGCGTGAACGGCCGCTTCGAGAAGTCGACCTTCACCACCTGCTCGAACACGATCTCCGTGCCGAAGCGCGCGGCCTGCTCCTTGAACTCCTCCATCATCTTCGGGCCTTCGACGCCCTGGGGATAGCCGGGGTAGTTCTCGACGTCGGTGGTGATCGTGAGCTGGCCACCCGGCTGCATGCCCTCGAAGAGCAGGGGCTTCAAGTTGGCGCGCGCGGTGTAGATGGCGGCGGTGTAGCCGGCCGGGCCGGAGCCGATGATGATGACGTCGCGGACTTCGGAGCTCATGGGGTGGTCCGGGAGGCGCGGGGGGCCGGCCGGGCCGGGTATCCTACGCAGGATGGGTGCGGATATCGAGCCGAGCGGGTGCGAGCGGCGCTGGGCGCCGCGGCTCGTCGACCTGTGCGGGCACATCCGCCGGGAAGCGCGCGCGGCGATGGCTGCGGCCGTCGAGGCCGGCGACCTCGACCTCGCGGCCCGGGCCGTCCGTCAGGGCGCCGGCGACGTCACCTATGCGGTCGATGCGCGCGTCGAGGCCGCGGTCGAGCGCTGGAGCGAGGAGCAGGCGCGCACGGAGTGCCTGTCGGTCCTGACCGAGGACACGGGCTGGCGGCACCTCGGGCCCGATGGCGACAGCGGCGTGCGCGCGCTGCCCGGATTCGACCACGGCGGCCCGCGGATCGCGCTCGACCCCATCGACGGTACGCGCAACCTGATGTGCGACCTGCGCTCGGCATGGACGGTGGTTTCCTTCGCGCCGCCGGGCTCCGCGGCTCCGCGCCTGTGCGACGTCTCGCTCGGAATGGTGAGCGAGATCCCGGACACCCGCGGCGCTCGCTACCGGCGGCTCACGGCGCTCGCGGGCGGTGCGTGCGAGTTCGAGGAGCGCGAACTGCCGAACGACGCGCTCGTGCGTGCGCGAGTGCTGGCCGCTGGCTCCGATGCGCGTGTCGACCACGGCTACTTCCCCATCTTCCGCTACGCGCCCGACCAGCGCCCCGCGCTCGCGCGCATCGAGGCCGAGTTCACCGAGCGGCTGCGCATGCACGAAGGCGCGAACCTGCGCCACGTGTTCGACGACCAGTACATCTCGAACGCGGGACAGCTCTTCCTGCTCGCGATCGGCACCTACCGCATGATCGCCGACGTGCGCGGCTGGCTCGCAGCGCGCCTCGGTACGTCGACGGTGACGTCGCACCCCTACGACGTCGCCGGAGCGATCCTGTGCGCCCGCGCAGCAGGCTGCGTGGTCGAGGGTCCGCTCGGGACCGAGCTCGACTTCGAGCTCGACGTCGTGACGCCGGTGAACTTCGTCGGCTTCGCCAATGCGGCGTCGGCCACGCGCATCCGCCCGCACCTCGAGGCGGCGCTGCACGCCACGCCCGCCGCTACTTGAGCGCCGCGAAGTGCTCCGCGAGCGCGCGCGAGGCGAACTCGGCGCCGACGACGCTCAGGTGGCCCGAGTCGAGGAAGCTCTCCTCGCGGT
>CAITGX010000217.1 GCA_903892045.1 uncultured Planctomycetota bacterium | reverse complement strand
GACACCGTCAAGCTCTCGGCTCGCGACTTGGCCGAGCTCGGGCCGCGATTGTTCGTCGTGGAGATGGATGCAGTGCCCGCTCGCTGGCGCGGAATCGCGTATGCGCTCGGAGCCCTGTGCTGGGGCGCGCTGGCGCGCTGCGCGTGGCTCGCGCGCACGGAGAGAGCCGCTCGCATCGCGCTCCTCGCGGCCATTCTGCCCGTGCTGTTCGCGTTGCTCACTCAGGCGACGGTGGGCGGAGGCTTTCAGGCGCGCTACCTCATCGCGGCCACGCCGGGCGCGGCGCTGGCGGTGGCTTGCGGCCTCGCGTTTCGAGGGACATGGCTGCTGGGCGCGACCGGAGCGACGTTGGCTCTCGGCTTGCTCTCCCACGCGCTGGTCCTGCGCTCGCGCAACCTGCGTGAGGACCATGCGAGCGCCTGCGCGGAAGTCGCTCGCGAGTGGCGCGCAGGAGATCGCGTCGTCTCGATCACCGGGACGAGCGAGCTGTTCGAGCTCGCGCCGCTGCGGCACTACCTGAGGGACCGAGAGGACATTCTCGCATCGCTCTCGAGCTGGTCATGGATCGAGGCGCGCCTCGAGGAGAGTCTCCCGGCCGGCGCGCGGCTGCATGTCGTGTATCGGGACTCCGGCTATGCATGGTCCGCGAGGCATCAGCTTTCACAGCGCCTCGTGCTCGTCGAGGCCGGGCCGATGCGGGAACGCATCGAGCGTTCGCTGTGGCGCAGGGAGCGCTGATCCGGACCTGCGAGTATCCTGCCGGAATGATGCGAAGAATCCTGTTGCTCGGCGCGCTCGCGCCAGCCGTTGGTTGCGCTGCGGTGGACGTGGTCGAAGCTGCGGAGGGCGAGCGCGCGCGCTGGCACGCGGCACGGCTCGAGAAGTTGCGCGCGGAGGATGGCTGGCTCACGCTCGTGGGGCTCGACTTCCTCGACGACGGAACTGCGACGATCGGGCGCGGCGAAGGCGTCACCTGTCGCTACGAGAACTGCGCGGACGAGCTCGTCGGCACGCTGACCGTCGCCGGCGACGAGGTGCGCTTCCGTCGCGCAGGCGCGAGCGACGACGAGGTCCTCGTGGCGGACGATGCCGGGACGCCCTCCGTGATTCGCAGCGGAAGCGTCTCGTTCACGCTGTTGCGGCGCAACGGACGTCTCGCACTTCGAGTGCGCGACAGCCAGAGCCCGGTGCGGACGAGTTTTCCCGGCATCGAGCTGTTCGCCTACGACCCCATGCGGGTCGTCGACGCGCGGGTCATCGAGCCCGAGCCCGGGGCGACGGTGGCCATCACGAATGTCACGGGCTTCGTCGAGGAGCAGCCGGTGGCGGCGGAGCTCGAGTTCACGCTCTCGGGAGAGTCGGTGCGATTCGTCGCGACGGCAGGCAGTGACGGGCGACTGTTCGTGGTCTTCGCTGACGCGAGCAACGGCCGCGAGACCTACGGCGCAGGACGCTTCCTCGACATCGCTGCGCCGGTGGGTGGATTCACGACGATCGACTTCAACCGCGCCACGAATCCGCCCTGCTCCTTCACGGCCTTCGCGACGTGCCCGCTGCCTCCGCCGCAGAATCGCCTGCCGTTCCCGGTGCCCGCCGGGGAGCGCGTGGTCGCGCGCGGCCACTGAGTTGGCGTCGCCAGCCCGGCGTCGTAGTCTCGCTGGCATGAAGCTCCAGCCGGTCGCCGTTGCGTTGTTCGCGTGCCTCGCTTCCTGCGCCACCACGGAGGCTCCCGCGCCGGTCTCCGCTCTCGCGTCCGCTCCTTCGGCGGTGCCGGAGCCCGTCGCTGCCCCGGTCGTCAACACCGCGGTGGTCCCTGCGCCTCGCATGGACCCGGGGATTCTCGAGCGTCAGGCGGAGTGCCTGCGTCGGGTGCGCGAGACCGAGCGGGCGAACGTGATCTTCCTCGGGGACTCGATCACGCAGGGCTGGGAGGGCGGGGGCTCCGAGCACTGGACGCGCGCCTTTGCGCCGCTCGGTGCGCTCAACCTTGGCGTGAGCGGCGATCGCACCGAGAACGTGCTCTGGCGGCTCGAGCAGG
>CAITGX010000216.1 GCA_903892045.1 uncultured Planctomycetota bacterium | reverse complement strand
TGGCCCGGAACACGGCCTCCTCCTCGAAGCGCGCCACCATCACGTGCCGGCCGCCGACCCAGGTGATCGCGAAGGTCGCCCAGGCGTCGGCGAGGTGGAACATGGGCGCGATGTGGGCCCAGGTGTCCGCGTCGGAGAGGCCGAGGTCGGCCACGGTCGCGAGCGCGTGGGTCCAGACGTTGCCGTGGGTGAGCATCACCCCCTTGGGACGGCCGGTCGTGCCCGACGTGTAGTAAAGATGCGCGAGCGCGTCGGCCGGGAGCTCCGGGGCGTGGCCGGCGAGCGGCGGGGTGGCGAGGGCGGCGGCGTAGCTCGAACCGACCTGCGTGGGACCGGAGCCGGCGGGGGGCTCACCCAGCCAGAGCAGGGTCGGGGGCAGGGCGCCTTGGCGCTCGAGGGCGGCGACCTCGGGCGCGAACTCCGGGGAGGCGAGCAGCACCGACGCTCCGGAGTCGGCGAGGATGAAGGCGAGCTCCTCGGCCGAGAGGCGGAAGTTCAGGGGGACGAGGACGGCGCCGAGCCGGGCGCAGGCGAAGTAGGCCTCGAGATAGGCCGCGGTGTTGAGCTCGAGGGCCGCCACCCGCGTTCCTGACGTCACGGAGCGGGTTTCGAGCCATGCGGCGAGGGCCCGGGAGCGCTGGCCGACGTCCCTGTAGGTCAGGGTGAGCGCCCCGTCGCGCACGGCGACGCGCTCGGGGTACAGCTGCTCGGCCCGTTCGAGGATCGAGGCGAGTTGCATGGGTGGGAGGGGTTGGCGCCGCTGCCCTTGCCCATGAACTTTGGGCCGAGGGGGGACTTTCGCCGGACGGGACGGTAGCGGCGCGGCGACTGTCTCGCTACGCTCTGCGCGGCTTCCTTTAGTAGTTCGTGACGTTGACCTTGGACAGTGCTGGGGTGCGCGCGAGCAGGAAGATCTTGGACTGAACAAGGACAATGGGAACGAAGCTGTACGTTGGAAATCTGAACTTCAAGACGACTGAAAGCTCGCTGCGCGCTGCGTTCGAGAACGGCGGCCGCAAGGTCACGGAAGTCGCGATCGTCACGGACAAGATGACGGGCAAGCCGCGCGGTTTCGCGTTCGTGCGCATGGGCACCGACGACGAGGCCAAGGCGGCGATCGCCGAGCTGAACGGCCAGGAACTCGATGGCCGTCCGCTCCGCGTGAACGAAGCTGAAGACCGTCCGCCCCAGAGCCGTGGTGGCTTCGGTGGTGGCGGCGGCGGCCGCGGTGGCTACGGTGGTGGCGGCGGCGGTGGCGGCTACGGTGGCGGCGGCGGCGGCGGCCGCGGCGGCTACGGTGGCGGCGGCGGTGGTGGTGGCTACGGCGGCGGCGGTGGCCGCGGTGGCTACGGTGGCGGCGGTCGCGGTGATCGCGACGGCGGCTACGGTGGTGGCGGCCGCGGTGGCTACGGCGGTGGCCGCAGCGACCGTGACGACGGCTACTAAGCCAACCGACCTGCGCCTCGTGCGCGGGCTCTGAACTCTGCGGGCTCGGCGGGACCTCTCGCCGGGCCCGCGGTCTTTCCCGGGCGGCGCGCGAGCTCGAGGCAGAGCTCGGAGCGCTCGCCCGAGGTCGCGAACGAGCGGATCGGTCGTGCGCGCTCGGGGGCGGACGTATTCTCTGCGGCATGAAGCGGAACGCGGTGCTCGGAGTGGTGCTCACGCTCACGTTGGCTGCCGACCTGCATGCGCAGGACGAAGGCGCGGCGCCCGAGGCGCCCAAGGTCGTGAAGGAGGCCACGTGGGATGACGACGTGGTCGAGACGCGTCACCGCGTGGCGGTCGAGGGCGGGGAGCTCGCGTACACGGCGCGCGCGGGGCGCATGAGGCTCACGACCGAGGACGGCAAGGCGAAGGCGGAGCTCTTCTTCGTGGCCTACACGAAGGACGACGTCGCGGATCCGGCGACGCGGCCGGTGACGTTCTCGTTCAACGGCGGGCCGGGCTCGTCGAGCGTATGGCTGCACCTCGGAGCGCTGGGGCCCAAGCGCGTGAAGATGGAGCCGGAGGGCTGGGCGCCGCCGCCGCCCTACGAGCTCGTCGACAACCCGCACACGTGGCTCGACGCGACCGACCTCGTGTTCCTCGATCCCGTGACGACGGGCTACAGCCGCGCGGCGGAGGGCGAGGACGCGGCGCAGTTCCACGGCGTCACCCCGGACGTCGAGTGGACGGGCGAGTTCATCCGGCTGTGGACCACGCGCTACGAGCGCTGGTCGAGCCCGAAGTTCCTGGCGGGCGAGAGCTATGGCACGACGCGCGCCGCCGGGCTCGTCGGGCACCTGCAGGAGCGCCACGGCATGTACATGAACGGGATCGTGCTCGTCAGCGCGATCCTCAACTTCCAGACGGCGCGCTTCGACGTCGGCAACGACCTGCCCTACGTGCTGTTCCTGCCGACCTGCGCGGCGACGGCGTGGTACCACAAGCAGCTCGTGCCCGAGCTGTCGGGCGATCTCGGCACGCTGCTGGCGGAGGTCGAGCGCTTCGCGATCGACGAGTACATGCCGGCGCTCGCCAAGGGCGACGGCCTGCCCGCAACGGATCGCGAGGTCCTCGTCGCGCGGCTCGCGCGCTACACGGGCCTGTCACAGGAGTACGTCGAGCGCTGCAACCTGCGCATCGAGCAGGGTCGCTTCTGCAAGGAGCTCCTGCGCGACGAGCGGCGCACGGTCGGTCGGCTCGACAGCCGCTTCACCGGCATCGACCGCGACGCCGCGGGTGAGCGCAGCGAGTTCGACCCCAGCATGTCCGCGATCCTCGGGCCCTACACGGCGACGCTCAACGACTACGTGCGGCGCACGCTGGGCTACGAGAACGACCTGCCCTACGAGATCCTCACGGGGCGCGTGCAGCCGTGGAAGTACGACCAGCAGAACCGCTACCTCAACGTGGGCGAGACGCTGCGGCAGGCGATGACACGCAACCCGCACCTCAAGGTGTACGTCGCGGCCGGCGTGTACGACTTCGCGACGCCGCACTTCGCCGCGGAGTACTCGATGCGCGCGCTCGGGCTCGACCCGTCCCTGCGCGGGAACATCGTGATGTCGCGCTACGCGGCGGGGCACATGATGTACATCCACGAGGGCGAGCTCGTGCGCTTCCACGACGAGATCGCGGCGTTCCTCAGCGGAGCTGCGCGGCGCTGAGGCGCGACTCGGCGAGCGCGACGAGCAGGTAGCTCGCCAGCGCGGCACTGAGCGAGGCGAGGTACGGGTAGCTCCACTCGCCGAGGTAGCCCGCGACGAAGGTCACGGCGCCGGCCGCGAGCGCGGCGAAGGCGGCGGAGGCGCGGCCATAGGGCGTGAAGAGCCCGAAGACGAGCAGCACGAACACTCCGGCGCTGCCGAAGCCGTTGGTGAGCTCCATCAGGTCGCCGACGGAGGTCGAGGTGAGCGCGAGGCCGAGCGCGACGAGACCGAAGCCCACGGTGCAGGCGCGCGCGACGCGCAGCTTGTGCCGCTCGTCGAGGTCCGGCCACATGCGGCCGACGAGGTTGTGCGAGAAGAGCGAGGACGAGACGAGCAGCGCGCTGTCGACGGTCGAGAGGATCGCGGACACCAGCGCGCCGGCGAACAGCGTGTAGGAGAGCGCGGAGAGCTTGGTGCGCGCGAGCTCGGGCAGCAGCTCCTCGGGCTGCGCGAGGTCGGGCAGGAGCGCCGGGCCCATCAGGCCGAGCAGGACCGGAATCGAGCCGACGGCGGCGTAGATCAGGCCAGCGGCCATGGCCGAGCGGCGCGCCACCGTGCCCGAGCGCGCGGAGCACATGCGCGCGATCAGCTCCTGCGCGACGAGCGAGCCGAAGATCGGGAGCGTCCAGGCCTCGGCGATCTCGAGCCACGAGCCGTTTTCCTCGGGCGAGAAGTGCAGGCGCGAGGAGTCGATGCTCGCCAGCGCCGGGCCGACGCCGCCGAGCTCGCCCACCATGCCGACGAGGATCACGACGAGGCCGATGACGAGCGCGATCCCTTGCACCACGTCGGTGACCGCGTCGGCGAGCATGCCGCCGAAGGCCGTGTAGGCGATCACGACCCCGGCGGCGATCACCATGGCGCCCGCGTGGTCGAAGCCCGCGGCGCCCGCGATCACGTGGCCGAACACGCGCACCTGCGCGGCGGCCCAGAAGAGCGAGGTCGGGATCAGCAGGAGCGCGGCGAGGCGCTCGACGCCGGGCGAGAAGCGCTCGCGGAACAGGTCGGCGAGCGTGGTGAGCTTGCGCGACCAGAGCGGCACCGCGAGCCACACGCCGGCGAGCGCGATGGCGACGCCGTAGGCGTAGGGCTCGGTCGAGGTCCACGAGATGCCGTTTGAGTACACGGTGCCCGCCGCGTCCGAGCAGGCCTCCGCGCCGAACCAGGTCGCGAAGATCGAGAAGACCGACAGCGTGTAGCCCATGCTGCGGCCGGCGACGAGGTAGTCGTCCTCGCTGCGCACGCGGCGCGAGACGATCACGCCGATCGCGAGCTGCGCGAGGATGTAGAGGACGAGGCCGACGAGCAGGGGATTCATCTTGGGGGGGGCGTCGATCTAAACCCGCGCTCCCGCGCGAGTCCACAGGCGAGCGGCTCCGAGCGACGAATCTCGGCGCCCGCTGCGGGCGCGTTCCTCCGAGAACGGACAGCGAAGCGCCGCTCGCGAGCATCGGAGCGCGAACTGTCGTGATCGCGTGGGATCCCCGGGGCGTGCAGAGGGACGCTGACGAGGGCGTGGCTGCATTCGGATGCCGGGCGTGGTACAGGGAAGCGCCGAAAGGCGCGCGCATGCTCGTTCCCAAGCAAGTCACGTGGTGGCGTCTCGTCTTCAAGTACCGCGGCAGCGAGCTGCCGCGCACGAAGGGGCGCATCATCGGCGTCGCCGCTGTCGCAATCGTCGTGACCGTGCTCGAGGCGCGCCACGACTGGCATCCCAACCTCACTCCGCTGCCCTTCACGCTGGTGGGCATCGCACTGGGCATCTTCCTCGGCTTTCGCAACAACGCGAGCTACGACCGCTGGTGGGAGGGACGCAAGCTGTGGGGCGCACTCGTCAACACGACGCGCTCGTTCGCGCGTCAGACGCTGACGCTCGTCGGGCCGCGCGGGAGTGGTCACGAGGATGCGCAAGTCGCCGCGCTGCGGCGCGAGCTCGTGCTGCGCATCGTGGCGTTCGTCCACGCGCTGCGGCTCTCGCTGCGGGACGTGAACGACATCGGCGAGCTCGCGCGCTTCCTGCCGGCCGAGGAGGTCGAGCGCCTGAAGTCCGAGACGAATCGGCCCTACGCGATCACGCAGGGCACGGCCGAGCGCTTGCGCGCCGCGTACGATCGCGGCTGGATCCACGACGTGCACCTGCCGGTGCTCGAAGGCTCGATGACCGCGCTCACGGACATCCAAGGCGCGTGCGAGCGCATCAAGTCCACGCCGATCCCGTTCTCGTACACGACGCTGATCCATCGCATCACCGCCGGCTACTGCTACGCGCTCCCGTTCGGTCTCGTCGACTCGGTGGGCGTGCTCACGCCAGCCGTGTGCGTGATCGTGGCCTACGCGTTCTTCGGCCTCGACGTCGTGGGCGACGAGCTCGAGATGCCCTTCGGCATGGATCCCAACGACCTGCCGCTCGACGCGATCTCGCGCACGATCGAGGTCAACCTGCGCCAGCGCATCGGCGACCGGGACCTGCCGCCGCCGCTGCAGCCCGTCGACGAGATCCTGTCCTGAGTGCGCCCAGCGAACGCAGTTAGCATGGAACCGTCGAGAGGAATCGCCCCATGACACCCTGCTCGCTCCTCGCGCCGCTGTTCCTGTCGCTCGTGCCCTCTCCGCAGGAGAGCGCGACTTCGGGGCCGCGCGCGATCCCCACGCCCCACATGGCGCAGCCCGTGGCTCCGATCTTCGCGCAGCTCGGCGAGGGCGGCGCGACGTTGCACCGCCTGCCGCTGCCGCCCGGCGAGTGGCTCGTGCGCGTCGCAAGCGCCGAGTTCGAGCCCCGACCGTACATCGACCTCGTCGGAGGCATCGCGCCGGAAAACCAGGGGATCTACCTGTGGTGCGGCGCGGCGCGCGTCTCGCTCGACGAGGGCAAGACGGTGCAGGTGCGCATCGCTGGCCGTGCGGCGGACGTCGGCGCGAGCTACTGCCTCACCGTGCATCCGTTGCGCCCGCGTCCCGTGTGGAGGCCGCTCGTGCGGCAGGTGCTGGAGCTGGGTCCGGACTACACGTTCCCGCTCCCGAGTGGCTCGCGCTGTGCGGCGCCGGTGACCGCGATGCTGCGCGCTGGCCAGCGTTACCGCGTGAGCGCGCGCTCCGCCGACATGGCCGTGCGTGTGCTGGTGCCCGCGCAGAACGGGCTCGCGCAGCGCTACAGCATGGATCTCGTCGAGTCGTTCCTCGCGACCGACTTCGAGGATGCCTGCGCGAAGGCGGACTCGGCGCACGTGTTTCTCGCGCCCAAGGACGCCCTGTACGTGTTCTGGTGCCTGTCGGAGGACTCCGAGGAGAGCTTGCGCGCGA
>CAITGX010000215.1 GCA_903892045.1 uncultured Planctomycetota bacterium | reverse complement strand
TGCCGGAGCAGGAGCCGGTCGCGCCGCAGTGGGGCTCGGGGTGCTGGGCGCGGAGCTCGGGGCGGCGGCGCCGCGCTCGGAGCGAGCGCCCATCGCGCGTCGGCGACGCTGGTGCGCGAGCGTCGCGGCGACGAGGGCCGCGAGCTCGGCGTGCGGGTCGTCCGCGGGCACGGACAGTTCGTGGGAGGAGTCGCTCACGCTCGTTCGGGGGTTCACGGCCCGCTGCCGGGCGGGCGTCATGGTAGCGGCTCGGGCGCAGGTTTAGGATCCGCGCCCATGGGGCCGTCGAAGACGTCCGTGCGCGCTGCGCTGTGCCTGTGCCTGCTCGCGAGCTGCGAGGAGCGCGCGCCGGCGACGGTCGTGCCTGAGGTCCGCGGGCCCACGAGCGACGGGTCGGTGCCGTCGACGCCCGAGCGGCCCGCGCCGTCCGTCCTGCTCTCGCCCCAGGCTCCGCGGCGCGTGGATCCGGCCTTCCGCGGCGCGGTGGCGGCGTTCGAGCGCGGTGAACTGGCGTCGGCTCAGTCCGCGGCACTCGCCCTGCCCGATGGGCTCGATGTCGAGCTCCTCCGCGCGCGCCTCGCCTCGGCGGGCGGCGACGACATCGCCGCCGTGCGCGCGATCGAGTCCCTGCGCGGTCGCTTTCCCGGCGAAGGTCGCGTGTTCGCGACGGCGGCCGAGATCCACGCGGCGGCTGGGCGACTGTCTTCGGCCGAGGACGAGATTCGCGAGGGGCTCGTGCTCGCGGGGCCGACCGCGGACCTGACGCGTGCGCGCGGCGTGCTCGCGCTGTGCCGTGAGGGCGGCGCGTCGAAGGGGCTCGAGCACCTGCTCGAGGCACTCGACCTCGTTCCGGCGCTCGAGTTCACGGCGCGGCCCCTCTCTCAGGCGCACTTGCTGCTCGGCAACGCCGCGCTCGCCGCGGACAACGCCCTCGACGCGGCTGGGCACGCCAAGGCGGCGCTGCTCGCGCTGCCGGAGGACCGCGAGGCCGAGCGGCTGCTCGCGGACGCACTCGCGGCGGCGGGCGACTTCGACGCGGCGCTCGCGGCCTACGAGCGGCTGCTCGCGCGCGGCGTCGAGCTGCGGGTGGCGTTGCTCACGCTCTACACGCGCGCTGCGACCGCCGACCTGCTCGAAGGGCGCAAGGAGCAGGCGCTCGAGCGCTGGCTGCGCGCGCGGGAGCTCGGCGCGAGCGCGGCGGACCTCGGCTTCGGAGCGAATGCGCTCGCCAAGGCCGCGAACGACGCGATCGACGCCGCCGTCGACGCGGCCGGACGCAAGGACCTCGCCGTTGCTCGCACGGCGCTCGAGCGGGCGCTGCGCCTGCAGCCCGAGTCGATCGAGGCGCTCTACATGCAGGGTGTCGTGCGCTACCAGTCGCAGGACTCAGCGGGCGCCATCGCGAGCTGGCAGCGCGCGTTCGAGCTCGCCCTCGCCAGCGGCGATCCCACGCCGGAGCCGGTGCACCTGCACCTCGCGCGGCTGCACGTCGAGCGCGCGGAGCGCGAGCGTGCCCGCGACGTGCTGGTGTCGTATCTGACGCAGTGGCCCGAAGGCGAGTTCGCGGCGGCGACGCGCGAGCTGCTTGCGCAGCTCGAGCGCTGACGCGCGGCTCAGCTCTTCTTGCGCGGCAGGGCCGTGACGCGCCCGCCTTGCTCGTGCTTCGCGTCGAGCGAACGCGCGGGGCGCAGCTCGATGCGCGCCGGGGCGATCCCACGCTCGAGCAGCGACTGGCGAATGCGCTC
>CAITGX010000214.1 GCA_903892045.1 uncultured Planctomycetota bacterium | reverse complement strand
GGAGTGACGGAGAGCTCGACCGTGTGGAACTTGCTCACGATTCGGGCCTTCGGTCCACGCATCGAGATCTTCGAACTCTGAGCGCGCGGCCGCGGACGCGCGGGACTGATAGACTCAAGCCGCTCGCGATGTCCACGCTCCGCTCCCAGCTGCTCGCGCTCTTCTGCATCGTCGCCGCGGCCTTTGCGCTGCGCGTGCGTGGGCTGAACCACCAGGTCCCGCAGTGGACGTACTGGGATGGCTACGTGCTCAAGAGCCAGACCGAGTACCTGCGCGGCGAGCTGAAGCCCAACGGTCCGGATCGCACGCTGGGGTACTACCCTTACCTGTCCGCGGCAGTCGCCTCCCAGCTGCCCGCGATCCAGACGGAGCGAGCCGGCGACGAAAGCGCCTTGCTCGCTGAAGCGCGCGCACCGTGGATGCGGCCGCGGCTCGCGTCGCTCCTGCTGTCCTTGTTCGCGGTCGTCGGCGCGTGGGGCATGGCCCGCCATTTCGTGCGACCTGGCTACGCGCTGCTGGCGGCCGCGCTGGTGGCGACGAGCCTGCTGCACATCACGTACTCCACCGCCCAGCGACCGCATGGGGCCGCCTCGGGCATGGCCGCTCTCGGCGTGTGGGCCGCGCTCCACCTGCGTCGCTCCGGCGGCTGGAGTGGAACGCTGCTCGCGGCCGCGGGCGCGGCGCTCGCAGTGTCCGCCCTCCAGAGCGGCTTCGCGGTTCTCGTCGCCTGCGCGATCGCATGGTGGTTCCGCAAGGAGCGCGGTCCGCGCTCGCGCGACCTGCTCGCGCTCGCCGTGGGCGCAGCGCTGGTGCTGCTCGTGCTTCGCGTGGCCTATCCGTTCCACTTCGACGACCGCGCCGGTGGCGGGACGGCCATGGAGAGCGATGGACGCACGCTCACGCTCGCGGGCCACACGATTCACCTCTCCAAGCTCACGGGGCGCGGCTTCTGGATCCTCGGTGGCTCGTTCTCGCTGTTCGATCCGGTGATCACCTTGCTCGCGCTGCTTGCGGTGATCCTCGGACTCGCGCGCATGTTCCGCGCGCGCGACGAGTCGGAGCGCGAGCGACGGCGCGACGTGTGCGTCGTGCTCGGCTACGCCCTCCCCTATCTCGCGGTCTTCGGCCTCTACGACCTGACGTTCGAGCGCTTCGGCCTGCCCATGATCCCGTTGCTCGCTGTCGCGGCAGCCTGCGCCGCGCAGCGGCTCGCGGACTTCTTGCCGAGACTCGTGGCGAGCCCGCTCGCCCGAGCCGCGGGCGCCGTTCTCGTGCTCGCGCTGCCGTCGGCTGCCGCGTGGAAGCTCGGCACGCTGCGCTCCGAACCGGATACCTACGAGGTCGCGGCGCGCTGGCTGGAGGAACGTGCGCTGGCCAACGATGACAAGGTGCTGCTGCTGCAGAACTTCGATCTTCCGGTCCCGTACTCCGCGGTTGCGCTGCGCGAGCTCCCGGACACGTCGAGCCTGTACTGGACGCTGGTGCAGAAGCGTGCGCTCGCGTCCGATGCCGAGCAATCCGGCCTGCGCGTCGTGCGCCAGCGCCAGCCGATCGTCGACGACGAGGGCGAGGAAGTCGAGCCCGCCGAGCGCGTGACGCCGGAGTGGCTCGAGCGCGAGGGCGTGCGCTTCGTGGTGGCCCTGCAGGCGAGCCGCGGACTGCGCGATCCGGCTTCGCTGGACCTCGTGCGCGCGCTTCGCAAGCGCGGCAAGCGCGCCCTGCTGCTCAGTCCGTTCGGCGAGCTGCCGCAGCGCGAGAAGGGCGAGCGCGAGCTCGACCTCGGCTTCGGCGTGACCGAGATGGGCACGGCGCTGCAGGTGCTGCGCACGCAGACCTACGGTCCCCAGCTCGAGATCTTCGAGCTCTAGGCGCGATGGAACTCTCCGGACTCCCGCCGATCACGGGCGACCGCTGCGCGCCGCGCTGTGGTCGTTGCGCGCTTCCGCCGCAGTGGTGCCTGTGCGGCGACGTCGTACCGCGCATGCTCTCGACGCGCGTCGTCGTGCTGCTCCACCGCCGCGAGGTCCACAAGCCGACCAACACGGCGCGCATGGTGCCGATCGCGCTGCGCAACGCCGAGGTGCGCGTGGTCGGCCTGCCGGCCGAGCGCGCGCGGCTCGACAACCTCTCGCCCGCGCCGGCCCGTGCGCTGCTGCTGTTTCCCTCTGCGAGATCGGTCGAGCTGTCGCGCGAGTCCGCGCGCGAGCTTTCGTTCGGGTCCCCCATCACGCTGGTCGTTCCCGACGGCAACTGGCGCCAGGCGAACAAGATCGCGCTGCATGAGGAGGCACTCGAGAACCTGCCGCACGTGCGCTTGCCCGCCGGACCCGAGTCGACGCTGCGCTTGCGTGCCAACCCGGATCCGGCACGCATCTCGACCTTTGAGGCCATTGCGCGCGCGCTCGGAATTCTCGAAGGAGAGGCCGTCCAGCACGAGCTCGAGCACGCGCTGGCACTGAAGGTCGAGCGCACGCGCTGGACGCGCAAGCCACCGAGCCGCGCGGAAATCGAGAGCTCGCCCTACCGCCCCGGCGGTCGCGCGACTTGAACAGCCCTACTTGAACAGTCCCGCGTCGCGATATTCGAAGAACACACGCGCGAAGCGCTGCAGCTGCGGGCGGTGTTGCGCTCCGAAGCTCAGGAGCAGCACGTGCTCGACCACCGAGCGCGCAGCCTTGGCGGGATCGACATCGTTCGTCGCGCGCCCGCCGCCGTTGCGCACTTCCATGTAGACGCTCGCGCCGCCGCCAGCCTTCGCGATCTGCTCGAACTCGGCCTTGCAGGCCTGGCTCGTCGCGATGGTCGAGGTGATGAAGGGCTTGAGCGGATCGCGCTTGCCCGACAACGGCTTGCTGCCACGCACGAAAGGCTTGTCGTGCGCGTCCTTCACGAGTTTCAGGACCGCCTCCATCGACGCGGGATGGGGCGGAGCGTCGCCGATCACGAGGATCAGGCGGTTGGCTTCCTTGTTCCAGTCCATCTCCTTGCCGAGCGCGACCTCGAGCCCCTTGTCGACGTTCTCCGGCAGGTCGCCGCCGCCGTTGGCGACGAGCTTCGCGAGGCTCTCGCGCACCACGTCCTGCTTCTTCGTCATGGGGACGAGCAGCTGCGCGCCGTCGGAGAAGTCCGTGACGTCCTTGTAGTGCACGACGCCGAGGCGCAGCTTCGGGGCGACGCCCGAGAGCAGGCTCACCACGTCGTAGATCGCGTCCCGCGCGATGTCGATCGCGGCCTGCATGCTGCCGGTCGAGTCGATCACGATCGCGACGTCGAGACCCGCGTCCCGCAAGTCGAACGCGCGCTCGACGAAGGCGCCCGCCGAGCTGCGGCCGTCGGAAGCCTCCGAAGGCGGCGGTTGCCAAGGCTTCGGCACGTAGGTCTCGCGCCGTTCCTGCCAGAAGCGCTTCCACGCCTTGCGTTCCAGCGCAGGACCATCGGTGAAGAGCCGTGCGAGCACCTCCGTCGCGCGCGACGCGAACAGGTCGTTCTTCTCCTTCGAGACGACCTCGACGAGTCCGTCGACGAGCTCAGGAGTGGCGACGCAGGCGAGCTTCGCCGGCTCCATGCCGTGCAGGATCTCGACCGCATACGGCCGCAGGCGGACATCCTCGGCACGCAGAGCCGCCGCGAGCGGCGCCGCGCCTGCCGGGTGGAAGTCGTTGCCGAGGGACAAGAGCACGATCGCCTGCAGCGCCCAGTGCTCCGCCGTCCCGTAGCTGCGCACGACCGCCTCGGTCAGCGTCTTGTCGAGCGGCTTCGGCGGCTCGACCTTCTCCTCCGG
>CAITGX010000213.1 GCA_903892045.1 uncultured Planctomycetota bacterium | reverse complement strand
GAGCAGCCACTGTCCCATCGCGATGCCGACCGCGATCCAGCCGATCGTGCCCCACAGGCGCACCTTGCCGAACTGCGCCTGACCATCGGGGAGATGGTGGAAGGCGAGGCTGTTCGTCAGCGGCATGGTCGGGCAATACAGCATCGAGTACAGCAGCGAGAACACGAGGAAGCCCGAGTAGCTCTCGATGCTCGCGAGCTGCCACATCAGGACCGCACCCGCGAGGTGCAGCACGCCGAGGAACTTCTGCGTCGAGAACAGGCGGTCCGCGATCTGGCCTGCGATGAAGGGCGCGACGATCGCTCCCACGGCGCCGACCGCGAACATCGAGCCGATCTGGTCGTTCGAGAAGCCGCGGTGCCCCTGCAGGAACGGGAACAGGATCGGCAGCCACGCCCCCCAGATGGCGTACTCGAGGAACATCATCACCGACAGGCGAGGGATGAGGGCCGGAACAGGCTGGTTCTTCATGCGGGGAGGCTGGGCAGCGATCCGGGGGAGTGCGAGCGACGCCGTCGTGGCGGGCTCCACTCCTTGTACCCGTCTGCCGCTCGGGCGGCGAGCCTCAATCCCGCCCCCGAGGCGCCACGCGGCGCAAGGGAAGGTCGGGAACTCGCGCCCGGACCATCAGCGAGGAAAAATGCCGGCTCGGAGGCTGTGCAGCTCGCCGCACTGCCCCAGACTCCTGCCCTCCAAGCCCTGCGCACCATGCTCTCCTGCCACCAGCTCACCAAGCGGCTCGCCTCCGGCGGTCACGAACTGACCGTGCTCGACCATGTGGACCTCGAGATCGGCGCGGGGGAATTCGCCGCGATCCTCGGGCCTTCGGGGAGCGGCAAGTCGACGCTGCTCGGGCTGCTGGCGGGGCTGGACCGGCCCAGCTCGGGCGAGGTGCGCCTCGATGGCGAGCGCATCGACAACCTCGGCGAGGATGCGCTGAGCCTGCTGCGCCGACGCAAGGTCGGCTTCGTGTTTCAGTCGTTCCAGCTGCTGCCGAACCTGACGGCACTCGAGAACGTGCTGCTGCCGCTCGAGCTTGCGGGAGTGAGCGATGCGCGGGTGCGCGCGCGAGAGCTGCTCGAGCAAGTCGGACTGGGCGAGCGCACGCACCACTACCCTGCGCAGTTGTCAGGTGGCGAGCAGCAGCGCGTCGCTCTCGCGCGCGCGTTCGCGCCGCGGCCGAAGGTGCTGTTCGCGGACGAGCCCACGGGCAACCTCGATGCGGCGACAGGAGCGCGCGTGCTCGAGCTGCTCACAGGCCTGCGCGAGCGCGAGGGCACGACGCTCGTGCTCGTCACGCACGATCGCGAGGTCGCGCGCCTCGCGAGCCGCCGCATTCACCTGCGAGCGGGCAAGGTCGACCGCATCGAGGAAGGCGCGCTGGCGTGAACGCGCGGCTCGTCCTCTCGGCGGCGCTGCGCGAGTCGCGCGGCGCGCGCGGCCGGCTCGCGTTCTTCGTGCTGTGCCTCGCGCTCGGCGTAGCGGCGGTGACGGGCGTCAGCGCGCTCGTCGCGTCGATCGAGTCGGTGCTGCGTTCACAGTCCCAAGAGCTGCTCGGCGCCGACATTTCCATCGATGCACGAAGGCCGATTCCGGAGTCCTTGGATCGCTACTTCGAGTTCGGCGCGCCCGCGGAGCGCATCGAGGTGCGCGAGCTGGTCACGCTGGCAGCGGCGGGCGGCCGTACCCAGCTCGTCGAGCTGAAGGCGGTCGACGCGGCGTTTCCGTTCTTCGGCGAGATCCGGCTCGATCCCCCGGCCAGGCTCGGCGAGCTGCTCACCGCGCAGCGCTGCGCCGTGGCCGCGGACATGCTGCGCGAGTGCGGTCTCAAGCCCGGCGACACGCTCAAGCTCGGCGGCGAGGAGTTCGAGATCGCGGCGGCGGTGCTCGACGAGCCTGGGCGGCTCGACATGGGCTTCACCTTGGGCGCGCGCGTGTTCGTCAACAACGAGGGCCTCGCGCGCACGAAGCTCGAGGGCTTCGGCAGCCGTACGCGCTACAAGGCGCTGTATCGCCTCGCGAGCGACCCCGGCGAGCGCGAGCTGCGTCGCGTGCGCGAGCGCATCGATGCCGAGGTCGAGGACGCGCCGTACTTCCGCATCGAGTCCCATCGCGATGCCCAGCCCGCGCTGCGGCGTTCGCTCGAGCGCTTCGAGAGCTTCCTCGGCCTCGTCGCGCTGCTCTCGCTCGTGCTCGGCGGGACCGGGGTCGCGCAGATCGTGCGCGCGTGGATCGCGGCGCGCACCCAAGGAGTGGCCGTGCTGCGCGCGATCGGCTTCCGGCCGCGCGAGGTCCTCGCGATGTACCTCGGCCATGTCGGCCTGCTCGCGCTCGTCGGCAGCGTCGTCGGCGCCACCGCCGGTTCGCTGCTGCCCTTTCTGATCCCGGTCGCAGCGCCCGAGCTCGTGCCGGAGGGGCACGTGATCGCATGGGAGTTCGCGCCGTTCGCGAAGGGCGTCGGACTTGGTCTCGGCATCGCGCTCGTGTTCAGCGTGCCGCCATTGCTCGCGATCTGGCGCGTGGCACCGGTGCGCGTGCTGCGCAATGACGTCGAGCCGCTGCCCGCTCCGCGCAGCGTCAACGTCGCTGCCTTCGCGCTGCTCGCCGCAGGCGTGTACGGCGCCGCGTTCGCCCAGGGTCGCGACGCTCTGTACGCGCTTGGATTCACGGGTGGACTCGCGGTCCTCGCGCTCTTGCTCGTGCTCGCGGCGCGCGCGCTCACGTGGTGCGCGGCGCGCGTGCCGCGCGAAGGACTCGATCCGTACCTGCGCCATGGCATCGCTGCGCTCGCGCGCCCCGGCATCGGAGTGACAGGCGCGACGGTCGCGCTCGGCCTCGGCGTGCTGGTCGTGACGTCGATGGTGCTCGTCGACACGCGTCTCACCGAACGGCTGCGCACGGCGCTGCCGCCGGATGCGCCCAGCGTATTCCTGATCGACGTGCAGCCGGACCAGTGGGATGGCGTCGCGGCGCGCTTGCGCGAGCTCGGAGCCCCGGAACCTCGCAGCGTGCCGGTGCTCACCGCGCGCATGAGCGCGATCGACGGCGTCGATGTGAAGGAGCTCTCGAGCCGGCGCCCTGACGACAGCGGCGTGGGCCGTCGGCGTTGGGTGCTCACTCGCGAGCAGCGCATCACGTGGATGAAGGAGCTCACGCCCGACAACAAGCTCGTCGAGGGCGAGCTCTGGAGCGATCCGGAGCGGCTCGAGGTGAGCCTCGAGGAGAAGTTCGCCGAGGACCTCGGCGTGGGCCTCGGCTCGCGCATCGAGTTCGACGTACAGGGAACGAAAGTCGAGCTGCTCGTCACCTCGATCCGCAAGGTCGAGTGGGAGAGCTTCGGCATCAACTTCTTCCTCGTTGCCGAGCCGGGCGCGCTCGATGCCGCTCCCCACTTCCGCCTCGCCGCCGCGCGCCTCGAGCCCGAGAGCGAGCTGCGGCTGCAAGGCGCGCTCGCCGACGACTTCCCGAACGTCACGCCGATCCGCGTGCGCCCGATCCTCGACAAGGTGCTCAACGTGGTCTCGAAGCTCGCGCTGGGCGTGCGCGTGCTCGGACTTTTCACGATCGTCACGGGCCTCGTGATCCTCGGCGGCGTCGCGACCTCGACAGCCCTGCAGCGCGGGCGCGAGGTGGCGCTGCTCAAGACGCTCGGTCTCACCCGCCTCGGCGTGGTGCGGCTCTTCGCTCTCGAATACGGTCTTGTCGGCCTCGTCGCGGGCCTGATCGGCGCCAGCGCGGGCTTCGTGCTGTCCGCCGTCTTTCTCGAGCGCGTCGTCGACACGCGCCCGGAGCTTCCTTGGGCTTCGCTTCCGCTCGCCGCACTCGCCGTCGCGCTGCTGAGCGCCGCCTGCGGTCTCGCCGCAAGCTCGCGCGCCCTGCGCTCGCGCCCGATCGAGAGCCTGCGCGGCTGAAGTGGAGCGCGCCGCCTCCCGCCGGAAGCGAGAGACGGCGCGCGTCG
Organism: uncultured Planctomycetota bacterium; assembly: GCA_903892045.1. Classification (GTDB taxonomy): domain Bacteria; phylum Planctomycetota; class UBA1135; order UBA1135; genus F1-120-MAGs118. Next base: position 4,102 of record CAITGX010000213.1, on the reverse strand, counting down.
ACGGCGAGTCGCGGCCTATTGGCAGACCGTGAACTTGACCGCGTTCGAGAGGCCCGTGGTCGACGGGCTCGCCGGGTCACGCATCCACCACTGCGCGTAGAAGGTCTCGCCGGCGTCCATGCCGTAGAGGCTCATCACCGCCGTCGAGAACTGGAAGCTGTACGCGCCCGTGCAGTCGTTGCCGCTCGCACTACCACCCGAGTTGGTGTTCGTCGTGCGGATCGTCGGCGAAGCGACACACAGCGTGCCGCCCTGGAAGGGCACGTTCTGCGGTTGGACGCCGAAGAAGAGCAGGCCGAACTTCTGGTTGAGCGTGTTCGTGCACGTCACCGTGAAGTTGCCCGCGCTCTTCGACGGCTGGTTGCCGTTGGTCCCGATCGAGGGCACGCAGCCGAGCGAGTTCGTCTTGCCCGTGCAGTACACGAGCACCGAGTTCGTGTTGGCATACACCGGCCCGAAGTGGGCGGTCGCGCCCCAATTGCCAGCCCGGTCCTTCGCCCGCAGGTGGAAGTAGCGGCCGATCGTCGACGAGCCGATCGACTGCGAGAAGCTCGTGGCACCGGCGGCGATGTTGAGTGCGCCCGCCGGCACCGTCGCCGGGCTCGCGTCCCACACGCCTGCGTATCCGCCGATCCCCGAGCCGCCAGTGTCGAGCGCGGCCGTCCAGCTGACCGCCGCGGTCGTATTGCAGCTCTGCACGTTCACCTGGTGCGTGGAGGAGGCGAGGCCCGTGGCCGCGGCCGGTCCGGTGAGGTCGATGCGGAACGGGCCGACGCTCGCGTAGCTCGCGCTCCAGTTGGCGCTGTTGTCGACCGGGCGCAGGTTGAAGTGCCACGAGCCTTGGGCGAGCGTCTCGCTGTAGCTCGTGACCTGCTCGATGTCCTTGACCGTGCCGGGCAGGCTCGCAGCAGCGGACGAGGTGAAGATCCCGTAGCCGTCGACGCCCGAAATGCTGTCCGCAGTCTGAGACCACGTGTAGGTGATCGTCGTGTCGTTCGTCCACACATCGGGAGTGTGGGTCGTGGACTGCAGGCCCGTCGGCAAGGGCGGAGGAGTGCTGTCGACGTACACCCCGACGGAGTCAGAGACATCGGTCGCATTGTCCGAGCGAGCCTGGACCGAGAAGATCTTGAGACCTTCCGTGGCCCAGCGCGTCGTCCAACGATGCGTCCGGCTCGTGCCGTGCAACACGTTGCCCATGGTCACATCGCGGCCCGCGGTGGAATTCCCCATGAGATCCGCGGTGGCACCATCGATCAGGGTGTTGAAGGATGCCTGCAGGGTGTCGCCCGTCGAAGTCGAATCGAAGTAGACCGCCGAGGCGAACGTAGAGGGGTTCGAGTAGGTGGCTGCGAACGTCACATCCGCGCCCACTTGCACGAACGTGTCCGTCGCGCTGACGCTGAGCGTCGGCGAGGGAGTGGTGTCGCCGTAGGTCACGATGACGCACACGCCACCGCGCGTGTTCTGGAGCGGTGCGATGAAGACCGGGTTCAGCTTGACCTTCCAAGAGGTGGCCGTCGGGTTGTTGATCATGCGCACCTCCGAGTTGTCGATGCTCGACTGGTGCGCGGTGTAGTCGCCCGTGCTGATCGAGCCCGTGAAAGGCGAGGCATCGAGGATCATGTCGATGTCGTTCACGAGGGCCTGAGAAGCGCCCGAGGAAGCCGGGCTTTCCTTGTAGTGGTACACCACCGTCAAGCGCGTGGCACCGGCCCCGACGGTGAAGTCGAGCTCAACTCCGCCTGCGAGCCACCCTTGCTCGAAGGACCAGAAGTTCAGGTCCTGCTGGGTGCTCCCCCAATGGGCCTTGTAGGCATCGAGGCGGCCGACGCCATACGAGTTGAGGTGCGTCACGTCCGTCGAAGGCGAGTCGATGAGCTGATCGGCGTACGGCAGGGTCGCTGCCATCAGGACCGCCGAGAGGGCCGACGGGTTGTAGCGCAGGAACGAGTAGTGATCGCACAGCTGCGATGCCACGCCCGAGACGAGGGGCGTCGACATGCTCGTGCCGCCCTTGAGCACGTAGCCGGTCGTCGTGCCCGCCTGCACGGAGAGCAGGGACTGGCCCGGTGCGCTCAGGTTCGGCTTCCAACGGCCGTCGCCGCAAGGACCGCGGCTCGATCCGCTCCAGATCGTTCCCGGATCACCGACGGAAGTGTCGCGGCGCTTCAGCGCGTTGCCGATCGTGATGGCGTTCTTGGCGGACGACTCAAGGCCCAGGGTTCCCGACGTCGGTCCTTCGTTGCTCGCCGACCAGATCCACAGCTGGTCGTTGTCGAAGGCGTTGGAGTCGATCGTGCGGCATTCGGTCTCGGAGCCAATGAAGGCGCTCGTGACCACGTTCGCGCTATAGGAGTTGCTCACCACCATCGGCGCCGGCGACGTGTTCGTGCCGTCGTTGTAGGAGCTGTTCATCTTCGAGAGGCGCGTCGCGAAGGAAGCTCCACCGCCGTTGCGCACCACGAAGAAGCGCCGCGAAGTCGTCAGGCCCAGTCCGGGCGCGGCGCCCTGATAGCTGTCATCGACGTCGTCGTTGCCGAGGATCGTGCCCGCCACGTGAGAGCCGTGACCGTTCGTGTCGTCGAAGGGGTCGCCGGCGCCGCTGTAGTCCCAACCCACGACCCAAGCGTCGAGGGCCGTGTGCGCGGAGTAGTAGCCCGAGTCGATGAAGCCGGTCTGGGCCACGCTGTTCGTGCCGCCGTTGTAGGCAGCGCGCGTGCGATCCGCGTTGGCGAGCGGCATGGCCTCGTCGTGGTCGTAGTCCCAGTCGCGCACGGGATCGATGAACTGCACGAAATCGAGGGCGACGAGGTCCTCCAGCCGCTCCTTGGGCACCTGCGCCTCGAGCGCGCGCACCGACTCGGTCCAGGGGCCGACCTCGATCCCCAGTCCCTCGAGTGCCTTCTGCTGCCAGCCGTTCGCGAACGTGTCGTAGGCATCGAACTCGGGATTCCCCCGCTTGCGATTGCCGTCGGGATCCGACTCCATGGCCGGCGCGACGAGCACGCGCGCACTGGCTTCGCACAGGTCGCTCTCGAACACGTTGATGTAGACGCGCACGCGCTCCCCAGCCGCAGCCCGGCCGAAGAACTCGACCGCGTCGGGGTGGAGCTTCTGCCACGGCTGCACGGCGCCAACCCAGCGCACGAAATCCGCCGCGGCGAGCTCATCGAGCCGCGCCGGATCGAAGCTCACCTTGAGCGTGTAGAAGGGGTGGAACTCGAGCACCTTGGCGCCGAGCGTCTCGAGCTCGCGCACGCGCTGCTCGGTCATGCGCTTGGAGAACATGACGAAGCCGTAGGTACGGGTCTCGCCACGACCATCCTGCGTCAGGCGCTCCGAGATCGAGCGCAGGAGCGGGTCCACGCGCTCGCCTTCGGGCGGGTAGTGCTTGCCGGCAGCGAAGCCCAGGAAGAACGGGTCACCACTGGCAGGCTCGAGGAGGAAGTCGGCCTGCTCCCCCACCTCGTACCTGGCCGGGATCGGCAGCGGCACCGAGTCATCGACCAAGGGAGCCGGCACGAAACGCGCCTCGCCGACGGTCGCGTCGCACGTGTCGTCGCACGGCACGGGCGCAGGAGCGGGGGTCTGAAGCAGCAACGCAAGGGGCAGGATCAGGGACATCGTTTCTCTCGCAGCGTGGAAAGCGGACCTGCACGATGGCCTTCGCAGGCCCCGAAGCGGCAGGAGCAGCGCCTCGGAAGGAGGAATCCGCGGACCGCGGCCTACGTTACTGCATCTCTGAGAAAGTGCGGGAATCGAGCCCTGATCGACTTCCTGACCGCTGCCCTGGGGAACGTCGATCACCCTTCGCTGGGGCCTCTGGCGTCGCCGCTGCGCTCGCGCCCGATCGAGAGCCTGCGCGGCTGAACGTGAGCGCGCCGCCCCCCGCTCGAGGCGTGGGACGGCGCGCGTGTCGGAGCTCCGTCGCGGGCTATTGGCAGACCGTGAACTTGACGGCGTTCGAGAAGCCCGTGGTCGACGGGCTTGCCGGGTCACGCATCCACCACTGCGCGTAGAAGGTCTCGCCGGCGTCCATGCCGTAGAGGCTCATCACCGCCGTGGAGAACTGGAAGCTGTACGCGCCGGTGCAGTCGTT
>CAITGX010000212.1 GCA_903892045.1 uncultured Planctomycetota bacterium | reverse complement strand
CACGTTCAGGGTCGTGATGCCGCCCGCCTGGGCGCGCTGCAGGCCGGCGTCGCGGCAGTTCACCGCGTCGAGCATGCGGACGTCCGGCTGGATCGGTGCGCTCGAGTCCGCGCCCCATCCGCCGCCGACGTGGCTGTGCGTATCGACGAGGCCCGGCATCAGCACCTTGCCCTTCACGTCGACGACCTTCGCGCCCGCGGGCACCTCGACCGAGCCTCGCGCTCCGACTGCGCGGATGCGTCCGAACTGGACGACCACGACGCCGTCCTCGATCGGCGCACCCGAGACCGGGAGCACGCGAGCGCCGACAAAGGCGTGGGGAAGTTCCTGCGCCGCGGCCGGAACCGGCAGCGCGAGAGCGACGAGCAGGCTGAGCGACTTCATGGTGCAAGAGCGTATGCGCGCCGCGCCGCGCGAGCCACAGCGCCGCCGGGGATCGAGCAGGTCGGGCGCGGCTGGATCGCGCCAGTTCCGCGTCAGAGCGTGCGCAGGAACGCGATCAGGGCCTGCTTGTCCTCGGCCGGCAGCCGCAGGCCGAACTCGTGACCCGGGATTGCGCGCGTTCGCACGCCGGGCCCGCGCCAGCCACCTGACACATGCTCGGGCTCGAGGCGTGCAGGGTCGAACCACTCTTCCAGAGACCCGACCGAGCCGGAGTGCTCGTACAGGCCTCGGTACCAGAGCCCGCGCAGGCTCGGGACGCGGTAGGTTCCGGTGCCCTTGCGCGTGTACAGCGCGAGGCCCGGGTCTGTTCCCACGCCGCGGGGCGACAGCTCGCTCGCGCGCGGCTCGGGCGGCACCCACTCGTCGACGGCGACCAGCAGGTTGTTGGTGTAGTGCGGCGGCGGGTGGCAATCGGCGCAGCGCTGCTCGCGAAACACCGCCTCGCCGCGTCGCGCCCGCGCGTCGAAGGGATGCGGGCTCGGGGCCGGCTCCAAGGACTCCAGATACAGCGCCAGCGCGAGCATCGCCTCGTCGGGAGGTCGCACGCGCGCTAGAGGCTCGCTCGCGGGCAGCATGGTGTACGGTCCGAATGCAGTCGAATCGGCGTATTCGACGAGGATCGCGTAGCGCGCAAGGTCTTCGGGTCCGCGATGGCGGTGGGTCGCCGTCGCATCGAGGAACGCGCGGTGGCGGATGCCGCGCAGGTCGGCCATGCGCGTCGCATGGAGGGGCGAGCCGTTGAAGCGCGCGAACATCGTCCCGGGCGGCGCGCCATCGGGCTGGCCGAGCTCGCGACCGAGCTCCTCCGCGGAGAGCGAGCGCAGGCGTGCGTGCGGGTCGTCGTCCCGCCAGGGCACGCCAAACTGGGCGTAGAAGCGCTCACCGGGCGAGAGCCCGGGTCCGATCGTGATCGAGTCGAGCAGCGCGCCGGTCGCTTCCGAGTCGCCGAGGTCGTAGTTGGAGGGAGCGCCGACGAGCAGGCTGCCGTCGTCCAAGCGGCGCGAGTGGCAACCAAAGCAGCTCGACAGCGACAGCTTGAGTTGGCCGTCGAGGTCGACGACCCAGCGGTAGTCCAGCAGGATCCCGTCGCGGGTGAGAACGTCGTGGTGAGCGTCCCGGTGACGGTCCACCGACTCCGCGCTAGTGAAGTGCGCCAGCACCGCCGGATCGGCGGTGCGCGAGGCGGGTGTGTCGAGCGACTCGAACACGACTCGCCCGATCTCGATCCAGTCCTGCGCCGTGTGCAGGGACTCCAGCGTGATCAGCGGCTGCGGTCCCTTGCGCAGCAGCTCCTCGCGGTACCCGGGCGGCTCGAAGCGCGGGTGGTAGACGGGCCACGTCCGCAGGTTGTCGACCGGCCGCGCGTAGTAGCTCGCGGAGCTCTCGAAGCTTGGCGGCACCCCGAGACCTGCGAGCGGCATCGCCCAGTCGCGCAGGGCTTCCTCGTCCCACAGGCGCGGCACTCGCGCCGGCTTCTGGGAGTCGGCCCGCCGAACCGCGCACGACAGCACCACGACGACCAGCGTCACGAGGGCAAGCCGCGGCACGGTCATTCGCATGGACGCCCAAGGGTAGCGACAACCGGCCACGCGCTCTCCCCGATCGATTCGAGAAACCGGCTCGGGCGTACCCTCGCGTCGCAGCTGCGCTCGACAATCCTCGACGGCCCGCCCAAGCTATGGATCGCTGCGCCTTCGCAGAAGGCCGCGCGTTCGAACGAGGTTCAACTCCCCAAGGCTCTGCGATGAATGTCCTGGTCCGCCTCGCGATGTTCGCTTCGCTTGCCCTGTCCAGCTGCACCGCGCCGTCGGGCTCCACCCCGCAGTGGAGCGAGGAGGAGCTCGGCCACTTCCATCGCGCCGTGTCCACGCGCTCTCCCGCGGCGCAGCGCTGGTTCGACCAAGGGCTCGTGCTGTGCTTTGGATTCGATCAGGAAGCCGCCCGGCAGGCCTTCGCGCAGGCGGCCGAGGCGGATCCGGGCTGTGCCATGGCTCACTGGGGCCACGCCTATGCGTTCGGACCGCACATCAACAACCCCGCCATGGACGAGGAGAGCTCGCGCCTCGCGCAAGCTTCCGCGCAGCGCGCGCTCGGCCTCGCGAGCGGCGCGACACCCGTCGAGCGTGCCCTGATCGAGGCTCTCGCTCGGCGCTATGAATGGCCTCCGCCCGCGGATCGTTCGATCCTCGATCGCGCCTACGCGGACGCGATGCGCGCAGTGTGGCGCGCGTACCCGGAGGATGACGATGTCGGCGCGCTGTTCGCCGAGGCGCTGATGGACCTGCGGCCCTGGGACCTGTGGAGCGCGCAAGGCGAGCCGCGCCCTGAGACTCCGGAGGTGATCGCGACGCTCGAGACGGTCCTCGCGCGCACTCCCGACCATCCGGGCGCGCTGCACTACTTCATCCACACGCTCGAGGCCTCGCCGCAGCCGGAGCGCGCGCGCGCGGCTTCGGACCGGTTGCGCGGGCGCGTTCCGGGAGCGAGCCACCTCGTGCACATGCCGTCGCACATCGACATTCGCGTGGGGCGCTATGCCGACGCGATCGAGGCCAACGAGCTCGCGATGGCCGCGGATCGCAGGCGCACGGCGCGCCATGGCGCCGGCGGGTTCTACGCGATCTATCGCGCTCACAACGCGCACTTCCTGATGTGGGCCGCGATGTTCGACGGGCAGCGTGAGCTGGCGCTCGAGGCCGCACGCACCACGGCCGCACAGGTGCCCGCGGATGTCCTCGCGCAGATGCCGCAGTTCGTCGAGGGCTTCCTCGGCTCGCCCTACCACGCCCTGGTGCGCTTCGGGCTGTGGGACGAGCTCTTGCGGGAACCGCAGCCGCCGGAGAGCCAGCTCTCCACGCTGGCCATGTGGCGCTATGGACGTGCGCTCGCCCTCGCGTCGCTCGGGCGCGTCGACGAGGCCGTGCGCGAGCGCGAGCTGTTCGAGGCCGCGCGAGCGCGAGTTCCCGCGGACTACCACATCGGCAACAACCCGACGGCCGTGGTGCTCGAGGTCGCCAGTGCCATGGTGGCGGGCGAAGTCGAGTACCGCCTTGGAAACGTGGACGGCGGCTTCGGTCACTTGCGCGAGGCGGTACGACTCGACGATGCCCTGCGCTACGACGAGCCTTGGGGCTGGGTGCAGCCCGCACGCCACGCGCTCGGTGCCCTGCTGCTCGAGCAAGGTCGGCTCGACGAGGCCGAGCAGGTCTATCGCGACGACTTGGTCCGCCATCCCGGCAACGGCTGGGCCCTCCATGGCCTCGCCGAGTGCCTGCGCCGGACTGCTCGCGAGGCCGAGGCAGCGCAGGTGGAGGCACGGCTGCGCGAGGCGTGGAAGCGTTCGGACGTGAAGCTGCGCGGTTCCTGCTATTGCCGTACGCGCTGAGGCGATGCGCGCTCAGCGTGTGGCGCGCGCGGCGATCAGCGTGTCGAGCTCGCGGCGCAGCGCGCCGAGGATGTCGTCGTAGCTGAAAGTCCCGGCGTCTTCCGGTCCGCGCTTGAGAT
>CAITGX010000211.1 GCA_903892045.1 uncultured Planctomycetota bacterium | reverse complement strand
GGGTGACCGCTGCTACTACTGCAAGTCGACGCTGTTCCGCGCCATGACCGACTGGGCCCGCGAGCGCGGCTTCGCGCACCTCGCCTTTGGCGAGATCGTGGACGACCTCGTCGACGATCGCCCCGGTGCTCGCGCCGCGCGCGAGTTCCGGGTGCACGCTCCCTTGTCGCGGGCCGGCTTCACCAAGGAAGACGTGCGGCGCTTCGCGCGCGAGCGTGGGCTGGCCGTGTCGGAGAAGCCGTCGAGTGCATGTCTCGCGTCGCGCATTCCCGTCGGCACGGCAGTGACACGCGAGCGGCTCGCGCGCGTCGAGGCCGCCGAGGCAGCGGTGCGCGCGCTCGGCTTCTCGCAGGTGCGCGTGCGCGACCGCGGCGAGGTGGCGGGGTTCGAGACGTCCGGTGGGGAGTTCGCTCGCGCGCAGGAGCTGCACGCCGAGCTCGAACGCGCGCTCGCTCCGCTCGGCTTCGCGCGTGTCGAGCTCGCGATCTACCGCACCGCGGCCGAGCGACTGGCGCTCTCCTAGCGCGCTCGCTCAGCGCTCGAACAGCGGCAAGAGCCCGTCGTTGATCGAGAGGAACAGGCAGTTCATCGCCGTGGCGAGGCATCCGCCGAACTGCTCGTCGTGCCACGATCCGTCCGCGCGCTGCTCCTTGAGGACGTGGGCACGCTCGAACTCGAACCAACGCTCGAAGAGGCGCCGGTCCGAGTGCGTCCACAGCGCGAGCGCGACGTAGAGGCGCTCGTAGTGGGGGAAGCCGGAGTCGGCGCGCTCGGCGCCGCGCTCGCGCTCCATGATCTCGGCCCACATCTCGCGCACCGCGCGCTCGACCTCCGGCCCGTCGTAGCGGCCGGCGTTCTGCAGCGTGGCGAGGCCGGCGGCCGTGAGCGCGAGCGAGGACTTGGAGGTCGGGTCGAGACCGTAGCGGAAGGAGCCATCCTCCGACTGGCAGCGACGGATGTAGTCGACGGCCTTGGAGACCACGCCGGAGTTGACCTTCACGCCGCAGTTGCGGGCTGCGCGCATGGCTTGCAGCTGCACGACCGTGACGGAGTTCTCGTGTTCGAGCCCCGCCGTGGGGAAGTAGAACCAGCCGCCTTCGGAGGTTTGGGAGCGCTCGATCACGGAGATCGACTCGGGCAGCAGCGCCGCGATGCGCTTGCCGCGCTCTCCAGAAGGGGAGAGCGTGAAGGCGTTGCACAGCGCCAGCACGGCGTACCCGTGCGCGTGCATGCCCCACTTGTCGTCGACAGACACCGCGATGTAGCCGCGCGCACCGCTCGACTGGCCGTCGGCGCGCGCGAGCAGGTAGTCGACGGCGAGCGCCACCTCGCGACCGTAGCGGCCGCGGCTCGGCGTCGAACCCTCGGCCATGAAGGCGAGAGCTCCGAGCGCGGCGAGCGCGACGGGAGCGTGTTGCGCGCCGCCCGCGCGCGGGAAGGAGCCGTCCTGATGGGAGGCCTGCTGCGTGGCGAGGTAGTCGAGTCCGCGCAGGAACGAGCGCCGAGCCTCGTCCTCCTTCGGCGCGGGGGACGCGGCCTGCGTCTCCGGAGCCTGCGCGCGCTCGCGCGGCGCGCCGGACACGGGGCGCTCGGAGTCGCGGGCACGCTCTCGGGCCGCGCAGGGCAGCGCGAGCAGCAGCAGCGCGAGCAGGGCGCGACGCGCAGTCATCGAGCTAGCGACGCTCCTGGTTCAGGCGCCGGTAGTAGGCGTCGATCCAGTCACGGTACTGCGGCGGCAGGTCGCTGCCGCCCTCGGTGCGGAACAGGTCGCGCACGGTGGGCGGGAGGTCGCCCCACTGCTCGTTCGAGCGCGCTCCGTCGGCCTGCCCCTTCGCGGACGTCGGCGGCGCGTTGCCGGCAGAG
>CAITGX010000210.1 GCA_903892045.1 uncultured Planctomycetota bacterium | reverse complement strand
GCCGCGCCGCGTCGCGAGCGTGAACGTGCCGGCGCCACCGCGCGTCGCAGGCGGAACCACCGGCTGGAAGTGCGCCTTGCCGTCCTTGGTCGGGAAGCGACGGTCCGCGCACAGGTGCGCGCCACCCCACTGGAACTGGTCGCCTTGCCGCGCGAGCTTCTCGATGCCGGCATAGCTCGGCACGGCGCGCGCGATCTCCGCGCGCACCGCAGCAGCATCGGCGAAGTGCACCGCACTCGCGCGCTCGGGCTCGACGGCCCGCGCGAAGTCGAGCAGCATCTCCCACTCCGAGCGCGCCTCGCCGATGTCGTGGCCCGGGATGTGGGGCGAGAAGATCACGCGGCGCTCGGTCGAGGTCTCGGTGCCGCCGCCGCGCTGCTCGTAGCGGGTGCGCGAGGGCAGCACGTAGGTGACGTCGGCGGGATCGACGAGCATCTGCTTCGTGAGCACGATGTCCGTGTGCACGCGCAGGGGGATGCGCGCGAGCCCCGCGGCGATGCGCTCGGGCTCGGGCATGGTCTCGAGGAAATTGCCGCCGATGCAGTACAGGCCGTCGAGCTCGCCGCGATGCGCGGCCTCGAGGTACTCGACCGTGGTCAGGCCGTTGCCGCGCGGGACCTCGAAGCCCCACAGCTGCGAGAAGTGCCTCACGCTCTCCTCGTCGATCGCGACGCCGCCGGGGAGCGCGGTCGAGTAGGCCCCCATCTCCGCGCCGCCCTGCACGCCCGAGTGGCCGCGGATCGGCATGAGGCCCGTGCCCTCGCGCCCGACCCACTCGCGCAGCAGCGCGAGGTTGGCGATCGCCTTGACCGTCTCGGCGCCGTGCACGTGCTGCGTGACGCCCATCGACCAGACGAGCACCCCGCGCTCGGCGCGCGCGAGCTCGTCCACGAAGGCCTCGAGGTCCTCGCGCGTCGTGCCGGCGCGCGCGAGCAGCTCGTCGAACGGCACCTGCGCGAGAGCCCGCTCGAACTCGGGAAAGCCCGTCGTCGCAGCAGCGATGAAGTCGCGCGCGATCGAACCGCGCTCGACGAGCCGGCGCGCCACCGCGTTGAGGAACGCGAGGTCGCCGCCGACCTTGACGAGGAAGAAGCGATCCGCGATGCGCGTGCCGAACAGCGCCGAGTCCGCGTTGGAAGGAACCCAATAGCGCTCCATGCCCGGCTCGCGATAGGCGTTCACCATCAGAACGCGCGCACCGCGCTTCTTCGCCTCGTGCAGGTACTTCGTCGACACCGGCTGGTCATTGGCCGGGTTCGAGCCGAAGAACACGATCACGTCGGCCTTGTACCAGTCCGTGTACGAGCAAGTCGTCGCCGCGACGCCGACCGTGGCCTTCAAGCCCGCGCCGCTCGGGCTGTGGCACAGGCGCGCGGAGTTGTCGACGGAGTTCGAGCCGAGGAAGCGCATCACCTTCTGCGCGACGTAGTACGTCTCGTTGGTGATGCCGCGGCTCGTCACGAACATCGCCGTGCGCTGGCGATTCAAGGCGCGCCAGCGCGGCCCGATGTCGGCCAACGCCTCGTCGAACGACACGCGCGTGAAGCCGCTCTCGCCCTTGCGACGGCGCAGCGGATACGGGATGCGGCCGAGCTCGCGCAGGTCCTTCGAAGAGCGCGCGCGCAGGGCCTCGACATCGCCCCACGCGCCCTCGGGCATCGCTCCCATCGTGTTCAGGCGCAGCAGGTTGAGCCGCACGAGGCACAGGTGCGTGCCGTCGACCGTCCAGTCGCTCAGGCCGCTCGTGCCGAGCGCGCAGCCGTCGCACACGCCCTTGCTGAGCACGTCCCACGCGTAGCGGAGATTGTCGCGGTTCGCCCACGTGATGCGCGCCATCTCAAGGAAGTGGTGCGGCTTGGTCTCGCCGATCCCGAACGGGACGAGCGAGTGAATTCGTTCCGAGAGACTCTGGCCGCGACGTTCCATCGCTCGAGAGTCTAGTCGCTGCGCACCCACGCGCCGAGGGCCTGCGCGTGCTGGAGCTTGAGCCGGGCCATGCGGGCGAAGCTGGCGTCGAAGCGCGGCTCGCCCTGCTGCCGCAGGAAGCCCCCGAGATGCCCGTACCAGCGCGCGCGCGTCTCCTCGGCGTCGAGGCACAGGCGCAGCACCATCCCGCGGGCGCCGATCAGCACGGTGGCGGCGAGCAGCTCGGCCAGCACTCGCCGTCGCAGGCTGGGCCGCACCGGCTCGATGCCGAGGGCGCGGGTCGTCGCGATCAGCTCCTCGACCTGGTGACGCTCGTCCTCGACGAAGGTCGCGAGCAGGCGCGCCAGCTCCGGTTCGCGCACGAGGCCCGCGAGTCGTCGGTATGCGGCCAGCGCTCCACGCTCGGCGCGCAGGGCCTCGGCGAGCTCCGACTCGAAGGTGCTCGCCATGGTCCCTAGCGCTTCGCGCGCTCGAAGTGAGCCTCGATGGCGCGGCGCGAACGCGAGTCGACGCTGCGCCCGTGGAAGCGTGCGAGCGCGGCTCGGGCGCGGCCGTCGTCGATCGCCGCGAGCAGGTCGACGAGCGCCAGCTGTAGACGGAACAGGTCAGTGCGCTCGAGCAAGGCCGAAGCCTCGCGCGAGAGATCGCTGCGCCCCTTCGCGCTCGAAACCAGTGCGCGCGCGGCAGCCTCGCGCGCGGCGACACCCCACGACTCGTCGAGCAGCCAGCGCTGCAGGGCCTCGAGCGAGCGCGAACCACGCACGCTCGCGATCGCGGGAACGAGTGCCGCACGCAAGCCATCGTGCAGGGACTCACGCTCGAGCTGGCTCAGCAGCCACGGCAGTGCATCCTCCCCCTCGCACAAGGCAACCAGCCGCGCGGCCGCGCCCATCGTTGCGGGGCTGAACTCCGCGGCGTACTGCTCACGGGCGAAGCGCACGAACTCGGAACGCGTCTCCCATGCGGCGAGGGTCTCGAGCGCGGCGATGCGGACCCGCGCCGAGCGATCACCGCTCGCGACGCCCATGAGTTCCTGCGCGATCGGATGGTCGACCGTCGTATGCACGCGTCCGAACGAGCGCGCGGCGGCGAGACGCACCGACTCGCAGGAGTGCCCCAGCCCGTCGAGCAACGTC
>CAITGX010000209.1 GCA_903892045.1 uncultured Planctomycetota bacterium | reverse complement strand
GTCGCGTAGAGCACGGCGGGGTTGCCGCTGCGCGTGAGCAGTGCGGAGAGCGCCGAGACGCGCGAGAGAGGCTCGCGCTTGTCGAGCGACTCCGTGACGAGGCGATGGAGCGCCCGCGCGCGCTGCTCCTCGGTCTCCGTGCCCTCGCAAGCGAGGGTCGCGGCCTCGATGAGAGCCGGAGCGAGGCGCATCGGCACGACCAGCTCGCTCTCGAGCTCGCGCTCCATCTGCGCGAGGTCCTGGGGCCCAACGAAGGTCACCCAAGGCAGGTACCACGACTGCGGAGGAGCACCGGGCTCGGCCACCACGCGCTCGACGTTGCGCAGCGTGAAGACGTGCACCACGCGCTCGCCCTCGTCGAGAACATCGTGCTCGCCGCTGAAGTTGCGCTGCACCAGCTCCAGTCCGAGCGACTTCGGGATGGAGATCGCGTAGCGCGACAGGTGGTAGGGCGTAGCCGTCGAAGCGAAGTACCACTGTGTCGTGCGCACGCGCGAGCCGGCGCCAGCGGAGCCGACCCCCCGCGCGACGATCCGCACGGCGTCCCCGGGCTCGAGCGCGGGCATGACGTACTCGCCGTCGACGAGCACCGGCTCGTAGGCCTTTCCGTCGGAGCTCTTGATGGTCGCGATCGACAGCATGTCGCCCGACGGCTGCTGCTTGCCGAGCGCCTCGCAGCCCTCGAGATCGCGCGCCACCTCGTGCGAGAGCGTCCATTGCTCGAAGGCCCCGTCCTCGAAGACGTGCACGACCGCGACGTCGAGCGCGCGCACGACGTGGTCGTTCCAGCGCGTCGCGTCGAAGCCGACGAGCTCACGCTCCGCATCGACGCCGAAGCGGCGGAACGTGGCCGCAGCCGGGTCCTCCTCTCCCAATGCGACGAGTCGGGACCGAGCCTCGCGATCCGATGGCGCGCGCTCGAGGGCCGCGCGGAGCTCGGCGATCTCGCCTTCGCGATCCCCCAGCCGATGCGCAAGATCCGCCCGACGCAGCAGGAAGTAGCCTTCCTGAGGGAAGCGCTCGGAGAGCCGCCTCCACGTTGCGTCAGCCTCGGCGGCGAGACCGATCGTCGCGAGACTCTGGGCGAAAGCCGCCGCAGCGCCCGCGTCGTCCGTGATGCGAGCCAGTGCACGGCGGGTCTCGACGCTCTCCGCGCGCAACCCGAGGCGCATCTCGAGGTCCGCGAGCTCGCCGAGCGCGCCGAGGTCGAGTCGTCCCATCAACTGCGCGAGGCGAGCCCCACGGGCGCGATCGAGGAACCCACGCCGCATCCAGTGGTCGGAGGCCGCCGAGAGGACCCGTGCACTCTGCGGCGCGCGGGCGAAGGCGCTGCGCAGCGCATCCTCCGCTCGAACCTCGAGCTCCAGCTCGCCGTAGAGGTCGACGAGCGCCATGCCGGGAGCAGTTCCTGCGACCTTCGAGTCCAGCGACTGCAGGGAGCGAATGGCCTCTTCCTGCCGGTCCTCCGGCGCGAGGATGCGCGCCATCGCGACCTGCAGGCGCACATGGCCGGGTGCCGCGGCGAGGCCTGCCTCGACGAGCTCGCGGGCGCGGGTCCTGCGCCATGTTTCCGGCAGCGGCGAGCGCGAGCCGTACAGCTCGGCGGCGAGGGCCATGATCTCGACCGAGTCAGGGGCCATGTCGAGCGCCGTCTCCACGTGCGACAGGCCTTCGACCATGCGCCCGTCGCGGAACTTCGCGAGACCCAGCAGGGCCTCGGCGTGCGGTCCGCGCGGCTCGAGGGACTCGAGGTGCTCGAGGGCGCCGACGAGCGGTTCCGCGGAGGCGGGGCCGCTCGCGCCCTCGCCGAGCGGAGCGCGCGGGTCCGCCGCGACGCGCCACGGCAGCGCGCGACCCGAAGTGTCGCGCAAGCGAGCCGAGAAATCGAAGGCCGTGCCCAGCGGCACGGAGACGAGCACGCGGTTGTGACCCTTGCGCCACGCGCGCGCCTCGCGCCACACGAGGCTGCGCTCCGCCGCGAGGAAGTCGACGTCGCGCACGCTGCCGTCGTCGAACGCGACACGGAAGCCCGTGAAGCTGCTCGCGCCCTCGAGTCCGGAGCCCTCGGCCGCGTTCAGCGCGATCCACGTCGGGCCCGAGGCATCCGAGAAGTCCAGCTCGAACCACCCGCTGCGCTCCTCGCAGTCGAAGTCCAGCGCGACGACGGCCCAGCCCGCACTGGCGGAGCAGGCCGTCTCGACGTCGAGGGAGTCGGCCGTGCCGGCGCGTGCGACACGGATCCAGCGCGGCTTCCCTGAACCCGAAAAGCGCGGCAGCGCGAGGGCGCGCTCCGGATCGAGGCACAGCTCGTCCAGCGGAGCCGCGAGCGCGCTCCCGGCGAGCGGCCCGGTCGCGAGTGCCCAAGGCGCCATGTCGGGATGGAGGTCCGGCAGCTCCGCGTTCGCGAGCTCC
>CAITGX010000208.1 GCA_903892045.1 uncultured Planctomycetota bacterium | reverse complement strand
GTCTCGCGCTACGCGGGCTCCACGCAGGCCGGCTGGATCGACGGGGAGTGCGAGCGCGCCCGCTTCTGCGAGCCCGGCGGTCTCTCGCTCGCGGGCGAGCGGCTCTTCGTCGCCGACACGGGCAACCACGTCGTGCGCGTGATCGATCTGGTCGAGCACACCGTGCGCACCCTGCCGCTCGCCGCCGTGCCCGTGCCCATCGAAAGGCGCGAGCTCGACGTCGACGCGACGCCGTTGCCGCGCCTCCCGCAGACCGTCAGCCACCCGCAGCTGCGTCGACGACTCGCGCCGGGGGCCTGCGAGCTCGTGCTGCGCGTACCGCTCGCGCCGGGCGAGCAACTCGCTACCGGCGCACCCTCGCAGTTCCGCGCGCTGCGCGAGGGCGGTCTCGTCGCCGCCAAGCAGGTCGCAGGGGCGCTCGACTCGGCGGAACTCCGCGTGCCGCTCGGTGTCGCGGGTCCGGGCCTGCTGTGCGTGCAGGCGCTCGCCTACGTGTGCGGCGCCGACGGCCGGTGCCGCCTGCGCTCGCACGAGTGGCGCATCGACATCGAGGAAGAGCAGCGGGCGTCCCGCGTGCTCGTGCTCGACGTCGACTGAGCGCCGCGCGCTACTGCATCGTCAGCTCGAGCGCGTTGGAGAGCGCCGTCGGACGGCACGACGGCGGGTCGCGGAACCACGCCTGCGCGTAGATCTTCTGGCCTGCGAAGAACGGCGTGCCGACTGCACCGGGGTTGGCGGGATGGTAGGCGTTCCAGTCGAACGAGATGCTGCCGTTGCAGCCGCCGCTCGTGCCACCGGAGTTGAACGCGATCGTGCGCTGGGTCGGGGCCTTCACGCACAGGAAGCTCGTGCCGGTGTTGACGCACCACGACTGCGGGGCGAGCGAGTCGAGGCCGTAGAACACGAGGCAGGTCTTCTGGCCTTCGAGGTTCGCGACGTTGATCAGCATCGGCGTCGAGAAGTTCGCGCTCGGCTGCCCCGTCGCGCTGATGCTCGCGTTGCAGCCGCTGCTCGTCGTGCCCGAGGTGCAGTAAGCCACCGGGCCCGTGTTGCAGCCGGCGCTCGGCGTGAAGCTGGCCTGCAGGCCGTCCATGGAGATGAACGCGCCGCTGGGCGTGTTGAGGCCGGTGATCACGACGCGGCGGATCGCCGTCGGGCAGGTTTCCCAGCCGAACCAGCGCCAGTTGCAGTCGGCCGGGAACTGCGCCGTCTGGGTGCTGAACAGGTTCCCGGTGGCGTCGTAGAAGTCGAAGCGCGCGCTGCCGCCGGAGCTGTTGGAGCCGAACCAGCCGCCGAAACGATAGACGCCCGAGTTGAAGCGCACCTCCACATTGGTCGTCGCGCTCGCGGCGAACTTGGCGCCGCTGTGGGCGCTCATGTTGCAGACGTAGCCCCAGCTCGACGTCGCGAGCAGGCCCGTGCTGTTGATCGAGCACACCTGTCCGGCTCCGCCGAAGGCCTGCGGGATGCAGGCGAGGAATCCGTTCGGGGCGGCATCGAAGCCCTCCTGGATCTGGCCGGTGAAGGTCGGGACCGGGGTGACCTGAGCCGCACTCGTGGCGGACACGACGACGGACAGGGCGAGCGAAAGTGCCAGGCGCATGAACTGCTCCTCCGGGAGCACGGAAACGACAAGGTGGGGGGATCGAGGCTGCCGCCCGGGCTTGGGACGAGCACGGCGGAAGTCGTTTCGAGCATGAACTACTTTCCCTATGCCGCAAGGGGTGTGCCCTTGGCGGGGCTCCGCCGCGGGGTTCCCAGGAAGCCAGCGTCGTGCGGGGCTCTCTCGTGCCTAGGGCTTCGCATGGAGGCGCATGGAGGCATGGGGCTGGCATGCGGCCGCCAAATGGCTCGCCCACTGCGGCTCGCCCACTGCGGCTCGCCCACTGCGGCTCGCCCACTGCGGCTCGCCCACTGTGCCTCGCCCATCGCGCGCCCGGCAGCCACTCCAGACCCGTCGCGGGTCGTGCCCGGGGAGCGACGCGCACCGCGCGAGCAGAGAGTTGGTCGGGGCGAGAGGATTTGAACCT
>CAITGX010000207.1 GCA_903892045.1 uncultured Planctomycetota bacterium | reverse complement strand
GGCGGGGAGAGCTGGGTGGTGCACTCCGCGGCCGTGATCAGCTACGCGACGCGCGATGTGCAGCTGCAGCGCCGAGTCAACGTCGAGGGCACTCGCCACGTGCTCGCGGCATGCACGCGGCATCGCGTGACGCGCGTCCTGCATGTGAGTTCGGTCGTCGCCGTCGGCAACGCGCGACCGGACGAGCTGCTCGACGAGGAGGCTCCCTACAACAACGCGGCGTTGCGCTGCGCGTACGCGGACACCAAGCGTGCCGCGGAGGAGCTGGCTCTCGAGGCGGCGAGCGAGCTCGACCTCGTGGTGGTCAATCCTGGCGCGATCTTCGGCACGTCCTCGCGCGCGCCCAACACGATCAAGTTCCTGCACAAGCTCGCGCACGGTCCGTGGATCCCGTTCACGCCACCGGGATCGCTGTCCGTCGTGGGAGTGCGCGACGTCGCGCAGGGCTGCGTGCTGGCGCTCGAGCGCGGCGTCCGCGGTCGTCGCTACCTCTTGTGCGAGTCGGCGTGGACCTCGCTGGAGTCGTTCCAGCTCGCCGCGCGCTTGCTCGGTGTGCGCGCTCCGACGAGCAGCGCCCCGGCCGCGCTGTGGAAGTCGCTCGAGCTCGGCGCGCGAGCGCTCGATCTCGTCGCGCCGCCCAAGCTGCTGACTCCGACGGCGGTGCGCATGCTCGGCGCTCACTTTCGCTTCGACTCGCGCCGCGCGCGGACCGAGCTCGGGTGGACGCCGGCTCCGTTCGAGAGCGTCCTGCGCGAGACGATCGCGGCCCTGCGCTCGCGCGGGGAGCTGTAGCGCAGCGGCGGCTACTGCGCGCCGTCGCGGCGCGGAAGCGCACGTCGGAGCGCGAGCCTCGCACGGAGTGGCAGGCGTCGCTCGAGCCTGTTGACCGCGCGCGCGGCGCGCACGCTCGCCAGTCCGAGCAGCACGATGCCGGCGACGTAGAAGGGGATGCCGGTCACGACCGGCACGAGCCAGCCGATGACTCCGAGGACCATGCACGCGGAACCCGCGGCGAAGAGCGCGGTGCGCTTCCATGCCGGATAGCCGTTGTCGCGCTCGGGGAGCAGGTCGGGGAGTTCCACCGCACCCTCCTCTCGATCCGGTCCGAGCGTTCTCCAAGGGCGGGGAACGACTTTTTCGGCCGACGTACCGTGACGGAGCGCGCGTCGAGTGCCGCTCGGGCCCGCCGTGGCTACCCTAAGGTGCCATGCATCCCGCGCTTCCTCGCTCGCGCCGCTCCGGTCGGACCCGCACTCTCGCTGTCGTGCTCGTCGGGCTGCTGGGCGTGCTCGCGGGCCTGTGGTGGGCGCTCGGCGTGCGGGGCGAGCCAGCGGAGGTGGCGCAGGCTGGGACGGCGATTCCCGCGACCGAATCCACGGCTCCGGACTCGCTGGTTCCGCTCGAGGATGCGAGTGCGCTGCGCGTCGACACGCTGGCGCCGCTCGTCCAGGACGATGGGTTCAGCGTCGCACCGCGCGTGCGCCTCTCGGGCAGCGGCGCGCTCCGCGGTCGCGTGCTCGATCGCGCGAGCGGCGCGCCCGTGGAGGGGGCCGGCGTCGAGCTGCTCACCCTTCCGCCAGTCGGGCAGGAGTTCTTTGGGCGCATGCTGCGCATGGCGAAGACGAGCGACGCCTACGCGAGCCGCACGGAGGCTGTCGCGGTGGCCGCGAGCGAGTCGGACGGCAGCTTCGAGTTCGTCGGCGTGCGTGCGGGGACGTACTACATCCAGGCGCGTGGCGCATGGTCGGTGCCGGACAACGTCGTGCGCGCGAAGCTGGCTGCCGCAGGCGACGGGGGGCCGCTCGACGTGTACGTGCGGCGCGGCGGGCGCGTGATCGGTCGCGTGGTCCAGCCGGGCGGTCGGCCGGTCGCCGGCGCGGAGGTGATGCTCACGCTCGGGCCGGGCAATGCGATCGAGAGCCTGCGCAGCGGCGACATGTGCTTCGCGAAGGCGCGCACCGACGAGCAGGGCGGCTTCGTGATCGCGGGCGTCCCGCCCGGAGAGGGCTACGACCTGACCGCGGCCGGCGCGGGCTTCGCGCTCTCGCACGCGCTCGACATCCGGATTGTCGCCGGAGAGGACACGCTGGCGACGATCGAAGCCCGGGCGGGCGGCGGCGTCGCCGGGCGCGTGGTGTCGCGCGGCGCGGATGGCGCCAGCGCCGGAGCGATCGCGGGCGCGCACGTCGCGGTGGTCCCGCGCGGGCTGCGCGACCTGCAGTTCGCCGAGGAGCTGCTGCTCCAGAGCCACGTCGTCACGGGCCCGGACGGCTCCTTCCGCATCGAGAACGTGCCTCCGGGCGAGTTCGATCTCGTGGGCGTGGCGGACGGCCACGTGCCCGCCAAGGGCCCGCGCGCGCTCGTCGCGGAGGGCGCGATCGCGCGCACGGAGGACTTCGAGCTGCCGACCGGGCCACGCGTGTCGGGCCGCGTGCTCGACAGCGCAGGCGCGCCGCTCGAGGGCGTCACCGTGCGCTGGAACTCCGTGGACTTCCGCAACTTCGACTTCGACTTCAGCTTCGCTCCGCTGCTCGCGACCGCGATCGAGGGCTTCGAGTATCCGAAGACCGACGCGGACGGGCGTTTCGTGGCGGGCGCCTTCGCCGGCGAGCCGCCGTATCGCGTCGAGTTCTACAAGTCCGGCTTCGAGGACATGAACCACCGCTGGGATCCGGCCAAGGAGCCCGAGGGCTTCGAGGTGCGCATGGAGCGCGGCGGTGCGATCGAGGGCATCGTGATCGACGCGGCGCGCAAGAAGCCGGTGACGAGCTTCACCATCGAGACCTCCGATCGCGTCGAAGTGCAGGCGGACGCCCCGGGCAACATGAACCCGTTCTCGGGCGGGATTCTCGTGGAGCATCCGCAGGGGAAGTTCCGCGTCGATCCGGTGAAGTGCAACGAGAAGGTGCGCCTCACGTTCCGTGCCAAGGGCTATGTGGAGACGAGCCTCGACGAGCTCACCGTGAAGGAAGGCGAGACACGCCGCGGCGTGATCGTGGAGCTCCGGCCCGGGGGCAGCGTCGCGGGCTTCGTGCGGGACGGCGAGGGACGCGGCGTGGCCGGTGCACAGGTCTTCGCCCTGCCGGCGGACAAGGCCGCGCGCGCCGAGGGCGGCGGACGGGGGCGACGCGGCGTGCCGCAGCTCGAGCAGCTGCCTCCGGGATTCCGCGACTTCGCGGCCCAGCTCGGCCTGCTCGGCGATCGCGCCGTGACCTCGGCCGCCGACGGAGCGTTCGAGCTCGTGGGCCTCGACGCGGGCTCGACCGTGGTGCTCGCTTCGCATCGCGACTACGTGATCGGACGCTCCGAGCCGTTGAACGTCGTCGCCGGGGAGCTCGCCCGAGCCGACGTTTCCCTCTCGCAGGGCGGTGGAGTCTTCGGCGTCGCGCGCGACCGCTTCGCGCGGCCCGTGGGCGGTGCGATCGTGCTCGCGCTCTCGCCAGCGAACCTGTCCGGCGAAGGCAGCGCGAACGGCGGCGGCATCTACCAGTCGCGCACGGACGCCGCTGGCAACTATCGCATCACGCGCATGGTGGGGGGCAGCTACTTCCTGCTGCTCACGCGCGGCGACGAGGCGCTCAATCCGATGAGCTTCCTCGGCACGCTCAACTTCGACATGGTGACCGTGCCCCAAGACCAGCTCGTCGAGTACGACATCGTCGACACTTCGTCGGGAGCGACGCGCGTGTACGGCACGGTCAGCGACGACGGGCGGCCGGTGGGGCGCGGTAATATCACCGCGATATCATTTGAGGCCGAAGGCATGCTCGGCGTCGATCTCAAGATCGCGCAGATTCAGAATGAGGGCCGCTACGAGTTCGCGGGGCTCGCGCCCGGCGAGTACCAGTTCAACATCGACTCGCCGGGCGACGGTCGCCCGCCCGTGCGCGTGGTGGCCGATATTCCCGACACGCCGGAATTCAGGCTCGACCTGCGCTACCCGCTCGGCGCGCTCGAGGGGCGCGTGGTCGGGGGCGAGCAACGTACGCCGCTGTCGGGCGTCGAAGTGACCCTGCGGCTCGCCGAGCGCGCCGAGTCAGGCGGCTGGCTCGGACGCGCGCTCGCGCAGGAAGCCGGCGTGCGGCGCGAGCGCACGAACGAGGACGGCGAGTTCCGCATCGGCTCGCTCGGGCCCGGTCGCTATGCGATCGCGGTGCGCGCGCCCGCTGCGAAGGACGACGGGGCACGCTTCGCATCGGTGACCGCGCTCGAGGTCGAGGTCGACGAGGATCGCGTGCGTTCAGGGCTCGAGATCGTGCTCCCCGCCGCCACCGAGCTCGCGGGACGCGCGGTCGACGGTGCCGGCAACCCGGTCGTTGGCGCGCAGATCTTCGCGCGCCGCGCGGGCGTCGAGGGTGGTGTTCCGGAGCGTGCCACGAGCGGGGACGATGGCTCGTTCCGCTTCACGTCGATCGCCGCCGGCAAGTACGACCTCTCGGCGACTGCCGATGGGTTCGCGGATCTCGAGCGCAAGGACGTCGAGACTGGTTCGGGCGGAGGCAAGCCGCTCGAGCTCGTGTTCGAGCCGGGGATCGAGGTGCGCGTGAAGGTGATCGGCGCCAATGGCCAGCCCGCGAGCGGCGCGACCGGGCGGCTGGTCCCGAAGGGTCGCGTCGCCGTGGTCGACGAGCGCGACGTCGGGCGGGCGTTCAACAACATCTTCTCGGGCAAGGGTGTGTCCGACTCGAAGGGCATGCTCGGTCTCGGCACGTACGGAGCCGGCGAGTACGTGCTCGAGGTCCAGCGCGGCACGGAGCGTGCGAGCGAGGACGTCACGCTCTCGGGCAAGGGCCCGGTCGACCTGCGCGTACGACTGCGGTGAAGCTGGATGCCCATGCGCCCAGCGCTGCGTAGCATGGGCGACATGACGCTGGCCCCGCTGCTCCTCGCCCTCGCGTTCCAGGCTCCTCCGCCCGTCGAGCTCGTCGAGACGATGCCCGTCGAGACGTCGCTCGAGCACGCGGACATTCCCGATGCGCACGCGGTGTGGCTCGAGATGATCGCGGGCGCGCGCAGCTCGATCGACCTCGCGCATTTCTACGCGTCGAACCAGGCCAGCAGCCGACTCGAGCCGGTCGTCGCGGCGCTCGAGAGCGCGGCGCAGCGCGGCGTGGCGGTGCGCTTCCTCGCCGAGGAGAAGTTCGTCAAGACGTATCCCGAGACGCTCGAGCGACTCGCGCGCTCGCCGCGCATCTCGGTGCGGCGCTTCGAAGTGGCGAAGATCTTTGGCGGCGTGCTGCACTCCAAGTCGATGGTGGTGGATGGGCGCGAAGCGTTCGTCGGGAGCCAGAACTTCGACTGGCGCGCGCTCGAGCACATCGTCGAGCTCGGCCTGCGCGTGCGGGCGCCGCAGTCGGTGCGAGCGTTTGCAGCGATCTTCGAGTGCGACTGGCAGCTCGCGGGCGGCGCACCCGTGTCGGAGGCGCTCGCGCCGCTGCGCGCGCTGCCCGCGCCCGTGGACGAGGCCGATGGCGTGCGCATCGAGACGCGCTTCAGTCCGCTGGCGGGGATTCCGGGCGAGCCTTGGTGGGACCTGCCCGAGCTCGTCGAGCGCATCGACTCCGCGCAGCGTTCGCTCAAGCTGCAGATGCTCACCTATCGCATGGTGGGGCGCGACAAGGCGTACTTCGCCGAGCTCGAGACGGCCCTGCGCCGCGCGGCGGCGCGCGGGGTGTCGGTGCGGCTCCTCGTCGCGGACTGGGGCAAGCGGCGCGGCATCGTCGAGGGCCTGCAGTCGCTCGAGCCGCTCGAGAACATCGAGGTGCGCTTCGTGACCATCCCCGAGCATTCGTCGGGTCACATTCCCTTCGGACGCGTGCTGCACGCGAAGACCCTGGTCGCCGACGGCGCGCGCCTTTGGCTGGGGACGAGCAACTGGGAGCATGACTACTTCCACGAGAGCCGCAACGCGAGCGTGTTCGTCGATGGGGGAGCGCTCCCGCCGCGCGTCGACGCCCTGCACGACGAGCTGTGGAACTCGAAGTACGCGCAGCCGGTCGACCCGGCGGCGAAGTACGAGGCCCCGCGCTACGGGGAACGCTGATGCTCGCGCTCGTGCTCGCGCTTGTCGCTCAGGCCGCTCCGACCTCGATGCTCGTGCGCCCGCTCGAGCTCGGGGAGGCGGCGCCCGAGACGCGCGCGGTCGCCCTGCTGCGCGTGCGCGTGGAGGATCCCGCCGCGGCCGAGACAAGTGCGGAGCTCGCCCAGAAGTTGCTGGCCCCCGTGCGGCAGGAGAGCTTCGTCTCGTTCGTGTCGATGTACGAGAAGCGTCCGACGCGCGAGGCGCGCGGCGTGCTGGGGACCTTCTCGCGCACCATGCTGGATCCGGTGGTGGCCGAGGCCGTGTTCGAGGGCGAGGCGGTTCAGGCCGGTCCGCTCGAGGGGCGCGATGGCGGTGTCTACTACGTCCGCCGCATCGAGCGCGACGCGGCCTGTCGTCAGGTGTTGGTGGCGGCCAACGACGGCACCGCTCGGGAGCGTGCCGAGGCGCTCGTGCGCGAGCTGCGCGCGGGCGCGGACTTCTCCCGCGTCGCGCGAGAACGCTCTGCCGATCGTGCCAGCGCGCTGCGCGGCGGGGATCTGGCGATCTTCGAGCGCGGGCGACGCGATGTGCTCCTGCGCGCCGCCGCATTCGAGGCGCGCGTCGGAGAAGTGGCCGGGCCGATCGAGACGCCGCTGGGATTCCACGTGCTGCAGCGCGTGGGCGTGGCCGCGCTGTCTCCAAGCCTGCGGGATGACAGCTGGGCCCGCGTGCGCGCAATCCTCGTAGCGTTCTCCGGGGCACCGGGGGCGCAGGCGGACATCGAGCGCGAGCACGATGACGCCGAGGCTCTCGCGAACGAGCTCGCGGCACGCATCGCGCGCGGCGAGGACATGGCGGCGCTCGCCGCGCTGCACGACGACGACCGGGGTGGCCGCGAGCGGCGCGGCGACCTCGGCTGGGTCCGGCGCGCGTCGACCGAGATGCCGCAGTTCTTCGACGGGCTGTTCCTCCAGCCTCCCGGCACCCTGATCGGTCCGGTGGCGACGCGCTTGGGCTTCGTGCTCCTGCGACGGGAAGACTCGGGTCTGCGCTCGCGCGTGGAGGTGCGGCGCAGCCCGCTGGCGGAACTCGTGCAGTCGCTGGACGTGCGCGCGTCCGATGGCCCGGCCAGTCCTGCGGCAGCGACCGCGCTCGCGGCGTGGCGCGTGCTGGCGGAGGATCCGACCCTGCGGGTCGAGCTCGAGGCTGCCCTGCCGCGGCTCTCGTCGTCGGCCGACCTCAAGGCGTGGTGTGCGCTGCAGCCGGAGTCTCGCCGTGCACCGGCGCTCGAGGTCGCGCGCACGCTGGCCGCGCTGGAGCCGGAGTTTCTCGCCGAGCGCTGGCCGGAGAGCGCGCGGCGCATCGACGCTGCGATGGCGGAACTGCGCGAGCGGCAAGTGGCCCTGTTCGACGCGGCGCTCGACGTGAGCTTGCGCGAGCTCCGGCTCTCCGACCCGCGCGGGGTCGTGCGCGTCGGGCTCGTGACGCGCGCTGCTCCCACGGAGCGGGGCTCGACTCCGCGCTTTCTCGCGCTCGGCGACGTCGCGACGATGTTCGACGAGCTGCTGGCGAGCACCGTGCTCGCCTCGACCGCGGGGGGCAATGAATCCACCCCCGTGATCGCCGCCCTGCGCTCCGCCTATGGTCCGCGCGCCACGCTCGCGATCGAAGCGCTCGTGCGGGCGCAGAGCGCTTCCGTCGTGCGCAGGGCCTTCGCGCCCGATTACCGAGGCCACTCGGCTGCGGATGCACTGGCGGAGCGACTGGGTGCGCTCTGGCTCGGGCACGTCGAGCGTGGCGAGCCTCTGGACGCGACGCTCAAGGCGCTCTCCGCGCTCGCCCGTTGAGGGCTACTGTCCCTGCGCGCCGTTGCCGGGCTCCTGGCCTGTGAAGCCCCAGGTTCCCGCGATGCGCACGTAGCGCACGCCGAGGATGTCGAGCAGCCAGTCCCACGAGCCGAGGTCCGGCGTGCGCTCGATGTCGGTCACCTGCATGTTCGTGAGGCGCGCGTCGGCCGCGTTGTCGCGTGCGATGTTGAGCGCCGGCTTGGGCAGGTCGATCGAGAGGATCGTGAAGGCGGTGCCGGTCGACTCGAAGCGGCCCGAGGTCTGCGTGTCGCGGGTGATGTCGATGCTCGCGCAGGACGCGAGCGACGCGAGGGCGAGCAGGATGGCCGGGAGCGCGGGCTGGAGCGAGGACCTCGTCATGGGAGCAGGGTAGCGCCCCGCGCGCGGGCGGTCGAGTTGGGCGCCGTTCGGGGCTATGCTCGGCCCGTCGATGCAGCGCGACGACGGCAGTTCCGCGCGCACGTCGCTCGAGCGGCGGCTGCGCGAGCACCGCGAGGTCTTCCTCGAGACCTTCGGCCGCCCCGTGGACCTGCCGCGGCTCTACTTCTCGCCCGGCCGCGTCAACCTGATGGGCGCGCACCTCGACTACAACGGCGGACCGGTGATGCCGATGGCCGTGGACCGTGGCACCTTCTTCGCCGTGCGCGCGCGCGCCGACCGACGGGTGAGCTTCGCCTCCACGCTGGAGCCGGGCGAGGTGGTCTTCGAACTCGATTCGCTGGAGTCGGCCCGCGCCGGGCGCTGGTTCGACTATCCGCTCGGCGTGCTGCGCGAGCTCGCGACGCGCGGGAAGCTCTCCCATGGCGTCGACGTGCTCTTCGGAGGCAACCTGCCGGTGGGCGCGGGCCTGTCGAGCTCGGCCTCGATTTGCGTCGGCACTGCCTTCGCGCTGGCCGAAGTCTGGGGACTCGGACTCGCTCGGCGCGAGCTGGTCGACATCGCCTTGCGCGCGGAGCGCGAGTTCGTCGGCGTGCACTGCGGCCTGATGGACCCGTTCGCGATCGGCATGGCGAGCGCGGGACAGATCCTGTGGCTCGACTGCAAGGACGCGACTTGGGAGCACCTGCCGATCGATCACGGGCGCGTCGCGGTCGCCGTGGCCGACAGCGGCGTGCGACGCGAGCTGGCGCAGGGCGCCTTCAATCAGCGCGTCGCGGAGGCGCGGCGCGCGTTCGAGGCGCTCGCGCCGTTCGCTCCGGACGCACGTGTGTTGCGCGACGTGCCGCTCTCCGTGCTCGAGGCGCGCGAGGCGACGCTCGAGCCGCACGTCGCGCGTCGCGCGCGGCACGTGATCGAGGAAGTCGCGCGCACGTTCGCAGCGCGCGCGGCGCTGCTGCGCGGGGATGTGGCGAGCTTCGGCGCGCGCATCTTCGAGACGCATCGCTCGCTGCGCGATCTGTACGAAGTCTCGGTGCCCGAGCTCGACTGCCTCGTCGAGTCCGCTGCGTCGGCTCCTGGCGTGCTCGGTGCACGCCTCACGGGCGCTGGCTTTGGCGGTTGCGTCGTCGCGCTGCTCGAGCGCGAGCGCGCGGATGAGGCGCTCGCGCGCATCGGCGAGGGTTTCGCGGCGCGCTTCGGGCGTCGTCCGGGCGTGCGCGTCTTCGGCGGCGATCCCGGCCCGCGCGAGATCCTGCTCTAGCCGCCCCCGAGCGGCACTTGCCGCGCGGCGACGTCACGCTCGCGGAGCGTGGCGTTCGACGCCTCCGTCGTGTGCTCTGCGTGTCGCGGCGTGCTGGAGTTCGCTGCGCACGACTCAGAGCTTGCGACGCGCGATCGCGGCCTTCGCGGCCGCGAGCACGCGCTGGCCCGTCGACTCGGCGCGCAGCTCGGCGCTCGAGCCGGCTTCGAGCAGGTCGACGGCGAGCTCGGGCCGCGCGGAGAACAGGTAGTTCACCGCGAGCAGGAGCCGCGCGTCGACGTCCGTCGGTCGATCGGCGAGGAAGCGCTCGAGCAGCTGCATGTGATCGTCGAACTCGCGCGGGTCGCGATAGAACGTGCGCTTGTCGATGTCGCTCTCGACGAGCGTCGGCTCGAGCTCGAACGCGCGCCGCAGCGCGAAAGCGCCGTAGTGGTAGTCGCCGGTGGCGAGCAGGGCATCGGCGAGCACGAGGTACAAGACGCCCTCCTCCGGCTTGAGCTCGATCGCCTTCGCGTAGTGGTGCGCCGCATCGCCGTAGCGGCTCTCGCGGAAGGCCGCGTCACCGTTGACGAGGTATTGCTGCACGAGGCGCATGCTCGTGTCAGGCCCGGACTGCCCGAGCACGCCCGCGACCACGGGGTCCACGGCCTTGCCCGAGCTCGCGTCGTACTGCACGGCTTCGCCGACGGCCGCCGGCGCGCTCGCGCCCGAGCTTGCTCCTTGGCGCACCTCGACGCGACCGCCCTGCACGACGATGTCGTTCGTGTCGTCGTAGTCGTAGATCACGACGTCCGGCTGGTTGTCGTACGCGCTCGCGTAGTACACCGGCGGGGCCCACGCGCTCGTCACCCACAGGGACGGCCACCATGTGCGGTAGTTCGGCCAGCAGCCGTAGTTCCAGCGGTAATTCCATGAGAAGGGGTGGCACAGCCACGAGTACGAGTAGCCGCCGAGGCCCCACCAGTACCAGTAGTTGTTGCAGTTCGACCAGCCGTTCCAGTACCAGCTCGGCCAGCAGTTCGAGGACCACGACCAGCCGTAGGGGTTGCACCAGCCGAGGCCGAGGCCGAAGCCGATGCTCAGGCCCCAGCCGTGGCACGACGAGGCGGTCCGGCCGCGGCTCCAGCGCTGCGGCGTCGCGTACGGGTTGCCTTCGTAGGCGTCGCGCACGACGCGCGTGCGCTCCTCGGCGAGCTTCGCCGCCCGCGCGCTCTCCTTGCGAGCGGCTTCGGCGCGGTAGACATCGCGCTCGCTCTTCAGCTGCTGCGCGCGGAAGTCGTCGCGGCGCTCCTTCACCGAGCGAGCACCTTCCTCGGAGCGGAACTGCGTGCGTGCATCGCGCACGCGCGCGGCCTCCGCTTCCGAGCGCGCCTTGGCGCTCGCGGCGTTCTCGCGCCGAGCCGCGTCCTTGGCCGCCTGCTCGCCGCGGTAGCCATCGCGAGCGGACTTCACGACCTCTTCGCCTGAGCGCGCCTTCGCTTCCGCAGCGTTCTCGCGTCGCACGGCGTCCTTCGCGGCCTGCTCGCCGCGGTAGGCGTCGCGCGCCGACTTGACGGCGTCGTCTCCGCGCGCGGGTGCGGCCGGTTGCGTTGCGCTCGGAGTCTCGGCGGCCTTGCGCTCCGTGCGACCGTAGCGCTCGAGGATCGCGTCGCGCTCGATGGGCCGCGAGCCGGAGCTCGGCGGCTCGCTGCGCTCGGGGGCGGGGCGAGCGCTCCCCGGAGCGAGCGGCGTGCGCCCGACGCGGCCCGCGGAGGGGCCCGTGCGCTCCGGAACGGGAGCGCTCGGGTTGGTGGGGCTCGTGCGCGGCGGCGTCGGCTGGGTCGGGTTCGACGGCCGCGTGCTCGGCTCCGGCGTGCGCGGTGCGGGCGTGGGGAAGCGCGGACGCGTGTTGGACGGTGCCGGCGCCGGAGTCGGAGACGGCGTGCGCTCGCGCGACGGCGGCGTCGAGCTCGAGTCGGGGCGACCGCTCGGCGGTGTGCGCGAGGGCGGAGGCGTGCTCGGGCGCGTCGACGGCGGGGGCGTCACGGGAGCGGGCGCGCTCGGACGCGTCGGAGCGCTGCGGTCCCGGTCGGTGGGGCGGCTCGGCGACGGAGTCGTCGGCTGCGGGCTCGGCGGCGTCACCGGCGCCGGGGTCGGACTCGGGCGAGTCGGAGTCGGAGTCGGCCGCGACGGTGCCGGGCTGGGGCTCGGGCGCGTCGGAACGGGGCTCGGGATCGGGCTCGGCCGGGAAGGGGCGGGCGTGGGCGAGGGCCGCGAGGGCGCCGGCGAAGGAGCTGGACGGGACGGCGCCGGGGCAGGGCTCGGCGAGGGGCGGCTCGGAGCGGGTGACGGCGAGGGCCGCGAGGGCGCGGGGCTGGGCGACGGGCTCGGCGCGGGCCGACCCGATCCGCCGGAGCCTTGGGACGGACGGCCGGGGCGCTCGCGGTCCTGGGCGAAGGCCTCGCTCGGCAGCGCACACAGCAGCGACAGCGCGAGAACCAGCGGGCGGAAGCGGCGGGGATCCATGGTGGTGTTCCTTGGGGTGGGCGGGCGACCGGGCGCGCGCGGTGGAGGACGCGCGAGCGGCCAAGAGCTCTGCCCCAAGCTCAGGGTGCAAATCGAGTGCCTCGGGCTCCGTCGCGCCCCCAAAGCCCACGGGGCACCTTCGGGCTCGCGGGCCGTCCTCTCCAGAGGACACGCGCCCGCCCCGCGAGGTCGCGCCCCCCGCGGATCACCCGCAGCGGCGGATCGCGGCGCGCGCGGGCGCATCGGCATGTTCTCCGACATGCGCGAGGCCATGGGAAGGCCGAGTCGCACACACATGGAAAAGTCCGCTGCGTGAGCCCTGCCGAGCGATGGCCCAGGGCCTAGCCGTCCTCGAGACGTCCATGCGTCGGAGTGCCGACAACGGAGGAGTCCGCGGCAGTGCGGAACGAGAGCCGGGGCGACCCTGTGCATGGAATCGCACCGGGTCGGAGCGGAGTTGTTTCCCATCTAGCGGCTTCCCCGTGATGCCCTTAGCCTCCATTGGGTAGGTCCGAGTCCGAACAGCCCCGCTTCCCGCAGGAGTTCCACCATGAGACCGCTCGTCATCGCTGCCACTCGTCGTCTCTGGCACTCGTCGTCTCTGGCACTCGTCGTCTCTTCTCGCACTAGTCTGCGCTAGCCGCGCAGGCGCGCAGTCCGTTCCCCCTGTGCTCGCGCAGCCCAACATGGTCGCCAACTGGGCCGTCGACGGACTGCCGATCGACCTGAAGATCAGTCCAGACGAGACCTTCGCCGTCGTGCGGACGGCGTCCTTCGGCACCTCGGTCACGGGGTACACGTACCTGCTCGACCTCACGCTTCCAGGCGCGCCCATCCAGCTGGTGGCGGCGCACCCTGCGGGCTGGAACAGCTCCGACTTCGTGGAGATTCTCGACGACTACGCGGTCGCCTCGACGTGGATCGGGACGGGTTCGACGTCGCGCGACCTGATGATCTTCCCCAAGACCGCGACGTCGCCCGCTCAGGTGACCATCGACAACACGCTCGGGAACACTCCCGACGTCGCCGTCGCCTACCACGCGACCCAGCTGACGCCCGTCGCGGCGGTGCGCGGCGATGGCAACGTGTCGCTCTGGG
>CAITGX010000206.1 GCA_903892045.1 uncultured Planctomycetota bacterium | reverse complement strand
GATCGTGCCGATGACGCCGATGCGCAAGCGCATCGCCGAGCGCCTCGTGCAGGCCCAGAGCACGGCAGCGATCCTGACCACGTTCAACGAGATCGACATGAGCGAGGTCATGGCGCTGCGCAAGGCGCACCAGGAGCGCTTCGTCGAGCGCCACAAGACCAAGCTCGGCTTCATGAGCTTCTTCGTGAAGGCCGCGATCGAGGCGCTCAAGGAGATCCCGCAGGTCAACGCGGAAGTGCGCGGCACCGACATCGTCTACCGCCACTTCTACGACATCGGCATCGCCGTCGGCGGCGGCAAGGGCCTCGTGGTCCCGATCCTGCGCAACGCCGAGACCATGGGCTTCGCCGACATCGAGCGCGCCATCGGTGAGCTCGGCAAGAAAGCCCAGGACAACAAGCTCACCATCGACGAGCTCACCGGCGGCACGTTCACCATCTCGAACGGCGGCATCTACGGCTCGCTGCTCTCGACGCCGATCCTCAATCCCCCGCAGTCGGGCATCCTCGGCCTGCACGCGATCCAGGAGCGTCCGGTGGCGCTCAACGGCCAAGTCGTGATTCGTCCGATGATGTACGTGGCCCTGAGCTACGACCACCGCATCGTCGATGGCCGCGAGGCCGTGACGTTCCTCAAGCGCATCAAGGAGCTCGTCGAGAACCCGACGCGCCTCCTGCTCGAGGTCTGAGCGATGGCCGCAGCCCCGACGCCCGACATGAAGAAGCACGACCTCGTCGTCATCGGGGCCGGCCCCGGTGGCTACGTCGCCGCGATCCGCGCCGCCCAGCTCGGACTCGACGTCGCCTGCATCGAGAAGGACCCGCGCCTCGGTGGCACCTGCCTGCGCATCGGCTGCATCCCGAGCAAGGCCCTGCTCGAGTCGAGCGAGCTGTTCCACGAGACGAAGCACACCTTCGCGGGGCACGGCATCGTCGCCAAGGACGTGCAGCTCGACCTGAAGGCCATGCTCGCCCGCAAGGACGGCGTGGTCGACGCGCTCACCAAGGGCATCGCTGGCCTGTTCAAGAAGAACAAGATCACGCGCTACGAGGGTCTCGGTCGCCTCGCCGGTGGAACACAGGTCGAGGTCGTCGACGCGCAGGGCCAGTTGAGCGCGCGCCTCGAGGGCAAGCACGTCCTGATCGCAACCGGCTCGACGAGCTCGACCCTGAAGGGCATCGAGCTCGACGGCGAGCGCGTCGGCACGAGCACGGAAGCCCTCGCGTGGCCCGCCGTGCCCCAGCACCTCGTGGTGATCGGCGCCGGCGCCATCGGCCTCGAGCTCGGCTCGGTCTGGTGCCGCCTCGGCGCCAAGGTCACGGTGCTCGAGTACCTCGACCGCATCCTGCCTGCGAACGACGCCGAGATCGCCAAGGAGGCGCAGAAGATCCTCGCCAAGCAGGGCCTCGAGTTCCGCCTCGGCGTGAAGGTGACGGGCGCGCGCAAGGACAAGGACGGGGCGCTGGTCACGATCGAGGGTCAAGAGCCGATCCGCTGTGACCGCGTGCTCGTCTCCGTGGGCCGCAAGCCGCACACCGACGGCCTCGGCCTCGAAAAGGTTGGCATCGCGCTCGACGCGCGCGGCCGCATCCCCGTCGACGCCCACTACGCCACGAGTGCCAAGGGCGTCTACGCCATCGGCGACGTCATCCCCGGCCCGATGCTCGCCCACAAGGCCGAGGAAGAGGGCGTGGCCTGCGTCGAGCACATCGTCACGGGCTACGGCCACGTCAACTACGACGCGATCCCCAACGTGGTCTACACGCATCCCGAGGTGGCGGGCGTCGGCAAGACCGAGGAAGAGCTCGTCGCGGCGGGCATTCCCTACCGCAAGGGCGCCTTCCCCTACATGGCCAACGGACGCGCCAAGGCGCTCGGGGCCAACGAGGGCAAGGTCAAGATCCTCGCGCACAAGGACACCGACCGCATCCTCGGCGTGCACATCGTCGGCGCCCGCGCCGGCGACCTGATCGCCGAGGCCGTGGCCGCCATCGAGTTCGGCGCCTCCTCCGAGGATCTCGCGCGCACCTCCCACGCGCATCCGACGCTCGCTGAGGTCATGAAGGAAGCGGCGCTCGCCGTCGACGGCCGCGCGCTGCACATCTGAAGCCACCGCGCCCGGCGGCAGATCCAGAGCGGCCTGTGCGAGCCACCGCGGCCCGCGCAGGCCGCTCGCTTTCATGAAGGGCTTCACGGCCGCGCGAGGTCCACTTCGATCAGGCGACCGCCCGTTCGCTCGGAGAGCTCGCGCCAGCGCCGCACGGTCCCCGGCGGCGTGTCGACGAGGATCGAGTCCACGATCACGGGCCGGATGCGCGCGAGCTCGACGAGCCGCGGCACGATCAGGTCCATGTCGCTGTGCAGGCCGCCCGTAGGCACGCCATCCGTGAGCACCACGATCGTGTCGACGTCGGGATCGAGCCACGCCAGCCGCGCAGCGTCGTAGAAGTTGCCGCGCCCCTTCTCGCGGCAGCGCGAGAACCACTCGAGCGCCTCGGCGATGTCCTTGCGCCGCGCCGGCCGCAGCTCGGTAGACCACGGGATCGGGACATTGGTGTACGGGATCAAGTTGAACGCCGTCGTCTCCGGCAGGGCCTCCAGCGCAAGCTTCAGCTTCTCGGTCACGACGTCCTTGGGAATGCGCCCGTCCGCCATCGGCATCCACATCGAGCCGGAGAAGTCGAACAGGAACGTCACGCGATCGCTGACGAGCTGCAGGCCCGCGAAGCCACTCGCGCGCGTCGCCTGCACAGGTTCCGCCCGCGCCTCGCCCGCCGCGAGCGCTCCGCGCCGCACCACACCACCTTCGGGCAATCCATCGGCCCACAGCTGCCACGGACGCGGATCGAGCCGGTGCTTGAGCCCCGACGTGCGCTGCAGGAGATCGACGGCACGCCAGCGCAGGCGCAGGCGCGGCTCGTCCGCCATGCGCGACACGATCGCCAGCATGGAGGCACGCGTCCCGAGCACATCGAGACACTCGACGCCGCGCAGGCGAACCATGGGCTCGCGGTCGCGCGCCAAGAGCAGGCAGCCGGACAGCGCATCGGGCGACTTCAGTCGTGCCAGCACGTACCCTGCCGCGCAGCGGCGCAGCGCCGAGGAATCGCGCAGCGCATCGGTCGCCCTGCGGTAGGCGAGCTCCGGTGCCACCTCCGCCAGCGCGCACAGGGCAGTGGCCGACACCCACGGGTCGGAACCCGAACGCTCGAGCCGCTCCACGGAATCCACCACGCGCTCGACGCGCCCGGTGATGCGCTGGGCACGCGCCAGCCTCTCGATGGAGCTGAGCAGGGCCCGCACGCGCTCCCCATCGCGCGACGCGAGCTCGCGCGCGAGCTTCTCCCCATCGAGCGGCACCTGCACGTGCGCCAGCGCCTCCGCGACACGCAAGGCCACGCGCTCATCCTTGGAACCCAGTCCCTGCGCACCGAAGAGCTCGAGCGCGATGCGTGGATCCACGAGCTTCCCCAGCGCTTCCTGCGCCGCGTCGCCGACCTTCGACTCCGGGTCCGCGAGCGCTTCCAACACGAGCTCCCAGGCCTCCTTCCCGCCGAACTCGGCCAGAGCGCGCACCGCGCTGCGCCGCTTCTCGGGCTCGCGCTCGCGCGCCTGCGCCGCCAGGGCCTCGAACGCCTCCTGCTGCTCCCGCTTGCCGGCCTGCGGAGCCCCCGCGACCAGCAACAACGACAGACCGCACTCCCACCACATGCATCGACCTCCGCACTCCCGTCGCTCGGGGTGGGCGTTGGTCGCGCGGGAAACTCGAGCAACTAGCGCAGCACGGAGAGCTTGAGCTTCCGGAATCGCACCTCGGTCGCGGGCCCCGAGTGCAGCTGCAGAGCGAGTACCCCGGCCCGTGCTCCCGCCGGGTCGTCGAGGTCCACGCAGGTCGCGCCATCGATGCGCGTGACGATGCGGGACCCTCTGGCCTCGATCTCGTAGCGATTCCACTCGCCCGGCTTCACGTGCGGCTCGCCCGACTTGTCCCACAGGACCGCGCGCCCGTGCTCCTCGTAGAGCTTTCCCCACCAGCCGGGTCCGATGTCCGCCTGATAGCCGGCCACATCTCCGTCGGACTGCGCGCGCGAACGGAACTGCACGCCGGAGTTGCCGCTCTCGCCGACGAGTCGCACCTCGAACTCCAGTCGGAAGTCGCGCACCTCGAGCTCGCTGACGAGGAACGAATTCCGCTCCAGCGCACCGCGCCCGACGATCTCGCCCTCCTCCACCGTCCACACGTCGCCCGCAAAGCGCCAACCAGCGAGCGTCTCGCCGTCGAACAGCCGTGCCGCGTTGAGAGGAGTCGCCAGCAGGTTCGCCTGCTCCGTCCCTTGCAGGTACGCGAACAAGTCGACCAGCTCGTCCGGCTTCAGGGTCTCGAGCAGGCCCTCCGGCATCGTGGAGAGCTCGCTCGTGCGCTGCGACTCGATCTCCGACTTCGGGATCACCACGCGCTCACGCTCCGTGCGCAGCACGAGCGACGACGCCGTCTCCTCCCGCACGATTCCGCTCACGAGCCGCTCGTCCGTCGTCCAGACCAGCGTCGACAGGTAGTCCTTCCCGACCACCGCGCTCGGATCGACGATGTTGGTGAGCAAGTAGTCGAGATCGGTCCGATTCGCGCCCGTGAGCTCCGGCCCGACATCGCCGCCGCTGCCAAACAGCGCGTGGCACTGCTGGCAGGTCCGCGAAAACACCTCGCGCCCGCGGGCGCGATCACCCGCAGCGACGACCTCGGGGCTCAAGCGCGCGCGATACGCCGCCATGCTGCGCTGCTTCTCCTCCGAAGTGGCGCGCACGCTGCCCCACAGCGCGTTCAGCCGCGCCGTGAGCCCCTCGTAGCCAAAGCTCTCGATCTTGCGGGCGGCGAACGCGCCGATCTCGCCGCGCTCGATCCTGCGCGCCTCCAGCGCGTCGAGCAGGATGCTCGCGAACTCCGCGCGCGTGGTGAGCGCCTCCACGAGCGTGCGGCGTTCCTCGACGCTCAGGCTCTCCTGCAACGCGAGCGCCACCTGCGCTGCCACCACGTCCCCCACGCTCCCCACGGCGCGCAAGGCCTCGTGCCGAGTCGCCGGATCGGTCAAGAGCTCCGGCAGCGCGGCCCGAAGTTCCGGATCGCGCGCGTCGGCCAGCGTAGCGAGCGCCCGCGAGCGCTCGTCGGACTGCAGACGCTTGTCGAGCAAGGTCCGCCGGAGCTCCGCGAGCGAGCTCGCGTCTCCGAATGCCGCAGCGATCTC
>CAITGX010000205.1 GCA_903892045.1 uncultured Planctomycetota bacterium | reverse complement strand
TCAACAGGATCGGCGGACGCAACGGCGTCGGCCGCGTCGACATCTGCGAGAACCGCCTCGTCGGCATGAAGAGCCGCGGCGTGTACGAGACCCCGGGCGGCACGATCCTGATGGAGGCCGTGCGCGGCCTCGAGCAGCTCGTGCTCGACCGCGAGACGCTGCACTTCCGCGAGAAGCTCGCGCTCGACTTCGCGAAGATCATCTACAACGGCACGTGGTTCAGCCCGACGCGCGAGGCCATGTGGGCCTCGTTCGAGGCGATCGCGCAGTCGCTCGACGGCGATGTCGTCGTGCGCTGCTACAAGGGCCGCGCCGAGGCGTGCCGCCGCCGCTCGCCGAACTCGCTGTTCCACCACGGCTTCGCCACCTTCGGCGAGGACGAGGTCTACGACCACAAGCACAGCGAGGGATTCATCCGCCTGTTCAGCCTGCCGCTGCGCATCCGCGCGCTGCTCGGCCTGAACGCCGAGGCGAAGCAGCTCGCCGCCGCGAACAAGCCCGGCGCGGGCAGCGGCACCAAGCAGCACGCCTGATCCGCAGCAACCGACCGGCGGCGCTCCCTTGACGGGGAGCGCCGCCTTTCCCGCTCCCGACCGCACTCAGACAGAAAGCACACACGGATGACAACCGCCATTTGGGCTGGCCGACTCGAAGGCAAGGCCGACGACCTCTTCCGCGAGTTCAACGACTCGCTGCCGTTCGATCGCGCGCTCGTGCGCGAGGACATCGAGGGCTCCGTCGCGTGGTCGAAGGCGATCATGCGCGCCGGCGTGATCGGCACCGAGGAGCAGCGGCAGATCGAGGCCGCGCTCGGCGAGATCCTCGCGCTCGCGCAGGACGACCCCTCGTCGATCCTCGACGCCGACGACGAAGACGTCCACTCCTGGGTCGAGCGCCAGCTGATCGCCCGCGTGGGCGACCTCGGCAAGAAGCTGCACACCGGCCGCAGCCGCAACGACCAGGTCGCCACCGACCTGCGCCTGTGGACCGCGCGGCAGCTGCGCCTCCGCCAGACCGAGCTCAAGGCCGCGATGAACGCGCTCGTCGACCTCGCCGAGCGCGAGAAGACCACGCCGTTCCCCGGCTACACCCACCTGCAGCGCGCGCAGCCCATCCTGTTCGCCCACTGGTGCCTCGCGTACGTCGAGATGTTCCGCCGCGACGCGGAGCGCCTGTCCGACGCGCTCAAGCGCGTGCGCCTCTCGCCGCTCGGCTCGGGCGCCCTCGCGGGCACCGCCTACCCGATCGACCGCGAGCTGCTCGCGAAGGACCTCGGCTTCCGCGCGCCCACCGCGAACTCGCTCGACGCCGTCAGCGACCGCGACTTCGTCATCGAGACGCTGTCGGCCTGCGCCCTCTGCGCCGTCCACCTCTCGCGCTTCGCCGAGGACCTCATCTTCTACTCGACCAGCGAGGCCTCGCTCATCGAGCTCCCCGACGCGTTCACCTCGGGCAGCTCGCTCATGCCGCAGAAGAAGAACCCCGACGCGCTCGAGCTCTTCCGCGGCAAGACCGGCCGCCAGATCGGCAACCTTGTCACGCTGCTGGTCACGGTCAAGGGCCTTCCCATGGCCTAC
>CAITGX010000204.1 GCA_903892045.1 uncultured Planctomycetota bacterium | reverse complement strand
GTGGCGCGCGAGTTCGGCACGGACGAGCGCGTGCGGCTGCAGCGGCTCGAGCCGGGTGCCGTGCGCCTGTTCGAGTGCGTGTGCATCGAGAGCCAGCGCAGCGTCAGCGACTACCTGCTCGAGGCCAGCTTGGCGACCGAAGCCGCGGCGGCCCCTGCGGCGAGCCCGACGGCGGCTCCCGCTCCGAGCGGTCCGCTCGCGGCGCTCGCTCCGAACCTGCGCGAGCTGGCGGAGGGCGTGATCCGGCGCGTCGAGCACCTCGACGACGACCTCGAGGCCACGCGGACTGCCGACGGCATCGTGTGGCGCTTTCAGGACGAGCTCGTCTGCTCGCTCTCGCTCTCGGGCGGCGAGCTCTCGGGCGCCGTGTCCGGTGGCGGATTCGACGGGCCGATCGCGGGGCCCGAGGGCGTGGAGGGCTTCCTCGGCGCGGCGGTCCAGCGCTACCTCGCGGTCCTCGGGCATGGCGACCTGATCGCCGTGCCTCGACCCGCGGCCGCGGTACCGCTGCTCACTCCTGAAGAGCTCGCGGCCTTCGACCCGACGCGCTAGCGCGCTCAGCGGGAGACTGCGCACCGTCCTGCGCTCGCTGGGCGCGAGCGCGCGGAAAAATCCGAGCGCGGCCGCGACCAGCGCGTTGGCCGAGCGACGGGAGTCGTGTGCACAAGTCCCTGTCAGGTGGTGCGGTGCTGTTCCTCGTCGGGTGGTTCGTCGTCGTGCTCGCGCAGGCAGCTCGGGACCGAGCCCGGGCGGATGTGGGTTGTCACGCGCCCCCCGGGCGGCCCCTGAGGCTCGAGAGCGCGAGTCCGCGCGAGCTGCGGCGTCTGCCGGGCATCGGCGAGGTGCGGGCATTGGAGATCGCGCGCGAGCGCTGGCTGCGCCGGGGCAGTGGCGAGCCGTTCGACCTCGCCAGCCTGCCGGGCATTGGCGCCACGACGG
The DNA here is from genome assembly GCA_903892045.1 of uncultured Planctomycetota bacterium. Taxonomy (GTDB): domain Bacteria; phylum Planctomycetota; class UBA1135; order UBA1135; genus F1-120-MAGs118. Next base: position 9,117 of record CAITGX010000204.1, on the reverse strand, counting down.
CCGAGCGCGTCGCCGCGGCGCTGGGGGCCGCCGCCCCATGAGCATCGCGGGCGCGACCCCATGAGCGTCTCCACGTTCCGAGCCGCGCCGTCGCTCGGGAGCCCTGCTAGACTCGGCCGCCCCCCCTGCCCGGCGACACCCGAGCTTGAAGCAATCCAACGCGAGCGCTGCGACCTCCGCCCACGGGCTGCCGGCCCCGCGCAGTGGCCTGCCTCTGCCGCTCACCCGCGCGCAGATCGACGCCGTGGTGGTGCCGGCCCTCGACGAGGACCGCTTTGGACCCGATCGGACCGGGGCGGGCGACATCACTTCGCTGCACGCGGTGCCGGATGCGGCGCGCGCCCGGGCGCGGCTGGTTTGCAAGGCCCAGGGACGGCTCGCCGGGCTCGACGTCTTCGCTCGCGTGGTCGAGCTGTGCGATCCCGCCGCGCGGATCGAGCTTGCGGCGCGCGACGGGGATGCGATCGCGCCCGGGCAGGTGCTGGCGCGCTTCGAAGGTCGCGCCCGGTCGTTGCTGCTCGCCGAGCGAACCGCGCTCAACCTGATCCAGCGCATGTCGGGCACGGCGACGGCCACGGCGGCGTACGTCGAGCGCTGCGCCGGCCGAGCGCGCGTGCTCGACACGCGCAAGACCACCCCCAACCTGCGCACGTTCGAGAAGTACGCCGTGCGCTGCGGCGGCGGTGAGAACCACCGCTTCGGCCTCTACGACGAGGCGATGGTGAAGAACAACCACCTCGATCTCGCGGGACGTGGGCTCGAGGCGGTCGTGCGGGACCTGCGCACGGCGCTCGGGCCGGCGGTCCGGATCACGGCCGAGGCACGCGACGAGGCCGAGGCACTCGCCGGGATCGCGGGCGGTGCCGATGTCGTGCTGCTCGACAACTTCAGCGTCGCGCGGCTGCACGACTGCTGTCCGCGGCTGCGCCAGGCTGCCTCGGTCCGCGGGCGCACGGTCGAGCTCGAGGCCTCGGGCGGCATCACGCTCGAGACCATCGCCGACTTCGCCGCCAGTGGCGTCGATCGAATTTCCGTGGGGGCTCTGACGCATTCCGCGCCGGCCCTCGACCTGTCCCTCTACCTCGAGCCTGCGACGTGACCAGCGCTCCGCGCCACGACGCCGAGGAGCTCGTCCTCGATGTGCCTGCGGTCCACGCCTCGGCGCGGGCCGCGCGCGGCTTGGTGCGGCACTTCGCCGAGCAGCACGGTCTCGATGGCGCGGATCTCGACGCCTTGATCCTGATCGCCGACGAGCTCATGACCAACGCCGTGGACCACGGCGGCGGCGGCGGTGCCCTCGAGGAGTCCGACCTGCCGCACCCCGTGTCCATGCGCGTGTCCGTGGTCCTCGATGGTGCGAGCTGGCAGGTCTCCGTGTCCGACCAGGGCGGCGGCGATCCGGCCGTGGTCGACGCGCTGCTGCATCCCGAGGGCCTGCCGGATCTCGAGGACGAGCGGGGTCGCGGCCTGTACCTGATGACGCTGGAGTGCGACTCGGTCGAGGTGGGGCGCAGCGCGGACCTGCTCGGGCTGTGCCTCGTCGCGCGACGCGCGCTCGGGGCGCGCTGAGGGCGTGGCGAAGCTCGCGGGCTGGCTGCTCGCCTTGCCGCGTCCGGCGGCGTGGGGCCTGTGCGCGGCGTGGTGCGCGCTCATCACGTGGTCGAGCTCGCGTCCGGCGAGCGTCCAGCCGAGCCCTTGGTGGTGGAGCATCTTCACGAACGGCGCACACGCGCCCCTGTTCGGCCTGCTCGCCTGCTGGATCGCGCTGCTCGTGCCGCGCGAGCGCGGCTGGCCGGTGCTCGGGGCGGCCACCCGCCTCGGAGTGTGTGCGGCGATCGCGCTGCTCGGGATCGCGGACGAGCTGCACCAGTCGACGGTGCCCGGACGGGACCTCTCGGTGCTCGACGTCCTGACGGATGTCGCCGGCGCCGCCGTGTCGCTCGAGCTCGTGGCCCATCTCGGCACCCCGGGACGGACTGCGGCGAGCCTCGGCGCGCGGCTCGCGCTCGCGGCTGCGACCTCGCTCGCCTGCGGCGCCCTCGCGACATGGGTCCCGGTTTGCTTCCCCGGCGTCGGGTGGTTCTAGTACGCGCGTGAGCGACCAACGCGACAACTACAAGAGCCCGCTTTCGACCCGTTATTCGAGCGCCGCGATGCGCCAGAACTTCTCGGACCAGAAGAAGTTCGGCACCTGGCGCCAGCTGTGGATCGCGCTCGCCCGCGAGGAGCGCGCGCTCGGGCTCGCGATCAGCGCGGAGCAGGTGGCCGAGCTCGAGGCGCACGCCACGGACATCGACTTCGCTGCGGCCGACGCCTACGAGAAGAAGCTGCGCCACGACGTGATGGCGCACGTCCATGCCTACGGCGATGTCGCGCCCAAGGCGCGCGGCATCATCCACCTCGGTGCCACGAGCTGCTTCGTCACCGACAACAGCGAGCTGATCCAGATGCGCGATGGCCTGCGCATCCTGCGCGCGCAGCTCGTCAGCGTCATCGACCAGCTCGCGCGCTTCGCCCGTGAGCACCGCGCCCTGCCGACGCTTGGCTTCACGCACTACCAGCCGGCGCAGGCGACCACCGTCGGCAAGCGCGCGACCCTGTGGATCCAGGACCTCGTGCAGACGCTCGAGGAGCTCGACCACGCCGAGGCGACGCTGCGCTTCCGCGGCATCAAGGGTGCCACGGGCACGCAGGCCTCGTTCCTCGAGCTCTTCGACGGCGATCACGCCAAGGTGCGCGAGCTCGACCGCCGCATCACCGCCGCCTTCGGCTTCGAGCGCACGTTCGGCGTCACCGGCCAGACCTACCCGCGCCTCGCCGACTTCCGCGTCGCGCAGGTGCTCTCGCAGGTCGCGCAGGCCGCGCACAAGTTCGCCACCGACGTGCGCCTGCTCTCCAACCGCAAGGAGCTCGAGGAGCCCTTCGAGGACAAGCAGATCGGCTCGTCGGCGATGCCGTGGAAGCGCAACCCGATGCGCTCCGAGCGCATGTGCGCGCTCGCGCGCTTCGTGATGAGCCTGCTCGACAATCAAGCGCACACGGCCGCCAACCAGTGGTTCGAGCGCACGCTCGACGACTCCGCGAACCGCCGTCTCGCCGTGAGCGAGATGTTCCTCGCCACCGATGCGATCTTGCAGATCTACCTCAACGTCTCGGCGGGCCTCGTGGTCTATCCCGGCGTCGTGCGGCGCAACCTCGACGAGGAGCTGCCGTTCCTCGCGAGCGAGCACCTGATGATGGAAGCCGTGAAGGCCGGCGGCGACCGCCAGGAGATCCACGAGGCGATCCGCGTGCACGCGCGCGAGGCGGCGCGCGTCGTGAAGATGGAGGGCGGCAAGAACCCGCTGCGCGACCTGCTGCACGGGGATCCGGCCTTCGCCAAGGTGGCGCACCGCATCGACAGCCTGCTCGATCCCGCGCGCTACGTCGGCCGCGCCCCGCAACAGGTCGACGAGTACCTCGCCGAGGACGTCGCGCCGCTGCTGGCGCGCCACGCGGCGCTGCTCGGCGCCAAGGGCAAGGTCGAGGTCTGAGCTCGGCGCTCAGCGCACCAGCGAGGGGAACTCGCGGTCGAGCCGCTCGCGCAGCCGCGCAAGAGCGTCGGCCGCGTCGGGCGCGAGCGGCGGGGCGGCGAGCAGGTTGCGTTGCTCAAACCAGTCGCTGTCGGCGCCGCGGTGCTCGAGGTCGAAGAGCTCCTCTTCGATCTTCAGACCTTCGCGGTCGCGCGTCGTGAAGCGCAGCAGCTTGAAGCGCTCGTCGCGCACGGCCTGCGCGTGCCGGCGCACGTTCGCAGGCTGGCCCGGCTCGAAGTTGGGGTGGAAGAGCTCGGTGTAAGCGTGATCGCGCACGGCTTGCACGTCGCCGCGCAGGAGCGGTGCGAGCGAGCGCGAGTCGGCGCTCACGGCGGCCGAGTTCGTCCCGCCGGCTAGCTCGACGAAGGTCGCGAACAGGTCGTTCATCTCCACCAGCGCCTCGCACGCGCCTCCTCGCAGTCGCTCGGGCACGAGCGGCGAGCGCACGATCACCGGCACTCGGCAGCCCGCTTCGTAGAGCGTGCCCTTGCCTTGCTCGGCGTCGAACGGAGGCTGCAGTCCGCGCGACTCGGTGCCGTTGTCGCCGACGAGCACGACGGTGGTGTCACTCGGGTCGAGCCCGGCGAGCAACCGCCCGATCTGGCGATCGAGGTCGCTGACCATCTCGCGCAGCTTGTCGGAGAAGCCGCTGCCGAACGCCGCTTCCGCGACAGGCGGCAGGGCGTGCACGGGCGCGTGCGCGGCGTTGTAGGAGACGTAGAGCAGGAACGGCTCCGGCAACGTGCTCGCGAGCGCGAGGGCGTCGTCCGTGGTGTCGGTCGTCGGGTAGTTCTCCGCCGGTGGCACGCGCATCGGCAGCACGAGCGGCGCGGCGCCTTCTTCGGGCAGAGCGAAGCCGCGCGCAGGATCGACGGAGAGCGTCTTCTCCCAGTTGTAGTAGCCCGCGCGCCGTCCCGACTCGTCGGGCGCACTCAGGTTGAACATCGAGCCCGCGTACGAGCCAAACCAGGTGCCGACGGGCTCTCCGAGCGGATGGTGGGGATGCTGCTCGAGCGTGCGAGCGTCGCCCAGATGCCACTTGCCGACCGCAGCGCTCGCGTAGTGCGCGGGCGAGGCGCGCAGCGCCTGCGGCAGGAGCTCGCAAGCGAGTGACAGGCCCACGTTGACCTCGCCGCGACCGTCGTCGTCCTTCTTGATGACCGAGCCCACGCCATTGTTGCGGCTGCGCAGGCCGGTGAGCAGTCGCGCACGGCTGGGAGTGCACGCGGGCGCGGACCACGCCTGCGTGAAGATCAGGCCCTGCCCGGCGAGCTCGCGGTCGATCACGGGCGTCGTCGCCGGCGTTCCCGCCGGTCGGCCCTGCGCGCGCGCGTGGCGCTCGAAGGCGCCGATCAGGTCGCAGCCGACGTCGTCGATCACGATCACGACGACGTTGTGCGCTCGCTCGGTCGCAGGTGGCGTGCTTGCGCAGCCGCCGGCGAGCAGTGCGAGAGCGGCGAGAGCGAAGCGCATGATGCGAGTGTGCCTTGGACGATCGCGGGATGCACGCGCGTCAGCGCACGCGCAACTCCAGCAGCCACTTCTTGTCTTGCACCGGAGTGCCCGCGAGTCCGGCGCGCTGCAGCGTCGCGAAGGCGCCCGTGAGACCCTCCATCGTGAGATCGATGTAGACGCGCGCTCCCGAGCGCACGAGCGCGACGATCGCGTCCGCGTTCTCGACGGCGGTGACGCGGACCGCATCGATGGCGCCGCCCGCGAGCAGGCCGGGGCAGCGCTTGTCGAAGGCATTGACCGGCGCGGGCACGGGCGCGTCGACGCGGCGCGGCGCCGCGACCACGTTCGCGTAGGGCACCGCCCGGCTCGCGGGGATCACGCGGCGCCGCGTTCCGCGCAGCAGGTAGGGCTCGAGGTACACGGGATCGATGGCGGTGATCACGACCGCATCGTCGGGCAGGAGGCGCGCGAGCGCGTTGGCGGTGCTGCGGCGGCCCGGCATCGGATCCTGCGGCGGAGCAGGCCACACAGCGAGGCACGCGAGCGGCGCGAGTCCGAGCCAGGCGAAGCGCTCGACCGCAGCGGGAAGCGCGCGCGCGAAGGCCACCGAGCCGAGGATGCAGCCGGCGGCGAGGAGCGGCAGGTGGAAGCGCTCGTCGACGTAGTAGTACGAGAGATAGAAGAGCGATGTCGGGAGCGCCGCGAGCACGAGCGCCAGCGCCCCGACGCGGGTCTCTCTCGCGCGCGCCAGCCAGAGTCCACCGAGCGTCAGGACCGCGCACGGCAGGGCCATGTGCAGCGGGGCGAGCGCTGCGAGGTTGTGCGGCACGTAGCGAGCCGAGAAGGCGAGCTCCGCGTAGTCGTACGGGACCGAGTTCCAGTAGTGGTAGCCCGTGCGCCACGGATCGCCGAACGTGTGCTGCTGGAAGGCGAGCGTCGCGAGCAGCACCGCGATAGACGGGGCGACGAGCAGCGCGAGGTTGCGCAGGCGGTGGGGGCTCCCAAGGACGGCCACGAGCGGCGGCGCCAGCAGTGCGAGCCCCACGAACCGCAGGGCAAAACCGAGTCCGACGAGCAGCCCGACGCCGAGCGCGCGGGCGGGGCTCCACTCGCGCGGCGCGCGCAGCGTGACGAGCACCGCCCACAGCCCGAGTGCAAGGCTCGGCACGTCGGTCATCACTTCGCGCGACCAGCGCTCGAAGGTGGGGTGCAGCAGCAAGGCCATGCCAGCCGCGAGTGCTGCCCACGGACCGGCGAGGCGATGGGCGAGCAGGTAGGCGGCGAGCAGCGCCAGCAGCGCGAAGGCGAGCTCGAGGTAGATCGCGTTGCCGAGCTCGCTTCCGCACAGCGCGTACAGCGGCGCCAGGAACAGGACCGAGAAGCCCGGCGAGGTGCTGGTCGGGTGCGAGCGCCCTTCGATCTCGATGTCGAGGCGACCGAGGCTCACCAGTCGCTCGGCCGACAGCGCGTACTCCTCCGCGTCGGGCACGACGGCGAAGTTCGAGCCGTGGAAGGCCGGCAGGTGCAGGCGCCAGACGGCGATGGCGAGCAGGCTCGCGAGCAGCACCCAGCCCACGGGCCCGAGGCGGCGCTCGCTCGCGGGCTCGCCCGGCTCGAGCCAGCGGGACAGGGTGTCGAGGGCGCGCATGGGGCCATGCTAGGTCGGAGCGCCGGCCGGGGTCGCCTTGGCTTGTTCGGGGGGGCGGGCCGAAGCTGGGACGGGCCGCGGAGACGTTTTGCTGGAAAAAGCTTCCGCCAAGTCCCTTGCGGATCGTTGTTTCGGGCGGCTTCCTGACCGCACGGGCCACGGTTCCGGCTCTACCGGGTGCCGCAGTTGGAGCGCGGACCCTGCCCGGTACCGAACTCGGACTACCGTTCCACTCGTCCTTGGACCGATGAACGCCCGACCTGACCGCCGCTAGCCTCCCCCCAACTGCGTCCCCAACCCACCTTCCTACCGTGACAGCCCCCGGCATCCCCAACGAGTTCGTGCTCTCGACCTCGTGCTTCGGGACGAGACTTCGGACCATCGAAGACCAAGCGTTCGCCGCCGTCGCGATGGGCTTTCGCAAGATCGAGATGGGGCAGGCGGACACTCCGCCGACCCTCAACGGCTTCGCCGACTCGCACCGCGAGACCGGCATCCGGGTGACCTCGGTGGTGTCGGGCTGCCTCAAGCCCTCGAGCGAGCGTCCCGCGTGCCAGCTGCTCTCGTCGTCGAACGCCGAGGAGCGCGAACAGGCGATCGGCTCGGTCCGGCGCCACATGCAGCTCGCCCAGAAGATGCTCGCGCCGGTCGTCGTGCTGCGCGGCAGCTCGGTCGCCGACGCCAAGCTGCGCGCGGAAGCCGAAGTGCTCAACGTCGAGCTCCACAAGGACGGGCTCACCGAAGAGCTCGCCGAGAAGATCCGCGACTACGTCCACCGCGTCCAGAAGAAGGGCCAGCGCCAGCTCGAGCACCTCTGCCGCTCGCTGCACCAGTTGCTCTCCGAGATGCCCCAGACCAAGCTCGCCATCGAGCCCGGCCTGCACATCGACGACCTGCTCAGCTTCGAGGCCATGGGCTGGGTGCTCGACGACCTGTCGGGCAAGGGGCTCGCCTACTGGCACGACGTCGGCCGCATCCACATGCGCCAGAAGTCCGGCCTGCCGGGCCAAGGCCAGTGGCTGGAGGCCTACGGCAACCGCATGGTCGGCATCCACCTGCAGGACGCCGCCGAGAACGAGTACCAGATGCCCCCGGGCACCGGTGAAGTCGACTTCCGGCTGGTGGGGGAGTACACCCCCAAGACGGCCCTCAAGGTGCTCGAGATCGACCAGAAGCACGGCCGGACCGAGATCCTCGGGGCGGTCCAGTTCCTGACCGGGAAGGGCTTCTAGGACCTTGCGGACGCGACCGCCGGGGAGGGGCTTGCCAAGCGCCTTCCGGTCGCTATCCTCCTCATCCCTCGCAGCCGCCTGACCGCGGCGGCGAGGTCAAAACTCGCGGGCGTAGCTCAGTGGTAGAGCGCCACCTTGCCAAGGTGGATGTCGAGGGTTCAAATCCCTTCGCCCGCTCCAGCCGGTCCGGCAGCCGGCATCGCAAGAAGCCCCTTCGCGGGCTTTTTTCGTGTCCAGAGCGCGCGGGTCAGCCTCGAGGCCGACGGCCGCGGCCTGCGCGGAAGCGGGGCTGGGGCAGCTGCGGAGTGGGGTCCCTCCAGAGTCGGGACCGACATCCGGCACCGCCTCGATGGTGACCGTGGAGTCATGAACCGCCCCGACGCGCGCGGCGTTGGCAGACTACCCCGTCCCGTCTGTCCCACCCTGCGCCCGCGAGTCCCCTCCTCTCCGCTCGCCGCCCCTCCGCCATGCCGATGCCCTGCCTGCTGCTGGCCCTTCCGGTCCAAGACATCACCCAGACCGTCGTCACGGCCCCGCGCGCGGGCCGCACGGCCACCACCCCGGGCATCTCCGAACAGGTCATCACCGCCGAGGAGCTGGCCGCGACGGGCGAGCGCTCCCTGCCGCGGGCCATCGCCAAGGCGAGCGGCCTGTTCGTGCAGGAGACCAACCTCGGCGGCGGCGCCCCGATCCTGCGCGGCTTGATCGGCAACCAGGTCCTGATCGTCGTCGACGGCGTGCGGATGAACGACGGCACGACGCGCGGTGGCCCCAACCAGTCGCTCAATGGCATCGATCCGACCAACGTCGAGCGCGTCGAGATCGTGCGCGGGCCCGGGGCCGTGCTCTACGGCTCGGACGCGCTCGGTGGCGCGATCCTGATCTGGACCCGCAACCGCGCGCCGCTCGCGCGCGACAAGGCCGGCACCCGAGCGGTGCAGGGCGAGCTCGGCGTCGACGCCAACACGGCCGCCGAAGGCGCGCGCGAGTACGGCTCGCTGTCCGTCGGCACGGAGGATGTCGGCGTGCTCGTCGGCGGCTCGTTTCAGGACTGGCAGGTGCTGCACTCCGGCAAGGGCGAGGTGCAGAACACGGGCTACAACGGCCAGTCGTGGTACGCCTCGGGCGACGTGCAGCTCGGCGAGCGGCGCAGCATGCGCGTCAGCGGCATGCGCACCCGCGACTTCGAGGTGCCGCGCTCGGACCGCAT
>CAITGX010000203.1 GCA_903892045.1 uncultured Planctomycetota bacterium | reverse complement strand
CTCCTCGCGCGCATCGCGCCCGCGGTGGCGCGGTCGCGCAGCGGCGTGCGCGCGGCGCTGCTCGCCGCGGCGATCGCGGCGCTCGTTCCCGCGCTCATGGATCCGCGCGCCGGCAGCGGCACCGAGAAGGTCGAGCAGCGGAGCATCGACGTGATGGTCGTGGTCGATGTCTCGCGCAGCATGCTCGCCGAGGACGCGGCGCCCAACCGTCTCGCGCGCGCCAAGCAGTTCGCGTCCGACCTCGTCGAGGGCGTGGGCAGCGACCGCGTCGGGCTCATCGAGTTCGCCGGAGTGCCGGCGATGCGCTGCCCGCTCACCTTCAACCACCGCGCGTTCCGCACGCAGCTCGAGACGCTCTCGCCGCAGGCGACGGTGCGCGGCGGCTCGATGCTCGGCGACGCGATCCGCCTCGCGGCCTCGAGCCTGGCCGGCGACGGCGGCGGCAAGGCGATCGTGATCCTCTCCGACGGCGAGGACATGCAGAGCGAGCCCGTCGAGGCGGCCGCGAGCGCGGCCAAGGAGCACGGGATCCGCGTGGTGACCGTGGGCATCGGCGATGCGCGCGAGGGTGCGCGCATCCCCGTGGACCAGGGCGGCGGGCGGCGCTACCTCGTGCACGAGGGCCAGGAGGTCTGGACGCGCATGGACCCGAACCTGCTGCGCCAGGTCGCCGACGCGGGCGAAGGCTACTTCGTCGAGGCGGGCGTCGACCAGGCCGACATGGCGCAGCTGGCCGCGCTGCTCTCCGCAGGTCTCGAGAAGCAGACGCGGGAACGCACCGACGTCTCGACCAAGCAGCCGCTGTTCCAGGTGTTCGTGGGGCTCGCCCTCGCGCTCCTGCTCGCGGAATCGATGCTCGCCCGCGGCGCGCGTGCGGCGAAGGAGGATGCACAGCCATGATGTCGGCACCGATCGCCCTGCTCGCCGCGGCGCTGCTCGCGCAGGCCCCGCAGTCCCCTTCGCCACAGGCTCCCGCATCGCCGGCCGCGACGACGCCTGCTGGATCCGCGCCGGCCACCGACGATGCGCGCCTCCGCGCCGAGGCGCTGCTGGCGCAACGCGCTGCCGCACCGGAGTCGCTGTACAACTCGGGCGTCGCGATGTACCGCGCCGGAGACCTCGAGCTCGCGCGGGAACTCTTCGCCACGGCGGCCGGACGCGCGAAGGCCGGCGTCGCGGCGCGGTCGATGTACAACCGCGGCACGACCAGCTACGCCGAGTCGTTGCGCGCGATGCAGCAGGCGGGTGCCGCCGCGCAGCCCGACCCAGCCGCCCAGCAGGCGGTGATCGACACCCTCGAGCGCTCGCTGCGGGAACTCAAGGATGCCGCCCGCGCCGATCCTGCCAACGTCGACGCGCGTGCGAACGCCGAGCTCGCCTACCGCGTGCTCAAGGACCTCAAGAAGCAGCAGGATCAGCAGAAGCAAGAGCAGCAGGACCAGGAGAAGCAGGACCAGCAAGAGAAGCAGGACCAGCAAGAGAAGCAGGATCAACAGCAGAAGCAGGATCAACAGCAGAAGCAGGATCAACAGCAGAAGCAGGATCAACAGCAGAAGCAGGATCAGCAGCAGAAGCAGGATCAGCAGCAGAAGCAGGACCAGCAGCAGAAGCAGGACCAACAACAGAAGCAGGACCAACAACAGAAGCAGGATCAACAGCAGCAAGACCAGGCCGAACCCCCCCGCGAGCGGAAGCCGATGTCGAAGCAGGAGGTCGAGCGGCTGCTGCAGAAGATCCGCGACAAGGAGCGCGCCCGCCTTCTCGATAAGATCGAGAGGGAGCGGGCGAGGACCAAGCCCGCGCCCAAGGATTGGTAGGTACGGACCGGCAAGGACCACCGGCAAGGACGGATTGCCAGCGACGGACCGGCATGAACGAGACCCGCACGAACGCCTCGAACCGCATGAGCCCCCTGCAGCACATCATCGCCCTGCTCACCGCGCTCGCGCTGTCGTCGTGCGCCTTCGCGCAGGGCATCACGGCGCAGATCTCGTCGCCGCAGGGCTTTCCCAACGAGCCCGTCCGCGTCGTGGTCAAGGTGCTCAACCTCGAGTCGTTCGACGGCCCGTTCGTCGACGAGACGGAGGGCCTCGAGATCAAGCGCCTCCCGGGCGAGCAGACCTCGAGCAGCTTCACCAATATCAACGGGCGCAACATCTCCCAGCGCACGGTGGCCATGTCGTTCGAGGTCACGGCGATGCGCGAGGGATCGTTCGAGATCCCGCCGTTCCGCGTCGAGGCCGAGGGGAAGACCTACCGCTCGCAGCCGTTGCGGCTCAAGGTCGTGCCCGCCGACGCGACGGTGCTCGCGATGGCCCGGATCGTCGGCGAGCCGTCGGCGATCTACGTGGGCCAGCGGGGCGCGATGAACCTCGAGATCCTCGTGCGCCGCTACAGCGACCAGGCGCTCGGCATCACGCTCGACGAGCAGTCGATGTGGTCGCTCGTCGACATGCAGTCGTCGTCGTGGGGCGTGTTCGGACCGAAGCTGCAGGAGATGCTGTCGCAGAACCGGCGGCCGCGCGGCGACCTGCGGGTGGTCGACGGAGTCGAGTACTTCGTCTACACCGTGTCGCGGCCGTTCGAGCCGATCGCGATGGGCACGCCCAGCGCCGGCGACGTGCGGATCCGCATCGAGTACCCCCTGCGCCTGCAGCGGGACAACAACTTCTTCCAGCAGAACCGGCTTTCGCTGGCGCAGTCGCGCACGCTGAGCGTGCGGCCGGCCTCGGTCGACGTGAGCGTCCTGCCGCTGCCCGAGGGAGGCCGTCCCGCGACCTGGAACGGCGCGGTCGGCGACTTCGAGCTGCTGGTGGTGGCGAAGCCGCTCGAGGTCGCCGTGGGCGACCCGATCACGCTCACCATGCGGCTGACCGACCGGTCGGGGGCGGCGTCGCTCGATGGACTGCAGGCGCCCGCGCTCGGGTCGCAACCGCGCTTCAGCGCGGGGTTCCGCGTGCCCGAGGAGTCGGTCGCGGGCACCGTCGAGGCGCGCAGCAAGATCTTCACCCAGTCGATCCGCGCGCTCAGCGAGACGGTTCGCGAGATCCCCTCGGTCGAGTTCTCGTTCTTCGACCCGACGACCGGCGAGTACCGCACGGTGCAGAGTGCGCCGATCGCCATCAAGGTCAAGCCGAGCGCGGTGGTGCGCGTGGATGCCGATGTTCCGGTGGCGCGCGATCCCTCGAAGCCCGCGTTCACCAAGGTGGAGGGCGGGCTGCTCGCGAACGCCTCGGCCGCCGAATGCGCCGCGCGCGACACCGCGACCGGAGGGATGCTCGTGCTCGGGATCGCGCCGCCGCTGGCGTTCCTCGCGCTCGGGGCGATCGGGGCGCGGATGCGCGGCGCGCGAGATCCACGCCTGCAGCTCCGTGCCCGCGCGCTGGCCGTCCTCGAGGACGCGCTCGCGACCCGGCGCGACGCAGCGTCGATCGAGGATCACATGCTCGCCTACATCGCCGGCCGCACCGGAGCGCGGCCGGCCGGATTCGCGCGACGCGACGCACTCGAAGCGCTCGCCGCGCATGCGGTCGACGCGCAGCTCGTCGAGCAGACCGACCGCCTGCTCCGCCAGTGCGAGCGCGCGCGCTACCACGGCGAGGAGATCGATCCGGCCACGGTCCGCGACCTCGCGCAGCGGCTCGAGTCCGCCACGGCGGGGATCGTGCTGGCGCCGTCCGCGCGCGACGAGTCGGGGCATGCGGGCGCGGATTCGACGTCCGCCGCGGATGCGACCGGGAACGGGAGCGCCGCCGCATGAAGCGCCGCAGCAACCCGTTCCTCCTGCTCTCGCTGGCCGGCGTGCTGGTGCTGGCGCTGCAGCTCGCGCTGCCCCTGCTCGCGTCGGGACGCACCCGAACCGACGCCGACGCGCTCGGCGCCGCCGAGGCCGCCTACGACCTCGGCGTCGAGCTCTCCGCCCGCGACGACGACGGCGCGCAGGCGCGGTTCCTCGAGAGTGCCGACGAGTTCGCGCGCGCCGCCGGCGACGAGCCCTCCGCCGCGCTGCTCTACAACCGCGCGAATGCGCTGCTGCGCGCGGGACGCGTGGGCGAGGCGATCGCCGAGTACCGCGCGGCGCAGGCGCGCGCACCGCTCGACCGGCGCATCGCGGGAAACCTCGCCGAGGCGCGGCGCAAGGTCACGCGTCCCATCGCGGTTCCGGAGCCCAGGGCGCTCGACCGCGCGGCCGACGCGTGGAGCTTTCTCGGAGAGCGGACGCGCCTCGTGCTGGCCGTCGTGCTGCTCTGGACGGCGGTCGCGCTGCTGATGCTGCGGCGCGCGCCGATGCGCGCAGCCGCGGCGGGGAACGCGCCGATCCGGGCTTCCCTCGCGCTCGCCGCGCTGCTCGCGGCCACCGTGGCCGCGGACATCGCGCGCCGCACCGCGCGCGACGACGCCGTCGTGCGCGAGCCATCGATGCTCCGCAAGGGCAACGGCGAGGGCTTCGAGCCCGTGCTTGGCGAGGAGCTGCCCGAAGGCACCGAGTGCCGCGTGCTCGAGTCGCGACCAGGCTGGCTCGAGATCGAGCTCGGCGACGGTTCGACGCGCGGCTGGTTGCGCGAGGGCGACCTCGTCCGCGTGCGATGAATGCACGCGGCCGTCGCGCGCGAGCGACGCATGGAGCGCGACGCGTGGCATGCAATCGTGGCATGCAACCCGTGGCATGCAGCCATGGCATGCGTCCCATGGCACGCGTCCCACGACATACGTCCCACGGCACACGACGCCGATCGGTCTTCGCGCAGGAACCCGCGCGCCCGGCCCGTCCGGCGCCGACTGCGCGGATGCGATGCGCAGTCACACCGCGCAACGAAAAACCCGCGCTCGCCGAAGGCGGGCGCGGGTTTGTCGTAAAGCGG
>CAITGX010000202.1 GCA_903892045.1 uncultured Planctomycetota bacterium | reverse complement strand
GCAGCGAGCGATCACGCGTCCGTCACGGAGGTGGCGGGAGCCGCCGCGTCCGTCGACGGTCCGACGCGCCACCCGCGCCTCGTGGTGCTCGGCATCGACGGCCTCGACCCCGAGATCCTCGCGGAGACGATCGCGAAGTACCCCGAGCGCATGCGCAACTTCGCGCGGCTCGCGCAGGAGCAGGGCATCCACTCGCTCGGCACCTCGACGCCGCCGCAGTCGCCCGTGGCGTGGTCGAACTTCATCACGGGCCGCGATCCGGGCGGCCACGGCGTGTTCGACTTCCTGCATCGCGATCGCGTCACGCGCGGCGTGCTGCCCTCGACCACGGTGTCCGGCCACGCCGGAGCCTTCGAGCTGTTCGGCGAGTGGAAGCTGCCCACCGGTGGCGAGACGAGCTCGAACCGCACGGGCGAGGCCTTCTGGACGATCCTCGCGCGGAACGGCGTGCCGGCCGACATCTGGCGCATGCCCGCGAACTTCCCGGTCGAGCCTGCGGAGGGCTGGTCGTTCAGCGGGATGATGACGCCCGCGATCGACTCGGCCTACGGCCAGTGCACCGTCTACACCACGAACCCGACGGTGAAGGCGATCGGCAGCGACGCGCGCATCGAGACGATCACGATCTACGACGACGTCGTCGACACGCGCATCCCCGGGCCGCCCAACGCGTTCAAGCTGGGTGATCCGGCGACGAGCGTGCCGCTGCGCATCTGGATCGATCGCGCGGCGCAGGCCTGCGCGCTCGACGTCAACGGACGGCGGCTCGTGCTGCAGCCCGGCGAGTGGAGCGAGTTCGTGCCGGTGACGTTCGAGCTCTTGCCGATGGCGCTGATGGACATCGGCGGCATCGTGCGCTTCTACCTGCGCTCGATGCCTGACGCCGCGGGCCAGGGCGAGCTTGAGCTCTACGCCAGCCCCGTCAACATCGATCCCGCGCTGCCCGCGTCGCCGGTGTCCGAGCCGGTCGAGGCGAGCGCCGAGGTCGCCGACCCGCGCAGCGGCATCGGCCCCTACTACACGCAGGGCATGCCCGAGGACGTCAACGCGCTCAAGTCGGGCGTCGTCACGGTGCGCGAGTTCATGATGCAGGCCGAGCTCGTGCAGGACGAGGGCGAGCGCATGCTCGACTTCGCGCTCGAGCGCTACATGGAGAAGCAGGACGGCGGGCTGCTGTTCTTCTACTTCTCCGGCGTCGACCTGTGCGGCCACATGATGTGGCGCCATTCCGACGAGCAGCATCCGCACCACGAGCCGCCGATCGCGGCCGAGGACTCGTCGTGGTGGTCGCACCGCGATGGCTCGACGTGGAAGGACGTGATCCACGACCTCTACATGGAGATGGATCCGGTGCTCGGTCGCCTGCGCGAGCAGATCGGCGAGCGCGCCACGCTGATCGTGATGAGCGACCACGGCTTCGCGCCGTACCGACGCCGCGTCGGGCTCAACCGCTGGCTCTACGACAACGGCTATCTCGTGCTGCGCGAGGGCGTGAGTCCTGAGCTCGGCGAGGACGATCCCGCGCACGTGCCGGTGATGCTCTCGAGCTACATGGCGCGGCCCAAGGATCTCGCCGAGGGCGCGCAGTGGCCGCTGCGCACGAACGTCGACTGGGCGCGCACGCGCGCCTACGGCGTCGGCTTCAACGGCCTGTATCTCAACTTGAAGGGTCGCGAGCTCGACGACCCGGCGACGGCGGACGACGAGTCCGGCAGCGTCGATCCGGCACAGGCTCCGGCGCTGCTCGCCGAGCTCAAGGCGAAGCTCGAGGCCTGGACCGACGCGGAGAACGGCGGCAAGCGCGTCGTGCTGCGCGCGGACCTCGCCAGCGAGATCTACAGCGGCGAGCGCACCCCAGAGGCGCCCGACATCCTCGTCGGCTACAACAGCGACTACGACAACTCCGACGAGGCCTCGGTCGGCCGCATCACGGGCTACCAGCTCTCGGACAACGACCGCGGCGGCACGTTCAATGGCAGCCACCTGATGGCGCCGGACGTCGTGCAGGGCACCCTGCTCTCCAACCGGCCCGTCGCGCCCGGTTCGCACCGTCTCGAGGACCTCACGGTCGAGGTCCTGCGTCATTATGGAATCCAGCCCGGCGCGGGGATGAAGGGCCATCCCGTGCTGGTGAAGTGAACCTGACCTCCAGGCCCCGAGGACGACACGCCATGTTCGGAAACGCCAACAAGATCAAGCTCGACCCCGCTCTCATCGCGCGCTGCAAGCAGATCGCCGAGAAGGCCGGCTACGCGTCGCACGAGGAGTTCATCGTGCACATCATCGAGAAGGAGCTCGCGCAGTTCGAAGGCGCCGAGTCCGACGCCGCGATCACCGAGAAGCTCAAGGGCCTCGGCTACATCTCCTGATCCGCGCCGCAGCGCGCGAGAACGTCCCACGTGAACGCCCTGAACAGCGCCGCGACGTCCTTGTTCGACGTCCTGCTCGCCGCGACCGGCTGGGCCGGGAGCGCCGTGACCCTGATCTTCTGGAGCGGGGTCTTCGGCGTTCTCGCGCTGCTCCTGTTCAAGAAGATCTCGTGGCAGAAGGGCATCAAGAACGCCAAGGACAAGATCAAGGCGCACATGATCGAGATCCGTCTGTATCAGGACGATCTCGTCGTGGTGGCCGCGGCGGTCGCGAAGGTGCTCGCGCGCAACGTCGTGTACCTCGGCCTGAACTTCGGGCCGATCGTGCCGCTCGCCGTGCCGTTCATGATCCTCACGGCGCAGCTCGTGGTGCGCTACGCGTATGAGCCGCTGCCGCTGCACGAGCGCGGCGTCGCGGTGATGGCGGGGCGCGGGACGCTGCTCGAGATCGAGCTCGCGTCCGGTGTCGACGCGAGTGCGCTGCGCGTGACGCTGCCGGCGGGACTGCAGGCCGTCTCGCCGCTCGTGCGCGTCTCGTCCGAAGGCCGCGCGTTCCAGGAGTTCGTGGCGGTCGAGGGCGGAAGCCACGAGATCGTGCTCGAGCTCGGTGGGGCGCGCGAGACGAAGCTCGTCCACGCGGGCAGCGTGATGCCCGCCGCGATGCAGCCGCGCCGTGTGAGCGACCGCGACATGTTCGCGATCGCGGACGCCGATCGCCTGCCGCTGCTTTGGCCGGCTGAGGCGTCTTTCAGCTCGGAATCGCCGTTCCGCGTGGTCGCGATCGCCTATCCGTACCGCGACCAAGGCTGGCTGCCCGACGGCGAAGGCGGGATCCTGATCACGGTCGCGCTCGCGTCCATCGTGGTCGGCGCGCTCGCCCTCAAGCCCCTCGGCGTCCAGATCTGAGCATGTATTCCCCCCTCGTCGAAAAGGCGCTCGGCATCGCGCTCGCGGCCCACGACGGCCAGCTGCGCAAGGCCTCGACCGAGCCGTACATCGTCCATCCGCTGCACGTCGCGCTGATCCTCGCGCGCTGGGGGCAGGAAGACGACGTGATCGTGTCCGGCCTCCTGCATGACGTCGTCGAGGACTGCGACGGCTGGGATCTCGCACGCGTCGAGCGCGAGTTCGGCCGCCACATCGCGCACGTCGTCGGCGAGCTCACCGAGGACAAGTCGAAGAGCTGGGAAGAGCGCAAGCGCGCGGGCATCGCGAAGGTGCCGCACATGTCGCCGCAAGGGGCGACGGTGAAGGCCGCGGACAAGCTCCACAACCTCCAGAGCCTCGCGGCGAGTCTGCGCACGTGCACCGAGCGCGCCGAAGTCTGGAAGGCGTTCCGGCGCGGGCCGGAGCTCACGCTCGCGCTGAGCAACGAGCTCGTCGACGCGCTCGCTCTGCGTGTCGAGGCCAAGGTCGCGCGCTCGCTGCGCGCGGCGCTGAAGTCCGCGACGGAAGCGGACGCCGAAGCCGAGCGCCGCAGCGCGGCTGGCTCGACGAAGTAGCTAGCCCTCGAGCGCGCCGCAGTCGCGCACGGCGGCGAGCACGCGCTCGCGCTGGGCGGGACGGCAGACGACGAGCTCGTTGTTGAAGGCGCTCGGCTGGTTGTAGCGGTGTTCCTCGCCGCGCAGCTTGCCGACCCACCAGCCGAGCGCGCGCGCGACGGTCTCGGGCGCGCAGGTGTCCCACTCCTTGAGGCCCTTCTTGTGGACGTACACGTCCGCATCGCCGATCAGGAGCTTCGCGACCTTGAAGCCCGCGCTGCCGCAGGGGATGAGCGGGGCGGCGCCGATCGTGCGGCCGAAGGTCTCGACCCACGGCGGGGTGTGGCTGCGCGACACGACGATGCGCGGCGCCGCGGGACCGGCGATGGCGCCCGGCGCGAGCTGCACGCGTCCGACCACGCCGGCGCGCTCGCGGCCGGGGAGCGCGATGCCCCAGATCACCGAGTCGAGCGACGGGAGCGCCACGGCCGCGAGCGCGCAGGCGTTGTCGAGCGTGAGTGCGACGTGCACGGCCCAGTCTTCGCGCAGCTCGCTGAACTCGCGCGTGCCGTCGAGCGGGTCGACGATCCAGCAGCGACGCTTGGCGAGGCGCTCGGGCGAGTCGACGGTCTCCTCGCTCAGGATGCCGTCGTCCGGGTAGCGCCCGCGGATCAGGCCCTGCAGCAGGCCGTCGGCGGCCTGGTCGCCGATGTCGGCCAGCATGTCGCCCTGCCAGCGCCCGCTCTTGCGCAGCGCGAGCACGCGCTCGCCGGCGGTGCGGGCGGCAAGGATCGCGAAGTCGAGGTCACGCTGGAGTTCGGCGTCGGTGGGCTGCATGCGTCCTTCATGCCCGCCCGCGCGCGCGACGTCAAGCGCGGACGCTCAGGACTTCCAGTCGTTGAAGCCGCGCACCGGCGCGATCTTCTCGCCGTTCTCGTAGACGCCGGTGAGCGCATCGTGCACGCGCTCGTCGCGGGTCATGTGGATCCACTCGCCACTCTTGCAGCCCGCCCGCCACTCGCCGTGCCAGCGCGGAGTCCCGTCGAGGTACCAGCGCCGCTCGCGACCCTCCCGTAGCCCGTGCTCGTAGCTGCACTCCGTGAAGAGCCGACCGCTGGGGAAGCGCCGCGCCCAGACCCCATGCCGCTTCCCGTCGACGAACTCGCCCCGCTCGCGCAGGACGGCCAGCGCGAGCAGCTCGAGCGGAGCGGCGATCCACGCGGGCAGCTTCACGGTCTCGACGCGAGCTCCAGCGTGGAGACCGTCGCCGCGCGGATCGCGGGCTCGCTCCAGCGCATCGGCCGCATGTGGCCGGCGAGGTAGCCCTCGATCTGGTCGCCGTAGTGCGCGTCGAAGGGATGGCCCGACTGGCCGCCCGGCAGGATCGCGAGCGAGCGATCGGGATTCGCGCAGTCGGCGGAGAAGCGCAGCGAGGCGCCATGGTTGACGTCGATGCGCTCGCCACTCCACGAGCCCGTGAAGACGCACGGGCACGTGTCGTTGCCCGGTACGGGTGCCGTGGGGCGGTTGAAGAAGCGTCCGAGCACGGGGACGGAGCCGAGCTTGTGCTCGGGGGTCCATGCATGCAGCGCGCCGTAGTCCCACTCGGCCACGTCCGTGCCAAAGCGCGCGGAGCCGAGCTTCCAGCTCGCCGCGAGCGCCGCCGTGACGGCGTCCATGCGCGTCTCGCGCGCCTCCGTTCGCACGTCGTCGCACCAGCGCTCGTCGAGCGTGCCGTCGAGTACCTCCAGCAGCGCGCGGTAGCGATCGGAGTAGAGCAGGCCACTCGTCGCAGCGAGCTCGTCGCCGAACACCGCCGCGCCGAGCTCCCGCTCGAGCAGCGCGTAGAGCGCGGAGTGCCCGCGCAGCGTCATGTTGCCGTCCCAGTTGCGCAGAGCGCGCCACGCGCGATGGGCGTCCGTTCCATCGGGCGGCTCGGGCAGCTTGGCGACGAGCTCGCGCGCGTACAGGGAGGTCGTGTCGACCTGCACGGTGGCGAGCGAATCGACGTTCCAGTTGCCGCGCTCCGCAAGCCGCTCGCGAATGCGCTGGCCGCGCTGGGGCGCCGCGGGATCCTGCGGGTAGGGGTAGGGAAAGCCCGCGGGCCGCGAGTCCTCGTTGGCCGTGGCGAGCAGCCCCGACTCGGGCTCGATCGAGAGCGGCATCTGCTCGTGAGGCGCGAGTCCGCGCCAGTGATTCGCGCGCTTCCATGCGGGCAACGGGAGCTTGCCCACGCCGGCCCCGCGCGCGACGGAGCGACCGAGGATCGTGTGCGCGATCGCGCCGTCGGCATCGCCGCAGACGAGGTTCTGGGGCGGGCACACGAAGCGCGCCGCGAGCGCGGGAATCTCGCCGACCGTGCGAGCCGCGGCGAGCGCGAGGAAGGGCTCGAGCGGATCGAACGGCTGGTAGGCGGTCCACGCGATGCTGTAGGTGGTCCGGCGCACGAGATCGAACGAGGAGTACAGCGGTCCGATGTCGCTCGCGCGCCACTCGAACGCCTCGGCGTCCCCGTCGCGGACCCGAATCGTCTCCGACTCGATGGTGAGCGGCAGCCACTCGCCATCGCGCTCGACGGAGCGCCCATCCTCGCTCATGCGCTCGAGGAACAAGTCGCACACGTCGAGCTCGGTGTTCGTGAAGCCCCACGCGACGCGCGCACCCTGACCGATCACGACCATCGGCAAGCCAGGCAGCGTGAAGCCCGCGGCTTCGTACTGGGGACAGCGCACTTGCGCCTGGTACCAGAGCGACGGCAAGTCGAGCGCGAGGTGCGGGTCGTTCGCGACCAGAGCGCTGCCGGTCTCGCTGCGACTCGCGGACACCGCCCAGTTGTTGCTGCCGTTCGAGGGCTTCTCCGCCGGCGCGCGTTCGGGCCTCGCCTGCGCGGCAACCGCGAGGATCTCGTCATCGACCGCGAGCTCCGGCATGCCCATCAGCTCGCGCGTGCGCTCGAGTCCGAGCGCTCCGAGCCAGCGCATTCGCGCGCGCTCGCGCCACTCGCCGAACGAGAGCATCTGCGCCATCAGCAGCTGGATTCCGAGGCTGTCCTCCTCGCGCCACGGCTCCGGCTCCGCGCGCAACAGCACGAGGTCCGGCGGCAGGTTGTCACGATTCGTGTCGAGCCACGCATTCACGCCCTGCGCATAGGCCGCGAGCAACGCGCGCGAGCGCTCCGAACAGGCCTCGAGGTTGCGACGCGCGGCGCGGGCGATGCCGAGCTGGCGCATGCGCCGGTCGGTGGCGAGCGCGTCGGCCCCGATGACTTCGGCGAGCCGACCCGCGGCGTAGCGACGCTGCAGCTCCATTTGCCCCATGCGCTCGTTCGCGTGCAGCCAGCCGAGCGCGCGCGCCGCGTCGTCGAGGCTCGTGGCACCGATGTGGGGCACGGCCGCCTCATCGAAGCGCACGCTGACCGAGTTTCCGAGCGTCGGAAGCGCGGCTTGGCCCTCGCGCTGCGGCTTGCCACGCCCGCGCCACCAGATGAAGGCCAGAGCGGCGACGAGCGCGGCGAGGGCGATGACGCCGAGCGTCCAGCGCGCGATGCGAGCGAGGATTCGCATCGGCTCGACTACGGCCGCACGCGCGGGCCGGACCACGAGTTCATGCCGCCCTCGAGGTTGTGCAGCCCCGAGTAGCCCTGCTGCGAGAGGAACTCGCACGCTGCTGCGGAACGCGAGCCGCCCGCGCAGCACACGAGCAGCGGCTTGCCGTCCTTCGGGAGCTCGCGCACGCGCGCTTCGAGCTGATCGACCGGGATCAGCAGCGCGCCGGGGATGACCCCGCCCGCCGTCTCGCCGGGAGTGCGCACGTCGAGCACGCGCGCTCCGCCCTGCACGAGCGCGAGAGCCTGCTGCACGCTCGCGTCCGACCACAGGCGTCCTTCGAGCACCTGCTCGCGCGAGAGGCGGCCTCCCTCGGCGACGGTGGCGAGCAGCTCGCGCTGTACGCGCAGCTCGTTGCGCAGCTCCTCCGCCGCGCCATCCGTGCGCCTGCGCAGCTCGCGCTCGAGCTCGTCGATGCGCGCCTTCGACGCGCCCGCCTTCATCCACGCGAACAGCGCCACCGCGAGCGCACCGTAACCGATTCCGATCGCCACCATGTCCATCGTCAGTTCTCCGTGCGGCGCGCGCGGAACACCGCCACGCTCGCCGTGTAGCCATGCAGGAAGTTGCGCCCGCCGACAGGGCCGATCTCGCCTGCCGCGAAGAAGCCCGCCACCGGCGCGTTGCGCACCAGCGCACGCCGCACGCAGCCGATGTCGTGGTCTGGCTCGCTGAACATGCGCGAGCCGCGGCCGTTGCAGGTGAAGAGCAGCGCACCGGCGGCGCCGCGGTCGTCCTCGTCGCCGAGCGGTCCACCGCCCTGCGACTGCATCAGCTGCTCGAGGTCCTCGCCCGCGCTCGCGGCGTCGCGCACGAGGAACTGGATGGTCTGGCCGCGCCGCGGCAGGTCGCCGACCGCGATCGCGTTCTGGTCGCGCGCGACGCCGAGCAGGCTGCGCACGAGGAAGTCGCCGCGCTCGAAGCTGCTTTTCTTGGCGTCGAGAGCGAGCCCCACGAACGGTCCGCGGCGGAACAGCGCGGCCTCCTTGTCGGCGAGCGCGGAGACCGTCTCCATCAGCACCTCGAGTGCCGGCCGGCCCCCGAGCTTCTGCACGAGGTGCTCGTCGCACTGCGTGACGACCCACGGCTTGCCCACGGGGCGGCAGCCCTGGCTCACGACCGAGCGCACCTCGACATCGCCCTCGATCACGACGCCGACCGCTCCCTGCGCGACGAGACCGTCCGCCGTGAAGAGCAGGTTCTGGCCCGGACCCATTCCACCGCTCGCCATCCCACCGAACGCCGGGACGCCCGCGAGGCGCGCGTCGAGACGCTTGAGGTACGCGTCCATCGGAAACGAGTAGGGATCCGCGAGCAAGAGGAGCGAGGCGCGCCGCGTATCGCGAACGTCGGGAAAGGCGCTGAACGCGATGTCGCCATCCGCATCCGGGCGCGCCACGACGCTGAACGGGCGCACATCCGTGCCCGGCATGCAGGCACACCACACGCTCAAGGCAGGCTCGCGCTCGACCTCGCGTCCGTCGCCGATCAGGCTCTCGCCGGTGCAGCCGAGAACCACCCGTGCACCGAGGGCGCTCGCGAGGCGCTGGCCGAGATCCTCGATCGAACCGCCGTGGTGGTGAGTGACGAAGGCGACGCACAAGTCGGGGCGCGCGCCGGCGAGCTGTTCGGTGAGCTGCGCGAGGACGTGCTGCTCCGCTCGGGCGGAGATCGTCTCGGTCGAGAGCGCAGCGGCGAAGTGGGGACGAGAAGCCATCGAGTCGGGCCTTGCGAGGCGCACCATGGTAGCGACTGCGCACTTGGGAGCAGCGCGAAGGTGGCTCCTGTGCGGCGCGCACTACGCACGAGGGCGCGTTCCGCGCACGAACGTTGCACCTAGCATCGCTCGTGGCGCGAGATCGTCCGCACCGGCACGCCGGGGGCACGCCGCGCCGAGGATCGCCCATGAGCCAGACCCAAGAGCCCGATGTCCAGCCCTTCGAGAGCGTCGTGATCCGCTTCGCCGGGGACTCCGGCGACGGCATGCAGATCACCGGCAACCAGTTCACCCACACGTCGGCGGTGATCGGCAACGACCTCGCGACGTTTCCGGACTATCCGGCCGAGATTCGCGCGCCCGCCGGCACTCGCCCGGGCGTCTCCGGTTTCCAGGTGCGCTTCAGCTCCTCGGACATTCACACGCCCGGGGACCAGCCGGACGTGCTCGTCGCGATGAACCCTGCGGCGCTCGTCGTGAACATCAAGGACCTGCGGTCGGGCGGCATCGTGGTCGTCAACACGGGCCAGTTCAGCGAGGGCGACCTGCGCAAGGCGAATCTCGCCACGAATCCGCTGGTCGACGGCTCGCTCAAGGGCTATCGCGTGCTCGAGATCGACATCAATCAGCGCGTCACGGAGGCGCTCGCGGGCACGGGCCTCACTTCGAAGGAAGTGCAGCGCTGCAAGAACTTCTACACGCTCGGTCTCATGTACTGGCTGTACAACCGGCCGCTCGACACGACGCTGCGCTGGCTCGACGAGAAGTTCGCCAAGCGCCCCGAGCTCGCGGAGGCCAACAAGCTCGCGATGCAAGCTGGCTACAACGCCGGCGACATCCACGAGTTCTTCCAGGGCCGCTATGAGGTCGCGCCCTGCACGACGCTCCAGAAGGGCACGTACCGCAACATCATGGGCAACGAGGCGACGGCGATCGGCCTCGTCGCGGGCGCGCAGCTCGCGGGGTTGCAGCCTTTCCTCGGCTCGTATCCGATCACGCCCGCGTCGGGCATCCTCGAGGCGCTCGCGGGCTACAAGGAGTTCGGCGTGATCACGTTCCAGGCCGAGGACGAGATCGCCGCGATCTGCGCGGCGCTCGGCTCGTCCTACGCTGGCTGCCTCGGGATCACCACGACCTCGGGCCCCGGGATGGCGCTCAAGACCGAGGCGATGGGGCTCGCGGTCGCGACGGAGCTGCCGCTCGTGATCGTCAACGTGCAGCGCGGCGGACCCTCGACCGGCCTGCCGACCAAGACCGAGCAAGCGGACCTGTTGCAGGCGATCTTCGGGCGCAACGGCGAGGCGCCGATCCCGGTGCTCGCGGCCTCGACGCCCGCGGACGCGTTCGACTGCGCGGTCGAGGCCTGTCGCATCGCGGTGCAGTACATGACGCCCGTGATCCTGCTCTCGGATGGCTACATCGCGAACGGCGCGGAGCCGTGGCGCTTGCCGGAGCTCGCGGAACTCAGGCCATTTCCCGCGCGCTTCCAGCAGGTCGTGCCTGAGGGCGGCTTCCTGCCGTTCGCACGCGACGAGCGTCTCGCGCGTCCGTGGGCGCGGCCGGGCACGCCCGGGCTCGAGCACCGCATCGGCGGCATCGAGCGCGCGAACCTCACCGGACACCTGAGCTACGACCCCGAGAACCACGAGCTGATGTGCAAGCTGCGCGCGCAGAAGGTGCTAGGCGTGCGCGACTCGATTCCGACGCCCGCGGTGCTCGGCGACGAGCAGGGCGAGCTGCTCGTGCTCGGGTGGGGCTCGACCTATGGCGCGATCACGAGCGCGGTCGAGGAGCTGCGCAAGGACGGCGTGCGCGTGTCGGCGCTGCACCTGCGTCACCTCTGGCCGCTGCCCAAGGGGCTCGATGCGATTTTCGCGCGCTTCCGCTCGGTGCTCGTGCCGGAGATGAACCTGGGCCAGCTCGCGCGGGTCTTGCGCAGCGAGTATCCGCAGCACGACTTCCTCGGCTACAGCAAGGTGCAGGGACAGCCGTTCCGCACGTCCGAGCTCGTCCGCAAGATCCGCACGATCCTGGAGCAGTGACCATGGCACAGCAGGCGACCCTCTCGAAGAAGGACTTCAAGTCGGACCAGGACGTGCGCTGGTGCCCGGGCTGCGGGGACTACGCGATCCTCAACTGCGTGCAGGGCGTGATGGCGCAGCTCGGGGTGCCGCGTCACCAGCTGTGCTTCGTGTCGGGCATCGGCTGCTCGAGCCGCTTCCCGTACTACATGAACACGTACGGCTTCCACACGATCCACGGCCGCGCCACGGCCTTCGCGACCGGCATCAAGAGCGCGAATCCGGAGCTCTCCGTGTGGGTCGTCACCGGTGACGGCGACGGGCTCTCGATCGGCGGCAACCACATGGCGCACATCCTGCGCCGCAACGTGGACGTGAAGATCCTGCTCTTCAACAACGAGATCTACGGCCTCACCAAGGGCCAGTACTCGCCGACCTCACCGCAGGGCAAGAAGACCAAGACCTCGCCGATGGGCTCCGTCGACCGGCCCTTCGACCCCGTGAGCTTCGCTCTCGGCTGTGGCGCCACGTTCGTCGCGCGCACGATCGACACGCACCAGAAGCACATGGAGCAGGTGCTGCTCGCCGCCGCCGCGCACAAGGGCACGGCGTTCGTCGAGATCTACCAGAACTGCGTGATCTTCAACGATGGGGCGTTCGACACGATCGCCGAGAAGACCGTGCGCGAGGACCACACCGTCGACCTGCGACCGGGCCAGCCGCTCGTGTTCGGCAAGGAGCACGACAAGGGCATTCGCATCGAAAGCTGGGAGCCGCGCGTCTGCACCGCAGCGCAGGCCGAGACGTGGCGCGCGGACCTCGCCTCGCCAGGCGCCGCCTTCGTGATGGCGCAGATGGACGCGCATCCGGAGCTGCCGCGCCCGATCGGGATCTTCCGCGACGTCGCAGCGCCGACCTTCGATGCGGGCTTGCACGAGCAGATCCAGCGCGCGCGCGCGACGCGCGGCAGCGGCTCGCTCGAGAAGCTGCTGCACTCCGGGGAGACCTGGACCGTCGCCTGAGCGCGACGCGCGATCACCTCGTTCGCAGGCGCTTGCCGAGCTGCAGCAAGCCCGCGGCGAGCGCGCCCGCCAGCAGGCCGAGCGTGCAGTTCACCACGGCGTGGACGAGGTAGCTCGTCACACCGCTCGAGCCCTCGACCCAGGCCGCGACGCGCTGCTCGTGGTGGGGGATCGCGTGCGAGAGGATCTCGCCACCGACGAGGAACATCGCCAGCGTCCCGAGCACGCCGAGCGCTCGCAGCATGCGCGGCGCGAGCCCGAGCAGCGCGGAGCCCAGCTTGCGCGAACCCGTTCCCGGGCGCTGGTACAGCCATGCTCCGGCCTCGTCGAGCCGCACGATGCCGGCCACGAGCCCGTAGACGAAGATGGTGGCCAAAGCCGCGACGAGCGCGAGCGTCAGGGCCTGTCGCGCGAGCGTCGCTCCTTCGACGACGTTCAGGGTGATTACGAAGATCTCGATCGAGAGCACCAGGTCGGTGCGGATCGCGCCGCGCACGCGCACTCGCTCGGCCTGTTCGGCTTCTTCCGGCGAGCGACGTGACTCCGTCGCGACAGCGTGGGCGCCGTGCTCGCGTCCGAGCCAGCCCGCGAGCTTTTCCGCGACCTTCTCGAAGCCCTCGTAGCAGAGGTACGTGCCCGCGACGACCATGAGCGGCAGGATGGCCCACGGTGCGAGCGCGCTGACCGCGAGCGCGATGGGTAGCAGGATCGCTTTGTTGAGCAGCGAGCCTCTCGCGATCGCCCAGACCACCGGCAGCTCGCGGTGCGAGCGCACGCCGGACACTTCCTTCGAATACAGCGCCAGCTCGTCACCCAGCATGCCCGCCGTGCGCTTCGTGGCGACCTTGGTCATCGCGCCGACGTCGTCGAGCAGCGCCGCGATGTCGTCGAGCAGGGCGAGCAGGCTGGTTCCGGCCATGGGGAAGTCTCCCGGAAAGGGTCCGCCGAGAGCGTACCAGACCGATTTCCCTGGCCTTTCCGGGGTGTGTCTTCAGTGCGTCCGGCCGTTGCGGGCGTCGACGAGCTCGCGCACCTTGCGCGCGAGGACGCTCGGGCTGAAGGGCTTCTCGAGCAACGCCACGCCTTCGCGCACGATGCCGTGCTGCGCGATGATGTCGTCGGTGTAGCCGGACACGAACAGCACGGGCAGGCCCGGGTAGCTCTGCCGCACCGCCTCGGCCAGCTCGCCGCCGTTCATGCGCGGCATGACCACGTCCGTGACGAGGATCGCCGGCTGCACGAGACCGCGCGCCAGCTTCTCGAGCGCGCACTCCGCCGTGGGGCACGCCGTGACGGTGAAGCCCTCGTGCTCGAGGCCCTTCGCCATGAAGCTGCGCACCTGCTCCTCGTCTTCGACGAGCAGCACATGCTCGTGCCGCGCCGGCGCGGCGACGGGTGCCGGCGGCGTCTCGGCGGGGACAGGCTCGCTCGCCTCCGACAGCGGCCAGTACACCGAGAAGGTCGAGCCCGCGCCCGGCGCGCTGTGCACTTCGATCGTCCCGTGGTTCTGCTGGATCACGCCGAGAACCGTCGCGAGCCCGAGGCCCGTGCCCTTGCCGACTTCCTTGGTCGTGAAGAAGGGCTCAAAGATGTTCTGGCGCGTGCTCTCGTCCATGCCGATGCCGGTGTCGCGCACGTCGATGCAGATCGCAGGCGCGCCATTGGCGAGCGGACTCCCCTCGTGCACGACGCGCGTCGTGACCTGCACTTCCTTGATCCGGCCGGAGGTCGCGTGCAGCGCATCACGCGCGTTGAGCAGCAGGTTGCCGAGCAGCTGGTCGAACTGCTGGCGGTCCGCCAGCGCGGGCGTGGGCTCGGCGCAGGGCGCGAAGTCGAGCCGGATGTCCTCGCCGATCAGGCGCCGGTAGATGCGCAGCGAGTCCTCGATCAGCTGGTTGAGCTGCACGGGCACGGGCCGGATGACCTGCTTGCGGCTGAACATCAGGAGCTGCTGCGTGAGCGCCTGCGCGCGCTGGCTTGCGGCCAGCACCTGCGCGAGCGACTCCTGGTGCTGCTGCGGCAGCGAGCTGTCGAGCTGCATGAGCTCGGTGTTGCCGCAGATCACCATCAACATGTTGTTGAAGTCGTGCGCGACGCCGCCGGCGAGCCGACCGATGGACTCCATGCGGCGCGACTGGGCGAGCTCCTGTCGCAGCCTGTCCTGCTCCTCGGCGGCGCGCTGCTGCTCGAGCATGCGCTGGTGCAGCTCGGCGTTCGAGCGGTCGAGCGCGGCAACCTGGTCCGCGATCAGGTGGCGGGAGCGGAGCATGTCGTGCAGCACGTGCACGTGGCTCGCGAACATGCGCAGGCCGGGCACCGAGAGCGCGTCGAACTGCGGGAAGAAGGGCTTCTTGCGGGCCGTGACGGCGGCCACGAGCGCGCGCAGCGGGCCAGAGTCGCTCTGGTGCACCGTCGCCAGCATCACGGTCGCGACGCCGCCGCCTTGGAAGCGCAAGGCCCGCAGCGCATCGCCCTCGATCAGCGAGGTGCGCCAGTTGGCGCAGTCTGAGAGCAGCGTCGCGAGCGCACGCTGCTCGTCATCGGACGCCGGTCTCGGCCCGCGCGAGGCGAGCACTCGCAAGGCGCCTGCGTCGAGCTCGACCGCGAGGCACGACTCGCACTCGAACGTCTCGACGGCGGCGTCGACCACGCGCTCCCAGAACGCACGCTCGTCCGTGGCCGGCACGACACGCTCGCTGAAGCGCACGATGCCTTCGAGCACCTTGTGCTCGCGATCGCGACGGTCACGAACGCCGATCAGCTCCTGCTGCGTGGAGAGCAGGAGGCTGACCGTCCGCTGCAACTCCGCTTGCGCGGCTGCGGCGGCTTCCGCGGCTCGTTGGTCGTCCGGGCCCGGGGGGGGGGCGTGTGGGCCGGTCATGCGCGACTGATCACGTACAGCGAAGTCGTGTAGTTCTGGAACTCGTTCTTCGCGCCGAGGCGGGCGAACTCGCCGAAGCCGTACATGCCGAGCCACGCGGGAGTCTCGCCGCCCTGGGCGAGCGGCGTCTGCATCGCGCGCACGATCTCCTCCTTGGAGACGCGGTCGAGCGTGAGGCGCCCGCGAGCGCCGCAGTCGGCGTGGAACACGCCCACGATCTTGCGCTTGCCGATGGCCGCCTTGATCTGGTTCATCATCACGTCGAGGTTCTTGAAGATGCGTTCCTCGTCGCGGCGCATGAGCGCGAGTCGCGTGCCCGCCTCGCAGGTGACGGGCATCAGGAACGTGCCGTCGGGCAGCGTGCGGGTGATGACGCGCAGCAGGTGGGAGTCGCCGTACTCCGCGGCGACGCGCGGCGAGAGCTTCACGCCGACCGCGCCCGGCGGGATCGTGTCACCCGGCTGGGCGGTGGGCGGCAGGCCGAGGTTGCGCGTGAAGACGCGCCACGCGGGCTCGCCGTCGAGCTCGTGCACGCGGTTCCCGGTCGCGCGCGTGACCGTCATTTCGACGCCAGACGGCACGAAGCCGTGGGAGCCTTGGGTGTAGACCTCGAGGGTCGGGTCGAAGAAACCGATCAGCGTGGCCGCGTGCTCGCAGACGCGGTCGTCGACGAACTGGTAGCTGGCGATGCCCTTCATGTTGTCCGCCGACGTGCCGCCGAAGATGGTCACGTTCGGGCCGAGCACCGACTCGATGCCCTCGATCGAGCGGTCGCAGTCGATGTCGATGCCCGAGGCGAGGTACATGACGAAGCGCGGCTGCCCGCGCTGGGCGACGAGGTCCCGGGCCAGCTTGGCGGCCTGCTCGAGGGAGTTGGAGCCGTCGACGTGCTCGGCCACGGTCATCCCGACCTCCTCCTCGGGCCCCCAGACCATCATCAGGGCGAGCGCCCGCATGCTCTCGTTGGCACCCTCGCGCCCGATCACGCCGGCGCAGGTGCAGCCCACGATCCGGGCCTTCGGGCACAGCTTGCGGACCGCGCCGAGCACGACCGCGTCGTCGTGGCCCATGGTCATGTGGAAGGCGACCACACGGCAGTCGCTCGTCGAACGGCCGGCGCTGGCGGCGCGGATGGCCTCTTCCACGGCCTGGATGGTGTCGACGGTGCCGTTGGAGGCGGAGGTGAAGCTGAGCATCGGGGGGGCTTCCGGAAAAGATGGGAGTTCAAAAGTGCAACAATTGAAATATCCCACGAGATGTCCGGTTCCGTCAACCGCATCTTGCCGCCGCCGCCTACGCTCTTCGGGGCCCGTTCTTGAGGTCAGCAGGGCCTATGCAGCGTCTCCAGAGCCTCTGCGCAGGCCTCCAGAGGCGCCTGCAACATCTGAAACGCCGCAGGCTGGAGCGTGCGTTCCACCTCAGCGCAGCTCGAAGATCTCGATCACCGGCCCGACCGTCCGAGCCCGCAGCACTCGGGCTGTGACATGGGGCCAGCCTGCGGCTTCGACGTCCTGATCCCAGAGCTGGTGGTCGCTGAAGCCCGGGTCATGGTCGGGCGAGAGCCGGGCCAGCGGGGTGCCGATGCGGCGCAGCGACTCGACGATGCGCGCCCGCTCGGGACTCTGCTGGCTGTCCACCGTGTAGACGACGTAGTAGCCCGACCCGTGGGAGCGCACGAAGCGGTCGAGCTCCTCATCGGTCTCGAGCGCGCCGAACTCGGGCTTTCCGGTGATCCAGTACAGGCGGTAGAGCGGCGCGATGCGGCGCTCGTCGGCCAGGCGATTCTGGTAGCGCGACCACGGACTGAAGAAGGCCGCGCGGCCCTCGGGATAGCGCAGGCTCTCGACGGTGCGCATCAGGGGCACGTCGAGCGGCGGCAGCACGAACACGGGCTGCGAAGCCGGGTCGGTCACGTGGGCGCGGATCCACTCGGCCGTGTCGTCGAGCGTCGAGCCGTGCCCGCGCATCCACGACATCTTCGTCGAGGCCGCGAGCGGCACGGCGAGCAGCGTGAGGGCGGCCACGGCCGCGAGGCGCGTGCGCGCGGCGAGGCTCGCCACGCCCCACGCGGCGAACGTCGCGAGGTAGGGCAGGAGCGGCAGGAGGAAGCGCTCGTACGTCTGGTTGAAGAGGCCCGCGAGCAGCAGGTAGGGCGCGACGTAGGACAGCACGACCAGCAGGTCGCCGCGCTCGATCGCGCCCGAGCCGCGCCGCAGGGCCCACACGAGCAGCGCGAGCGCGAGCAGCAGCGTCAGGACGGGCTCGTAGAACCACAGCGTGCGACCAAGTCGCAGGAAGCCCGTGCCGTCGAACGGCAGGTCGCGCAGCACGCTCTGCGTCGCGTCGTCGCCGGCCATCGCCTGTTGGGCGGCCTCGTCGAAGTAGTACCAGTAGAAGACGCGGAACGCCGCGAGCGCCGCGCCGCCCACGAGCAGGATGCGCCCGTCGAACCAGTGCCGGTCCTTGCGCGCAAGCTGCGCGACGGCGATCGGCGCGAGCACCGCGAGGCCGTTGTGCAGCGTGCCGACGGCGAGTGCGGTCCACAGGGCCGTGGCGAGGTACGGCGCCCAGCCCGGCGAGCTTCGCAGCCACAGTGCGCTCGCGACGGCGCAGGCGGAGAACGCGATCACCGCGCCGTGCGCCCGCGCTTCCTGCGAGAAGAACACGTGCAGCAGGCTCGTCGACACGAGCGCCGCCGCGAACAGCGCCCATGGCGGCTCGACGAAGCGGCGCGCGATGAAGAACGTCGCGGGGACGATCAGCACCGACAGCACGGCGACGAGCGCCCGCAGGTCGAGCCACACGCGCGCGGCGGCCTCGAGATGCTCTTCCAGCGTGCTCGGACCGGGCGGCGGCTCGAGCGTCGCGTCGGAGAGCGGCGCCGCTGCGTGCGCGAGCAGCGACGGGTACTGGCACGCGCTCAGCGCGCGGTCGAGCTTGACCTCGCCCTCGCGCAGCATGCGCGCGTGATCGGCGATGAACGTGTCGGCCTCCTTGAGGCACGGCACGCCGAAGCCGACGCCGTAGAGGCGCACGGCGAGCGTCCACAGCGTCAGGGCGACGAGCGCCCACATCACGCGCGTGGACTTCATCGCGCCCTAGAGCTTGGGGATGTCTCGCAACAGCCGCACGCGCGACACCTGCAGCACGTCGACCTGCACGTCGCGCTCCTGCACGTCGATGCCGTAGGTCGCGGCCTCGCGGATGTGCTGCTCGCGCGCCGCGGCGTCGGGAAGGTCGCGCACGTCGCAGTCGTGCAGCAGTGCGGTGAAGGCGCTGGCGCTGTCGAAGCGTCCGATGTAGAGCCGGCCTTTCGCGGTCTCGACCACGATGTTGATGCCGTGCGGGGCGTCATGGATGTTCATGCTGGGGGAGTCTATCCTGCGAGCGGAGGCAAGGGCATGAAGCTGCCGGGGCGAGGGATTCATCTGGTGGAACGGCAAGCTCGTCCCTTGGGAGCAGGCGCAAGTCCACGTCGCCACTCACGCGCTGCACTACGGTTCCAGCGTGTTCGAGGGCCTGCGCGGCTATCCGGCGCACGGCTGCGTCTCCGCCGTGATGCAGCTGCGCCCACACATGCGCCGCATGCTGCAGTCCTGCCGCATCGTCAACCTGCCGCTGCGCTGGAGCGAGGATGAGCTGTGCGAGGCCGTGCTCGCCACGGTGCGCGCCAACGGTTACGCCTCGTGCTACATCCGCCCGCTCGCGCTGCGCGGCTACGGCCAGCTCGGCGTCGATCCGACGCACTGCCCGGTCGACATGACGGTGATCGTGATCGAGCACGGCGCGCACTTCGGCGCCGAGGCCGCGGAGAAGGGCATCGACATGGGCACCTCGAGCTGGCGTCGCATGGCGCCGGACACCTTGCCCGCGATGGCCAAGAGCGCCGCCAACTACCTCAACTCGCAGCTCGTGATCCTCGAGGCGCGCGCCAACGGCTTCGCCGACGGCATCGCGCTCGACGCGCAGGGGCACGTGAGCGAAGGCAGCGGAGCGAACGTGTTCGCGGTCGTCGACGGCGTGCTGCACACGCCCAACATCGGCAGCTCGATCCTGCAGGGCATCACGCGCGGTTGCGTGGTACAGCTCGCGCGCGACGCCGGGCTCGAGGTGCGCGAGGTGACGATGCCGCGCGAGCTGCTCTACTGCGCGGACGAGCTCTTCATCTGCGGCACCGCCGCGGAGATCACGCCCGTGCGCTCGCTCGACCGCAAGCAGGTCGGCGCCGGCGCGCGCGGGCCGGTCACCACGCACCTGCAGGCCGAGTTCCGCGCGCTCGTGACGGGCGCGAAGCCCGACCGCCACGGCTGGCTCGTGCGCGCGTAGTCGAGCCGCGCCGCTACTGGCACAGGCCGAAGCGCAGCGCGTCCGTCAGGCTCGTCTGGAAGGGATCCGCGGGATCGCGGCTCCAGAACTGGCCCGTGATGGTGTCGCCGACGGCAAAGCGCGCCGGATTGGCGCGCATTTCCGCGTTGAAGTCGAGGCCGAACAGGCCGCTGCAGTCGTTGCCGCCGAGGCTGCCGCCCGAGCTCAGGATCGCGCTGCGCTGCCGCGGAGCCGCGATGCACATCGTTCCGCCCTGGAACGGCTGCGCGACGGCTCCCGAGAGGCTGTAGAAGAACAGGCCCGACTTCTGGTTGAGCACGTCGATCGCGCCGACGGAGAAGCCCGAGCCAGCGACCGTGCTCGGCGTGCCGGAGGCGAGGATCGTCGGCACGCACCCGAGGCTGTTGGTCTTTGCGGTGCAGTAGGTCGAGAGCGAGCAGTCCGTCAGCGCGAGCGTGCGCGGCGCGCTGACGGTCCTGTTGCCGGCCGCGTCGCTGAAGGCGAGCTCGTAGACGAGCGCCTTGCCCGCGCCGCCCGCCGTGTCCGCGAACAGGAAGCGATAGAGCTGACCGCCCGAGAGCTGGCCCGCGATGGTCGTCGCGCTGCCGGTCACCGTGATGGTGCCGCCGAAGCCCGCCGGCTGCACGGTGTACGTGTAGGTGCCGGGCGTCACGAGCGCGACATCCGCCATGCCCGCCCCCGGCACCGTCACGGTGTGGTCGTAGGGCGCGTTCGTGAAGCGCACGGTCTGCGTGCCCGAGATGGCCGTCATGCGCACGATTCCGCCCGCTGGGATCGTCACCGCGGCATTCGACAGCCCGCTGGCGCTGATCAGCACGCTCTCGACCGTCGTCTGCGTGCGCACGACGTAGCGCGCGCTCGCCGCGATCCAGTTGAGACCATTGTCGAGCACCTGGTCGCGCACCTTCGCATGCACCTTCCAGGGCCCCGCAGGCAGCACCGTCGCGGGCTCTCTCGTGGCGACGATCACCGGCTTGCGCGTGTCGACCGGCCCTGTGTTGCGATAGACCTTGTTGGCCCACTGCGCGCTGCTTCCCTCGCCCTGCGCGGTGACGATGTCGTAGCGACCGTCGTTGTCGAGGTCCGCGACCGTGGCGTCGAGCGTCGGATCGGAAATGGCGGTGATGATCGCCGCGCCGGCGTTGGTGAAGTTGCCGCTGCCGCCGTTCGTCCACAGCGTCTCGCGCGTGTTCGAGAGCGAGCCGACGACCACGTCGTAGTCGCCGTCGATGTCCCAGTCGAACAGGCAGATCTCGTTGTCGTCGTTGCTGTCGGCGAGCGCGGTGAGCGCCGTGAAGCCGAGCGAGCCCGACGGAGCGAGGTTGTTGCGGATCGTGCCCTCCGCGAACGAGGAGGAGCTCACGAGAAACAGGTCGAGGTCGCTGTCGCCGTCGAGGTCACCCACCTCGCCCGCATACGTCGAGGCGGAGTTCGAGGGGATCGTCGAGGTCGTGGTCGCATACGTGCCGCTGCCATTGTTGAGCAGCACGTAGTGGTTGGTGCCGCCGTTCGCCGCGCGCGCGAGGCCGATGAAGTCGAGGTCCCAGTCGTTGTCGAGGTCGGCGAGGTGCGTCTCCATCTGCGCCGTCTTCGTCGGGGCGGCCGACATCGCCGCGGCGGTGTACGTGAACACGCCCGCGCCGTTGTTGAAGTACACGCGCGGCCGGCGCGCCGCCGTTCCGAGATAGGCGTCGTTGAGCACGAGGTCGAGATCGCCGTCGTCGTCGATGTCGCCGAACTGCCCGCCGCCCGAGCTCACGGCCGCGGTGAAGCCGCGCGTCGCGCTCTCCATCGTGAAGAATCCGGGATTCGCGGCGCCTTGGTTGATGTAGAGGAACGGCACGTCCGTGTCCCACGCGTTGCACACGAGCGCGTCGATCCAGCCGTCGCCGTTGACGTCGCCGGTGATCACGGCCTTGGCGTTGGAGAGCCGCGTGCCGAGCCGCGCCACGCTCTCGTCGGTGAACGACAGCGTCCCGCTCGGGACGAGCTGGTTGACGAGCAGCACGTTCTGGCGCTTGGTGCCCGCGACGTTGAAGCCCTCGCCGTCGGCGAAGAACAGGTCGAGGTCGCCGTCGCGATCGACGTCCGCTGCCTCGACGCCTTCCGTCCAGCGCGGCGTGCCCGGCAGGAGCCCGACCTGATGCTGGAACTGCTGGGCGGCGGCGAATGCGGGGGCGAGCGCGACGAGCGCGAGTGCGTGGGGGAGGTGCTGCATCGAGAGGTCCGGAGAAACGAACGGGGCCCGCGCACGGCCGTGTGCCGCACCCGGGCTTCGCTTGGACTCGCGAAGCGCAGGCCGGGTTCCCTGCGTTCGAAGGTAACCCGCCCGCTGCAGTTCAGGGGAGGAAAGTGACCTTGATGGCGCTGGTGACGTTGGCGCTCGTGCCGCAGGGTCCCGTCGGGTCGCGGTACCAAGTCTGGAAATAGAGCGTGTCGCCCGGGGCAATCGTTCCCGAGGCACCGAAGCGCGCGAGTGAGAGCGCCGCGATGCCGGGGCCGAGCGCGAAGCTGCCGGTGGCGCCGGAGTTCTTGGTCGCGTGGCGCAGCACGGGCAGGTTGATGCAGCGCAGCCCGTCGTAGAACGTCGTCGGCGGACGCGAGGAACGGCCCATGTAGACCATGCCCTGCACGTTGAGTGGCAGCTGCGTGGCCGTCAGCACGAGGTTGTCGAGCGCGAGGCTCACCGAGCCCCCGCTCTGGATGTTGGAGAGCAGGCGCCCGCCGACGCCCGTCGAGTTGGCGCAGCCCGCGCTCGCGTCGGCGTTGGTGCAGGTCGCCTTCGAGCCCAGCGGGCACGGGCAGTACTCGACGACCTTGTCCTCGCACTCGTCGGGAATGCCGTTGAAGTTCGTGTCCTGCGAGGCGCCGTTGGCGATGTCGACCGAGTCCTCGACACCATTCTCGTTGCAGTCGAAGACGGGCAGCTCCTCGAAGTCGAGCGCGTCGAGGTCGTCGCCATCCTTGTTGCTGTCGCCGCGCTCCGTGCGCAGGCCGAGCGACTCCGCGGAGAGGAAGATGGCCGGATTCTGGTTCAGGCCGCCCGCGACCGGCGGCAGCAGCAGGTCGCCCGGCTGGATCGGCGCGCCGAACAGGCTGTCGGGCTGGTTGATGATGGCCGAGCCGCGGCGCACCGAGAACACCAGCATGTCCGTCGAGCCATTGGTCCAGTCGTAGGGCACGAGCGAGCGCTGGTAGACACCGTCGCCATTGTCGGCGAGCACCAGCGCGTCGAGGTCGTCGGTGCCGACGCCGAAGCGATCGAGGCCGAGCTGCGAGGCCGTCGCGAAGTGCACGATGGCGCTCGTGCCGAGCGTGCGCTTGAGCACGTCCGCGCTCGAGAAGCCGTTGGCCGCGGCAGAGCCGGAGTTCGAGACTTGGTTCGCGCGGTCGAGGAAGGTCGAGTCGAGCGAGAAGTACACCACCGGCGCGGTGGCGAGGTCCGTGCCGATCTCGAGCGCATCGAGGTTGTCGCCCGGGTAGGGGAAGGGCGCGTTCGTGGTGCGGGGCTCGAGCAGTCCGAGGCCCGGGCCCGTGAACGAGTTGGCGCTCGGCAGGCCGTTGCCATCGAACACGAGCGTGTTGTTGCGCGGCGCGAAGTTGGGCCCGAGCGGCGGGCTCGGCAGGTTCACGTCGCTGTACACGTCGGCACAGGCCTCGAACACGCCCGGTCCGAGCGGCGGCACGGTCGGGTTGCCCTGGTTGCGCACGCTGGCGTGCGGCGGATTCTGGGGCGTGGCCGGGTGGCCAGAGGCCCATTCGTCGACGGAGAACAGGATGCGCGGACGCCGCGGCTGGTTGAGCCGGAAGAGCGCGTCGTCGCCGCCGGAGAGCGCGTCGACATCGATCTGGCACGCAGTGCCGCCGACGTGGCCGAGGCAGCTCGCGTAGCCCTGCAGGAAGAGGCCGCTGCCCGGGAGCACGACCCGCGGCGCCGGGATCACGCCCGTGGCCGCGTTGCCCGGTGCGAGCACGTCGCCTTCGGTCATCGGCCGCTGCGCGCTCGACGAGTCGGGGCGCGAGACGCTCTGGCTCTTCCAGTCGATCGAGTACTGCACCTGCGTCTGGGCCGAAGCGGCTGCCGCGAGCAGCGAGGCGGCCGCCATGCGCAGGGCCGCGCGGCGCAGGCGCGCGGCGCGATCGCGGGGTTGGCTGGCGGTCCGTGTCATGGCGTCGTCTCTCGCTCGGGAAGGGGCTCGGGGCCGCACTCGAGGCCCGAAGGCGCTCCAGCGGCTCTTCCAGCCTACCGGATCCTCTTCAGGCTGCCGGGCGCGCGGCGAACCCCGGTCACTTCGAAGTGCCCGTGGTCGCCGGCGCTGGACAGGAAAGACGGAAAAGCAGCGCTGCGCGGGCGCGCTGGGTGCCGCTCAGGGCGTGAGGGCCACGCGCAGGCCAAAGGCCCCGCTGCGGTTGCCCGGACGGACGGCGACGCGCACCGAGGCGCGGCAGTGGGCGCCCATGAAGTACCACGAGCCTCCCCGCAGGACGCGCAGGTTGCCGCGCTCCGGGCCTCGGGGGTCATTCACGCCGGTCGTGTGCTTGAGGTACTCGACCTCGTTGTACCAGTCCTCGCACCACTCCCAGACGTTGCCGAGCATGTCGTGCAGGCCGAGTGCGTTGGCGCGACGCAGGCCCACTGGGTGCGTGCTGCCCGCGGCGTTGCCCTCGTGCCAAGCGACGTCGTCGACCGGCCCGTGGTGCGGGTCGGTGCTCCCCGCACGCGCCGCGTACTCCCACTCGGCCTCGGTCGGCAGGCGCAGCCCGGCGCCGGCTCGCGCGAGGAAGCCCTCGGGGCCGCGCGCGTCGAGCCAGCTGATGCGCTCGACGGGATTGCCGGGGCTCGAGTTGCGCGCGGGGTTGGCACCCATCACGCGCTCCCACTCCTGCTGGGTCACCTCGTAGCGGCCAAGATAGAACGGTTGGGTCAGGCGCACGCGGTGCGCGGGCTTCTCGTCGCTCGCGGCCGCATGGTCGCCTTGGGACGCGCCGCGGCGATAGTCGCCGGGCGGCACGAGCAGCAGCTCGACGCCGGAGGCGTCATGGCGCACGCGCCAAGGCCAGCCCGTCTCGACGATGCGCTCGCGCCAGCGTGGATCGAGGATCACGAGCGGATCCGGCGCGACTTCGAGCACGGTCGCCCAGGGCAGTCGCGGGTCCTCAAGTCGTGCGGGCTCGCGGGGAGCCTCCGGCGCGCGCGCTTCGCTCGTCAGCGGGATCGAGAGCCCCCCGGGATGGACGGCGTCGAGGTCCGCGGCCACGCGCAGGCCGTTGTAGCTCGCGCGCAGTCCCTCCCATTCGGGCAGGCGGTTGGAGACGCGGCAGCCTTCGCTCTCCGCAGCCCACGAGCCACCGCGCAGGGCGCGCTGGGTCTTGGAGCGCGTGCCGCTGCGCCCCGGATCGGATTCGTACGGCTCCTCGCACCACTCGGATACGTTCCCGAGGACGTCTCGCAGGCCGAGCGCGTTGGCTTCCTTTTGCCCCACTGCGTGGGTGCGGGAGGCCGAGTTGTCCGCGTGCCATGCGATGCTCTCGAGGGCTCCGTGGCGGGGACCTGTGGTGCCCGCGCGCGCCGCGTACTCCCACTCGGCCTCGCTGGGCAGCCGCAGGCCGCCGCCCGCGCGCGCGAGGAAGCCCTTCTGGCCACGCAGGTCGGACCAGCTGACGCCCTCGACCGGCAGGTTCTCCTCGCCGCGGAACGAGCTCGGGTTGGTGCGCTCGACCCGGGTCCACTGGCCCTGCGTGACTTCGCAGCGACCGAGGTAGAAGCCCTGCTCGATCGCGACCGTGCGAGCCGGGCGCTCGTCGTCCTGGGCCGCCCCGTCGCCGAGGGAAGCACCGCGCTCGAAGGTCCCGGGCGGGATGAGCACGAGCTCGATGCCGCTGCGGCGGTGGCGGACCTTCCAAGGGCGACCGCAGGCGGCGATCGCGCGGCGCAGCTGCGGGTCGGACACCGTCAGCGGGTCCGGGGCCAGCTCGAGCACCTCGAAGGGCTCGATCTCGAACGGAATGGTCGCGGCGGCGGCTCGTTCGCCGTTCGAAGCGCAGCTGGAGACCCACAGGCAGGCCGCCAGCGGGAACAGGAGGGCAGGGGAGCGGAACAGCATGGCCAGTGGGTATCGGCCGTCACCATTCCGGCCATGGAGCCCGGCCTGTCCAAAATGTAGACTGGCAGGCTCGCGCTCCTCTCTCTGCG
Source organism: uncultured Planctomycetota bacterium (assembly GCA_903892045.1). Classification (GTDB taxonomy): domain Bacteria; phylum Planctomycetota; class UBA1135; order UBA1135; genus F1-120-MAGs118. The sequence continues at coordinate 12,126 of CAITGX010000202.1, read as the reverse complement.
CACCCACGACAGCGGGCCCCCCGTGCTGCACGGGAGGCCCGCCTCGAGACCGCGTCCGCCGCCCTCAGGGCACGAAGGTCGCCCGCACCGCGTTGGAGAGGTTGGAACCGTTGCCGCAGGGGCCGGTCGGGTCGCGGTACCAGCTCTGGAAGCCGAACACCGCTCCCGGGACGATCCAGTTGACCGCCGGGAAGCTCGCCAGCGTGGTGGCGGCGAGGCCGGGCCCGTAGGTCGCCGTCCCGGTGGCGCCGGAGTTCTTGGGCGCGAAGCGCGAGATCGGCCCGAGCAGGCAGCGCCGTCCGTCGGCGAAGGCCAGCGGCGCCGAGAGGGTGCCGCTCATCATCAGGAACAGCTGCTTGTTGGTCGGCAGCTGCGAGGTGGTGAGCACGAGGTCGTCCGCCGCCACGCTGGTCGAGCCGCTCGGGGTGAGCTGGGCACCGAGGCCGGTCGAGTTCTTGCAGCCCGCGCCCGGGTCATCGTTGCCGCACGGCCCCATGGGCGCCGGGCAGAAGCAGAACTTGCCGTACAGAGCGGGCGGGTTGCACATGTCCGGGATGCCATCGTTGTTGGCGTCCGGCATGCCGCCCGTACGGATGTCGAGCGCGTCCTCGAGGCCGTTGCCATTGCAGTCGAAGAACGGCGAGGTCGGCAGCTCGAGCGCGTCGAGCTCGTCGTTGCGGTTCACCGTGCCTTGGCGCACCGTCGCCAGGCCGAGGTTCTCGGCCGCGATGAAGATGCCCGGCATGGGGGAGAGACCGCCCGGCACCGGCGGCACGAGCACGTCGCCCTCGCTGATCGGGATGCCGAAGATGCTGTCGGGGCGCCCGATGACCGCCGAGCCGCGGCGCACGGAGAAGAGCAGCAGGTCCTGCCCCATGTTCCAGCCGTAGGGCGAGAGCGAGCGCTGCCAGCCGGGCACGTTGTTCTCGCAGATCACCAGCGCGTCGAGGTCGTCGGTGTTGGCGCCGAAGAGGTCGAGGCCGAGCTGGTTCGCCGGTGCGTACAGCAGCGGCGGAGTGTTCGGCACGGGCGTCACGAGCACGTCCCCGCCGACGAAGCCGTGGGCACCGGCCGTGTTGCTGCCAGCGATCCCCGTCCACGGGTCGACGAGCCCCGCATCGAGCGAGAAGAAGTAGCCCATCACCGGCCAGCCCTGCGCGACCGGCAGCCAGCTCGCGAGCGCGTCGAGGTTGTCGCCGGAGGTCGGCAGCGCGGGCCCCGGGAAGGTCGGCTCGCGCAGGCCGACACCGCGGTAGCGGAAGGCGCTCGCGCCCTGCAGGCCGTCGCCGTCGAGCACGGCGGTCGAGCCCGGGAGCGGCCCGCCGAAGGGCGGCAGCGGGCCGGCGCCGAGAGCGAGGCTCACCAGCACGTCCGTGGCGCTCTCGCCGAGCGGCGCCTCGCTGGTGATGCTCGGCGGCACGGGGGCCGCGAAGCCGACCGCATGCGCGTCCACGGACAGGTAGAGGTGGCGGATCGGCAGGTTGGGCTGCAGGAGCTGCGCGCGGCCGCTGCACAGCGCGTCGACCTCGATGCCGCACGGCGTTCCGCCCGCGTGGCCCATGCAGCCCGCGTGCTGGGCGAGGCCGAGGTGCGGCGGCAGCGGCACGAACGCCGGACCGGCCTTCGCGTGGACCGCGGGCGTCGGCGCGGGCCCGAACTGCGGATAGGTGCTCGGCGCGGGCGCGAACAGCAGGTCGCCCTCGGTGATCGGCAGGCCGAACAGGGAATCCGCGGCGCCAACGGTCGGGCTCTTCCAGTCGATGGAGAAGATCGGCTGGCGATTCTGGGCGGAGGCGCTCGCGGCCATGGCCACGGCGGCGAGGAACGTGAAGGGGAGGGCGCGCTGCATGACGGGTTCCTTGGGGTCGAGGGGTGGCGGCGAGTCGCTCGCTCGCCGTGCTCCCAAGGGACCGCGCCCCGTGGCGCTGGACAGCAATCGCCAAAAAACTCAGCCGCTGACGAAGAGCGCCTCGAGGCCGTGGAAGTGCCACGTGTCGCGCCAGCGAGGCGCGCGAGTGATCCGCAGCTGCGGAAGGCGCTCGAAGAGCACCTCGAGCGCGACCTGGAGCTCGAGTCGCGCGAGCGGGGCGCCGACGCAGACGTGGATGCCGGCCCCGAAGCTCACGTGCGAGTTGGGGCTGCGCGTGGCGTCGAAGCGCTCCGGCCGCGGGAAGCGCGCGGGGTCGCGGTTGGCGGCGCCGAGCAAGAGCCCGACGCGCTCGCCCTTGCGGAAACGGTGCCCCGCGTACTCGATGTCGCCGAGCGCGTAGCGCGTGAACATGTGCAGCGGCGCGTCGAAGCGCAGGGCCTCCTCGCAGTGTCCCGCCGGATCCGCGCGGAACGCGGCCGCGGTGTCGGGCACGTGCGCGAGCAGCGCGAGCGTGCCGTTCCCGATCGCGTGCACGGTGGCCTCGTGGCCGGCGTTGAGCAGCAGGATCGACGTCGTGACGAGCTCGTCCTCGCTCATGCGCTCGCCCTGCGCGTCCTCGGCGGACAGCAGCTGCGACAGGAAGTCGTCCGCCGGCCGTCGGCGGCGCTCGGCGATCAGGCCGCGCACGTAGGCGCTGAACTCGACCGTCGCGGCGACCGTGCGGCGCTCGACCTCGGCGTCGCGACGCGTCTGGTAGATCGCGACCATGTCGTGCGACCACGCCAGCAGAGAAGGTGCCATCTCCCGCGGAACACCGAGGAAATCCGCGATCACGAGCACGGGGATCGGCGTCGCGTAGCGCGCGAGCAGGTCGAACTCGCGCTCGCCGGAGAGCTGGTCGAGGAGTTGGTGCGCGAGGGTCGCGATGCGCGGGCGCAGTGGCTCGACGCGGCGCGGCAGGAACGCGTTGCTGACGAACGCGCGCAGGCGCGTGTGGCGCGGCGGCTCGAGCTCGAGCAGCGAGTGACGCTCGAACTCGTGGAACGGGGCGAGCCCGGGTGCGGGCTCGGGCCAGCCGAGTTCGGCGCGCGTGGCGACGTGCAGGACGTCGCGTCCAAAGCGCCGGTCCCGCAGCAGCGCGTTCACGTCCTCGTGGCGGGCGGCACATAGGAGCCCGAGCTCGTCCCAGTGGACGAGGGGCCCCGCGCGGCGCAGCTCGTCATAGGCCGGGTAGGGGTTCGCGTAGAACGCGGGATCGCGCGGGTCGATGTGCACGCTTGCAGGGATAGCGGCCCGCGCCACCCTGCTCAACGACCGACTTGGCACTCGTCGGGCACGCCGTCTCCGTCGAGGTCCGACGAGGTGCCGTTGGCGATGTCGATCGCGTCCTCGATGCCGTTGCCGTTGCAGTCGAGCCCGGCGGCGACGGCATGGGTGCCGCTCGGCGCGCAGGCGCGGGCCACGAGCGAGAGCGACACGATCGCGCAGGCGATCCACAGCGGCAGGCGGCGCATTCGAAGGACGTGCATGGCGGGCTCCTTGCCGCACAAGTGGCGCCAGCGACGCGAACTGGACAGCGCTCTCGCTTCTTCTTCGCAGGCGCTCAGCGGAAGGGCAGCGGAGCCGCAAAGCGCCGCTCGCGCTCCTCTTCCCAGCGGAACAGCTCGCGCGGTGCACGCGCGCGCGCCGCGGACGTCGGGTCGACCGGCCAGATGTGCGCGCTGCCGTCGGCGCAGCCCGAGATGACGCGCGGTTCGCCGTCATCGCGGCTGAAGGACGAGCACGTCACCGCAGCGGGGAAGTCCGTGCGCCGCGCGACGGGCTCGCCGCTGGTGGACTCGCGCACGTACACGCTGCGGTCCTGCGAGCAGGTGAGCGCGAGGTCCGCGAATGGGTGGAAGTCGCCGCCGGTCACGGGTGCGGTGTGGCTTACGCGATCGACGATCGGCTTGCCGCTCGCGAGGTCGAGCGTGCGCACGACCCCGCGTCCGGCCGCGCCGATGGCGAGCAGCAAGCCGCCGCCGCGATCGAAGTGCAGCTCGCGCGCGAGGAACAGCTCCTTCGCGGGCCGCAGCGGCTCGCTCCCGCCGAAGCCGAAGAAGCGCAGGCGCCCATCGGCGCAGGCAAGCGCGAGCTCGGAGCCATCGGGCCGCGCAGCGAGCTCGAGCGCCTCGGCGCCGCCACGCGCCGCCTTCCATGAGCTGCGCGGAAGCTGCCTGTCCGACCCGAGCTCGATCCACGAAAGCTCCTGCCCGTCATGGGCGAGCGCGCAACGGCCGGGGCCGATCCAGCCCAGCGAGCGCACGCCCGTGGCGAGAGGCTCGAGCTTCGCTCCGTTCCACAGCAGGGCCGTGCCGTCCTCGCGTCGCACGAGGAAGCGCCCTGAGCGTGCGTGGGGCTCGAACACGAGCTCGCTCGCGTCGGGACCGGCGTCGGCGAAGGCCTGAAAGCCGCTGTCGGCGGCGAGCCAGCCGACGCGACCGTCCCGCAGGATCGCGAGCGCGCGTCCATCGGGCGCGAAGCGCGCCACCGCGGCCTCTGCCCCGACCTCGCCCGCCCGAGCGAGCTCGGTGCCGTAGGGCTGCGCGCCGCGGCCATCCGAGCGACGCGGTGCATGCCACAGGCGCGCGGTTCCGTCGAGCGAGACGGTCAGTGCCTGCTGCCCCGTCGGCGAGAGCTCGGCGTGCGTGATCGCGCCTTCGTGACCTTCCAGCGTGTAGATGTCCGGCCGGTTCTCGCTCCACCACACGAGCGCGAACGGCGCGAGGCCGTGCGTGACCACGCGGCGACCATCGCGCATCCAGCGCGAGGTCACGGGGCGCACGCGCTCGCTGAGAGTGCGACGTGCGGCACCCTGCGGGCTCCAGGTCGCGAGGCCGGGGTCGCGTGTGGCCGCGAGGATCGCGCCGTCGACGCGCGAGATGTCGAGCGACTGCACACGGTCGCCGAGCGCGGTTGCGAGCACGCTCGCAGTGCGCGTCGAGAGCTCCCAGCGCAGCGTGCGCGACGCGCCGCCGGGTGCGTCGGTGCCGACCACGAGGGAGAGGCCGTCGAGCGAGAAGCGCACGCACGACAGCGGCGAGTCGTGCTCGAGCGGCGCGCCCGCAGGCTCGCCCGAGGGCAGGCGCCAGAGACGCACGGTGCCGTCGAGCGACGCCGTGGCGGCGAGCGTGCCATCGGGCGACACGTCGCTGTCCGCGATGGCGTCGACGTGGCCTTCGAGCGTGGCGAGCAGCTGGCCGTCGCGCGCGTCGAGGAGCAGCGCCTCGTTCGAGCGCAGCGCGCTTGCGCGCGCGAGCTGGGCGCTGCTCGCGAGCAGCCAGCGGCCCTGCGCGTCCCCGCACACGCGGTTGAAGCGCTCCGGCGGGAGCTCGATCGTGGCCCGCACGGCTCCACTCTCGAGATCCACGAGCACGCCACGCCCGTTGCGTGCCAGCGCCACGGCAGTGCGCTGGCCTGGAACGAGCTCGAGCGCGGCCCAGCTCGCTCCCAGTCCATCGATCCGTGAGCGCGCAGCGCCATCGACGAGCGAGTGCAGGGCCAGCGCGGGCTCCGACGTCGCGAACAACGCCGTGTCGCTCTCGATGCTGCAGCGCACGAACTCGAGCGGCGAGCCGGAGACCGCGAAGTCGAGCATGCGCTTGCGCTCCCCGACGTTCCACACGCAAGCGCTGCCATCGGCGAGCGCGCCCACCACGCGCTGGCCATCCGGCGCCAGATCGAGATCGGCGACGATCTGGTCCTTCGGAGTCGTGAGCACGAGGTCGAGCCAGCACTGCTCGAGGGCGGCGAACAGCGCCGAGCGCGTCGCGTAGCCCGGGGAGCGATCGACGGCCCGCAGTCCGAGCGCGAGCGCCGCTGCGGGATCGTCCGCGAGCAAGTCCGCCGAGCGCATCGCGAGGTAGCGACCGAGCACGTTGTCGAGTGCCGCGTCCTCGCGCTGGCGGGCCTCGAGCTCGCGCTGCAGCGCGTCGCTGCGCTCCCGCTGGGCCTGACCTTCGCGTTCGAGCGCGGCCCGCTCGCGCTGGCCGAGGTAGGTCGCTCCACCGAGAGCGAGCACGACCGCGCCGAGCGCCACCGCCAGCGCCGGATGGCGCTGCGCCCAGCGCCGCAGCTTGAGCAGCGCGCTGGCGGGACGAGCGCGGATCGGTTCGTACTCGCGAATCCGCCGCAGGTCCTCCGCGAGCTCCAGCGCGCTCGCGTAGCGTCGCTGCACATCCTTCTCGAGTGCCGTCTCCAGCACGACGGCGATGTCCTCGCCGTGCACGCCGAGCCTGCCGCGCGGATTCGGCAGCGGCTCCGTGCGGATCGCCTGCAGCAGCGCCGCGACGGTGTCGCCGAGGAACGGCCGATGCAGCGTGAGCGCCTCGTACAGGCTCGCGCCGAGCGACCAGACGTCGCTGCGGCGATCGACGCCATGAGAGGAGCCTTCGACCTGTTCGGGCGACATGTAGGCGGGCGTGCCGAACACCTCGCCGGAGAGCGTGCGCTCGTGCAGCTCCGCGTGCTCGTCGCGCGCCTGCCCGAAGTCGAGCAGCACGGGCTCGCCCGCACGAGTGACCATGACGTTGCCCGGCTTGATGTCGCGGTGCACGACGCCGGCCTCGTGCGCGGCGTGGAGGCCGCGCGCGGCGCGCTCGAAGAACGCGAGCACGCGGCGCAGCTCGACCGGCGTGCGCGGCGGCAGCGGCAGGGGCTCGTCCGCGCGCTGCGCACCTGCGCGTGCGCGCGCGATCACGCTCGCGAGCGTCTCCCCGTCGACAGCGCGCATCGCGATGTACGGAGGCTCATGGTCGACCTGCGCCTCGAACACCGGGCAGATCGACGGATGCTCGAGCCTCGAGACGACTTCCGCCTCGCGCTGGAAGCGGCGGCGGCGATCGGCGGAGAGCAGCGCGAAGCTCGACGGCATGAACTTCAGCGCGACGTGGCGCGCGATGCGCGTGTCCTCGGCGAGCCATACCGCGCCCTGCCCGCCGCTGCCGAGTTCCTTCAGCAGCCGATAGGGACCGATGCGACGCTCGTCCACCGGCGCGGGCTCCGCCTCCGACGTCGGACCCTGGACGAGACGCTCGTACTCGCGTGCGAGCGCTGCATCGCGACCGGGATAGCGTGCGCGGTAGTGCTCGAGCGGCAGGTGTCGACCCTTCTCCCGATCGCGGTGGAACTCGTCGACAAAGTCGAACAGGTCCGCATCCTCGAAGTCGTGGGGGTCGCTCACGCCCCGATTCTAGTCGCGCAGAGGGCTCGGACGGCAGCGTGGTAGCATCGGGCCCGCCATGGCCCCCGAGCGCCGCAGCCCCGACGACCCCGAGCGCATGGACACGCGCGAGCTCGCGCGGCAGGCGCAGTCGGGCGACTCCGCACGCTTCGCCGAGCTCTACGAGCGCATCGCGCCGTCGCTGTACACCTGGGCCGAGCTCCGCATCCGGCCCGAGCTGCGCCAGTGGGTCGATCCCGGCGACGTGGTGCAGGAAGTGTGGTGTCGCGCGTGGCGCGTCTTCGGCACGTTCGATCCCGCGACGGGCAGCTTTCGCTTCTGGGTCTTCCGGATCGCGAAGAACGTGCTCATGGAGGCGTTCCGCAAGCTCGACAATCCGGCCTTCAAGGCGCGCTCGCGCGACGGCGCATCCAAGGCGCTCGAGTTGCTCGACGTGCCCGACAGCGCGACGGCCGTCAGTCGTCGCGTCTCGAAGGACGAGTCGCTCAAGCTCGTGGCGAAGTGGGTGCAGTCGCTCGAAGAGGAGGACCGCATGCTGCTGATCCACTACGGCATCGAGGGCCTCACGCAGGCCGAGGTCGCCGAGCGCCTGCAGCTGCCGCGCGAGACCGTGGCCAAGCGCTGGCAGCGCCTGTGCGCGCGCATCGCCGAGCAGAAGCTGCCGCAGGAGCTGTTCGCGGCGCTCGAGGCGAGCTGAGCGTTCGCTCCGCACTCGTTCGAGCACGACTGCGACTTCGGCGCAGCGTGGCGAGCCCGCGGCGCTCGCCCAAGGAATGACGAGGAGGGCTGCCATGTCGTTCGCTCGCGTCGAGTTCGTCATCGCTTCGCTGATGCTCGCAGGCTCCGCACGGTCCGCGACGACGTGGTGGGTCGACGTGGCGGCCGCGCCCGGCGGCAACGGCTCGCAGCCAGCGCCTCTGCGCTCGATCCAGGCCGCGATCGACCGCTCGCACGACGGGGACACGATTCTCGTGGCGCCCGGCATCTACCACGAGCGCCTCGACTACGTGCTGCGCTCGATTCGCGTCGCGAGCACCGGTGGCGCGGCGGTCACGACCATCCGCGGCAATCGCGACGGCTCCGTCGTGCGGCTGAAGGGCGGCTATCCGGTCCTCGAGGGCTTCACGGTCGAGAATGGCTCAGGCAACGTCGTGCCGGGCACGTGGAAGACGCGCGGTGGCGGTGTGCTGTTCGACGACACCGTTCACGGTGTAGTCCGGCGGTGCATCGTGCGCGGCAACTACGCGAACGAGGGCGATGGGATCGGCGCGCTGTTCGCGCAGGGACTGGTGTACGACACCGTGATCGAGTTCAACGGCGGTCCGAGCACGCCGGGCTACTGCCAGTCGGGAGACTTCGGAGGCGGCGTCTACGGTGCGGGCACGCTGTGGCTCTCCGAGTGCACGCTCCGCTCGAACGAAGCCTCGATCGAAGGGGGTGGAGCCTATGCCGCCAACCTCGATCGCTGCTTCGTGGAGAACAACCGCTCGGCGGAGGGAGCGGGCGTGTCGCGTTGCCAGGTCTTCGACTCGTGGATCCAGTCCAACCGCGGGTACTCGTGCGACGGCAGCTCGTCGTGGGGTGGAGGCGCGTACCGCAGCGAGCTCTGGCGCTGCAACGTCCTGAACAACACGACCGGCGAGGCGGGCGGCGGCGCGGCCTTCTGCACGCTGCGCGGCTCGCTGGTGCGCGGGAACAGCGTGCTGTATCCGGACTTCTGGATGAACCTCGGCCTAGGTGGCGGCACGTTCCAGTGCGTGCTCGAGGACTGCGTGGTCGACTTCAACGCGATCGTCGAGAACCCGCAGTCGCCGTACCAGCTGCTGGGTCGCGGAGGCGGGGCCGCCGGCGGAACGGCGCTGCGCACGGTGTTCCGCAGCAATTCGGCGAGCCAGCTCGCGGGCGTGTGGCAAGCCGCGCTCGACCGCTGCGTGGTCTACGCGAACAACGGGGTCGGGCTAGAGTCCTCCAGCTACGTGGTGAACTCGATCGTGCGCGCGAACAGTGGGGGCTCGCTCGGGAATCCCGGTTGGATCGAGTACTCGAACATCGAAGGCGGAGCGCCGGGCCTCGGCAACATCGACGCCGACCCGCTCTTCTGGGCTCCCGAGTTCGGCTACTTCCAGCTGCTTCCGGGCTCGCCTTGCATCGACAGCGGCCACCCTGGGATGGAGGACCCCGATGGCTCGCGCGCCGATATGGGGGCCTTCCCGTTCGATCCCACGATCCCGCCTCCTCCGCTCGTCACGTGCGCCGCGCCGCCGTCATCGGAGGGTTGCGTGCCCGAGCTGGCGCTCGAGGGCTACTCGCTGGCGCAGGGCGCACGGCTCTCGGCGATCGGCTTGCCGGGGCAGCGCACCGCCTTGCTCATACTCGGAACGGGCCGAGCCTCGCTTCCGATCGGGAGCGGGGCCTGCTGCGTTGCTGCGCCGAGGCGTCGCACGGTCGCCTCGGGCTCGGGTGGCGCCGACGGTTCCTGCGAGGGAACGTGGAGCCTCGATCTCGCGGCGTGGAGCGCCCAAGGCGGCGCAGCGGGCCTCCCGACCGGAGCCGCGCTGCACGCACAGCTTTGGTATCGCGATCCGGGCGCGCCGGGTGCCGCGTCCTGGTCGAACGCGCTGCAATTCGCGCTGGCGCCCTGAGCCCGGGCGTCAGCGCTCTGACGACGGCGGCGCAAGCAGCGCGTTGCGCGCTGGCGTGCCCGTGAGGCTCTCCAGAAACGCGACGAGATCCGCGGCTTCCTCGCTCGAGAGATGGAGCGGCTGGAGCACCTGCTCCTGATGATGGCCGACCTGCGTCGCGCCCTCGAGCGTCGAGTAGAAGCGCACGACATCGGCGAGCGACTTCAGCTGGCCCTCATGCATGTAGGGCGCCGTGAGCGCCACGTTGCGCAGCGAGGGCGTGCGGTACTCGCCGAAAGTCTGGGGCGTGCGCTCCAGCGTCACGAGCTCGAGCGCTTCCTCGCCCCCGGGCGCATCGCTGAACTCACCCTGCGCGTTGAAGGGGTCGAGGTGCACGCGATCAATGCCCGCGTAGCGCGCAGGATCCTCGGGCTTGCCGCCCGCGAGCGGCGGGATGCCGATGTTGTGGAACTCGCCGTCGGTGAACGCGGGGCCTGAGTGGCACGAGCGGCAGTTTCCGCGACCGGCGAAGAGTTTCCAGCCGCGGCGTGCGCTCTCCGAGAGGGCCTTGGCATCACCCGCGACGAAGCGATCGAACGGCGCGTCGCCGCGCACGAGTCTGCGCTCGAAGGCCTCGAGCGCCTTGCCGAAGTTCGCGGCCACGCGACTTGCGGCGCGCTGCTCCTCCGCGCTCATGCGCTTCCACGCCGCGGCGAGCTCCGAGCCTTCGTCGCCGGGTGCCGCGCGCTCCGGCCAGCTCGAGACATCGGGCAACGCGCCGAAGAGCTCCTCGTACTCGGCGCGCAGGGTTGCGTCCCCGCGCAAGGTGCGCGCGAGAGAGACGCGATCGAAGCCCATCTCCTTGGGGTTCTCGAGCGGCTGCACTGCCTGCGCCCAGAGCGAGTCCGCGCGACCGTCCCAGAAGAACCAGCGCTGCTGCGCCACGTTCCACAAGCTCGGACTGTGGCGCGTGGTGCGGCCGAGGCCCATCGAGAGCGACTTGCCGTCCGCGAAGCCGAGGTCCGGAACGTGACAGCTCGCGCACGACACGGAGCCGTTCGCGGAGAAACGTGCGTCGAAGAACAGGCGCTGTCCGAGCTGTGCTGCGTGCGGGTTGTCGGCGAGCCGGTTCGTGGGATTCGGACGCGGATCGGGCAGGGGCGTGTGCGTGCGCGCCTTCGTCCACTCCCGCTCCGTCCACGATGCATCCTGCGGCACGGGCGCCTGCGAACCGAGCAGGAGGAGCAGCGCGAGCTTCATTCGTCCGCCAACTCTACACGGCACTGCGCTCGCTCCGTCAGGGCGCCGCGCCGGATGTCGACGTACAGCTCCCAGCGACCGGTCATGTGGAAGTACATGCCTTCCACGAGAAAGTGACCAGCTCCGAGCCGAGACACGCGCGGCACGCGGTTCATGCCGTGTCCATGCTCCGGCATCGCCGCATCGACGGCGAGCGCGACGTCGGCGGCCGCTGCGCCGCTCCTTGCATCGGCGACGCGCACCTCGAAGCGGAAGCTCTCGTTGTCGGGCATCGACGCAGGGCCGGGCGTGAGCTCGAGCAGCCAAGAACCTCCGTTGCTGCGGAACGCACCGGGGCCGACGAAGGGCCGTGCGGCGCTCGTCGAAGGCTCTCGTGCCTCCTGCTCTTGCGCGGGAATGGGCCCCGTCGCTGGAGCCGTGCAGGCTGCAAGGCCGAGCGCGAGGAAGAGGAACGGCCAGCGCATCAGCGGCTCCTCCGTGCATCGCGCACGAACGCACGCGAGCCGAACGAAGCGAGAAACTCGCCCGAGATCGTGAGGATCTCGACGCGATGGTTGCCCCAGTCCACGATCCACGCGCGGCCCTGCTCGTCGATGTCGATCCCGCGCGGCTTGTGAAGCTCTCTCCCGCCCGTGCCGCGGCTCCCAAACGAGCCCAAGGGTCGTCCCTGCGCGTCGAAGCGCGTCGCCCGGTGCAGCGCCTCGTCGACGATGAGCAGCGAGCCGTCCGCCGCGACCGCGATGCCGCTCGGTCGGAGCAGCTCGCCCTCGCCGCGCCCGCGGGTGCCGAAGGCGGCGCATCTCGAACTCGCGCTCGCATCGAGCGCGATGGGGACCACCTGACACAGCTGCGAGTCCACGACCCACGCGCAGCGCTGCGCAGCGCTCCACGCGACGTCGACAGGCCGCTGGCCAATCGATGCACGCAGCGGCTTCACGCTCGACAGATCGCCCGCGACGAGGAACAGGGTCCGCGCGAGCCGGTCGAGGACGAGCAGCGAGCCATCGGGTCCGAGCTCGAGCGCCTCCGGACGGAGCGGCTCGTCTGCGCCATCGAGCCCGAGCTCGTGCAGCTTCGCGAAGTCCAGCGAGCGCACCATGCGCGACTTGAAGAAGTCGAACTCGAGCGGCTTCGACTCGTCGTGGTCAAAACTC
>CAITGX010000201.1 GCA_903892045.1 uncultured Planctomycetota bacterium | reverse complement strand
GTGCCGGAGACGGCGCGCGCGGGCCTGCGCCCTTGCGGGCTCGCGGCAGCGGAAGTTCTTTCCCTGCGCGCGGTCCGCGGCGCCCTCGAGCGGTCGAGATCGCGCCTGCGAACGCCCGAACAAGGGGCTGGAACACGCGCTCCTCCCCGGAGCGCGTTCCTCCCCACATGGCTGACAGCGCGTTCTGGGACTATCTCGGCTTCACGGCCTGCGTGCTGCTCTGCATCGCGCTCGCGGTGCGGGAGCTGCGCAACTTCGGCGTGCGCTACATGGGCGCGGCGACGATCCTCGGCGCGACGGCGATCGCGGCCGTGACCGGAGGCCTGTGGGTGCGCGCTGCGGCGAGGGCGGAGAGCGCGCGCATGGCGCGCACGTTCGAGGGCATCGGGCCGATGTACGCGGCTGAGCTCGAGCACCTCGGGCACGCGCGGCTTCTCGAAGACGCCGATCGCGACGATGCGCGCTACCTCGCGCTCGTCGAGGCGCAGCGGCGCTGGCTTGCGGCAAATCCGCGCCTCGGCGACATGGCGACCGTGTGGCGCGACCCCGACGGGACGGTGCGCGTGGCCGTCGACGCGGAGACCGACCTCGACCGCGACGGGCGGCTCGCGGGCGCGCTCGAGGCGCGGGCGGAACCCGGAGAGCGCGTCGAGAGCGCGCGCATCACGCCGGGCCTGCTCGCGGCCTTTGACGGCGCGTCGGGCTTCGACGGCACGGTCGTGCAGGATCGGCGCGGGAACTGGGTCTGTGCGCACTATCCGCTGCGCGATGCCGGCGGCGAGGTCGAGGCCGTGCTGGTGCTCGATCTCCCGGCGGACGAGTGGCTGCGCGCGGTCGGCCGCGAGCGCCGCGTGCGCGCCGTGCAGGCCATCGCGGTGCTGCTCGTGCTGCTCGGTACGACGCTGTGGGTCGCGCGCGGCGGGGCGCGGCTGCTCGCGCTGGCGCAGAGCGCGAGCCGCGCGAAGTCCGAGTTTCTCGCCAACATGAGCCACGAGATCCGCACTCCGCTCAACGGCATCGTCGGCATGACCGACCTGCTCGCGGAGTCGAAGCTCGACGCGGAACAGCGCAGCCAGCTCGAGGCCACGCGCGCGTCCGCGCGCCACTTGCTGGCGCTGATCAGCGACATCCTCGACGTGTCGAAGATCGAGGCCGGCAAGCTCGCGCTGGAGAACGTTCCGTTCGACGTGCGCGAGCTGGTCGCGCAGGTGGCGAGCATGGTGCAGCCGCTCGTCGGCGAGAAACCGCTGCGCGTCGAGACGCGCGTGGCGGGCGAGGTGCCCGCCCGCGTAGTGGGCGACCCGACACGCGTGCGGCAGGTCCTGATCAACCTCGTGGGCAATGCGATCAAGTTCACCGAGCGCGGCCGGGTGTCGGTCGAGGTCGCGTGCACGAGCGGCGGTGCGCTGGCGTTCGAGGTCAGTGACTCGGGGCTCGGCATTCCGCCCGAGAAACTCGCGCTGGTGTTCGAGAAGTTCGAGCAGGTCGACACCGCGACCACGCGACGCTTCGGCGGCACGGGGCTCGGGCTCTCGATCGTGCGCGAGCTCACGGCGCTGATGGGGGGGCGAGTGCGCGTCTCGAGCCGGCACGGCGAGGGCAGTACGTTCCGCGTCGAGCTCCCGCTGCCCGTGCACGATGGCGCAGCGCCCGCGAGCGCGATGCACGAGCCGCGCGAGCTGCGCACGGGCCTGCGAGTGCTCGTCGCCGAGGACAATCCGGTCAACTGGCGCTTGCTCGAGGTGCAGCTCGCGCGACTCGGCGCTCGCGCGACGCAGGCCGCCGACGGGGCGCGCGCCGTGGAGCTCGCCGCCGAGCAGGACTTCGACGCGATCCTGATGGATTGCCAGATGCCGGACGTCGATGGCTTCGAGGCGACGCGCCGCATTCGCGCGCTCGCCGGGGCTCGCGGCCGGGTGCCGATCGTGGCGCTCACCGCCAATGCGCTCACCGGCGACCGCGAGCGCTGCCTCGCCGCCGGCATGGACAGCTACCTCGCCAAGCCCGTGCGGCGCGAGGAGCTCGCCGCCGCGCTCGCACGCGCCACCGCGCCGGCGCGAGCCGCGTGACAGCCTTCAGGGCTTGTAGTTGAACAGGTCGGGCAGGTCGTAGGTCGACTGGGTGGCCGCGTTGAGGGCCCGCAGTACCTTGCCCATCGTGTTGCCCGTCAGGTGACGCCCCTTGCTGGCCCGCGCCACCATCTTGTGGGTCAGCTGCTCGCTCGAGGCGCGCACGAGGTCCGTGGGGGAGAGCTCGTGGCGCTCGAGGAGCGCGGCGAGAGGCTGGGGACCGTGGTCGCGGGTGGCTTCGTTCATGGGGTGAACACGGAGTGTACCCGGCCCTGACAGTGGGGGACGTCACCGGTTTTCGGCCCACTGCTAGGCTGAACTCCTCCACGAGGGGCCACGAGCCCCGCTACCCCGATGGACCTGCGCTCCCCCCGCCTCGTGCTCGCCGCGTTGCTCGCCCTGGCGCCGCTGTCGTCGGCGCAGAGCATCGCGGATGAGACCGGGCTCACGGCGCTGCGGCGGCGACTGGGCAGTGCCGTCCCCAGCGGCGCTGGCGTTCCCGTCGGCCAGATCGAGGCGAGCGCGCCGGGCTGGGCGCCCGATGCGAGCTCGCCCGAGTTCGCGGGCAAGACCTTCACCCTCGCGAGCCCCCAGCCCGCGACGAGCGGCCACGCGACCGTGGTGGGGCAGTTCCTCTACGGCAGCGCGACGAGCCTCGCGCCCGCGATCGCGTCGATTCACTGCTGGGAGGCGAGTCACTGGCTCGGCGGCGGCTTCATCAACGGCACCGGCACGACTCCGCCGCTCCTCTCGCCCGCGAAGGTGCTCAACCACTCGTGGGTCGGCAGCGGCAGCGGCCCGAACTTCGTGCACCGCAAGCTCGACTCGGCGATCGACGCGCAGGGCCTGCTCGTGTGCGTCGGAGTGAACAACGGTGCCGGGCCGCTCGACGTCCCGCTGCTCAGCCACTCGTTCAACTCGATCTCGTGCGGCCGCAGCGACGGCCAGCACCGCGCGGGCTTCACGCTCACCGGCTACGACCGGCCCGGTCGGCAGAAGCCGGAGCTGGTCGCGCCGGCGGGGGCGACGAGCTACTCCACGCCGCTCGTGTCGGGCGCCTGCGCCTTGCTCGTGCAGTCGGCGCGCACGAGCCTGCCCGGCAATCCCGATGCGGAGCGGCCGGAGGTCGTGAAGGCTGCGCTGATGGCGGGCGCGACGCACCGTCCGGGCTGGAGCAACTCCGCGCCGGTGTCGGGCGCGAGCCGCGGCGTGACGACGACTCCGCTCGACATGATCTACGGAGCGGACCAGATCCACGTCGATCGCTCGCACTGGATCCTGACGGCGGGCGAGCAATCCGGCGCGGCGAGCGCCGCCGTGGCGCCGCTCGTCGACCCGCAGGGCTGGGAGCGCGCGCAGCTCGCCACGGGCAACGCGCGCTACTGGCGCTTCACGGTCGAGTCGCAGAAGGAGCACGCCTCCGTGCTCGCGACGTGGAACCGGCAAGTCACACCGACGTTCAACGGCTGGAGCCAGCCCAACTTCGATCTCGAGCTGTGGCGCGTCGACGCGCAGGGCGCGCTGGTCTCGCTCGTGGGCCCCTTGGGCCAGTCGTACTTCGGTGGCGGCAACGTGCTCTCGCAAAGCTCGGTCGACAACCTCGAGCACCTCTACGTGCGCGACCTCGAGCCCGGCGACTACGTGCTCGAGCTGCGGCGTGGCGCGGACGCGCTGGCGCCCTGGAACGTCGCGATCGCGTGGGAGTTCTCCTGCGACGCGCCCGCCGTCTTCGGCGCGGGCAAGGTCGGCTCGTCGGGCAGCGAGGCGCGGCTCGACTACCGCGGCATCCCGTCGCGCTCGGGCGGTGGCTTCCACCTCGAGGTGCGCGGCGGCACGCCGAACGCGAACGGCGTGCTGTTCCACGGAGTCACGCAGGCGTCCGTGCCGTTCTACGGCGGGACGCGCTACGTCGGCACGCCGCTCGTGCGCAGCGGGGTGCTCACGCTCGATGCGCAGGGTGCGTTGGACCTGCCGCTCGCCGTCGACCCCGCCTGGGTCGGCAGCTCGCGCATCTTCCAGTACTGGTTCCGTGACGCCGCCGCGCCCGATGGCACCGGGGTCGGGCTCACGAACGCGGTGCGGGTCTCGTTCTGCCGCTAGCGGCGCGAGTTCATGAGGCGCAGCACGTACCAGAACATCAGCGCCACCGAGCCGAAGAGCTCGAGCGCCGCGCCGACGTAGCGGTCCTCGGGATAGCGCAGCAGGATGTTCGAGGTGTTGTAGAGCATCGATGCGCCGGCGACCGCGACCATGGCGACCGAGAACCACGTGCCGAGCTCGAAGCCGAGGAGCGCGCCGGCCACCACGGCGATCAGCGCGCAGATGCCGGCCCAGATCAGGACCGCGCGCAGGAACGAGAAGTCGATGCGCGTGAAGTAGGCGACGGCGGTGAGCGCGGCGAAGCCCGCCAGCGTGACGTAGGCGGCCGACGAGATCGTGCCGGGCGCTTGGGCGTCCGCGAAGTACAGGAGCGGCACGAACACCAGCGCTTCCATGAGCACGTAGGCACCGAGCGCGAGGTACTGCAGCGGCAGGGACTGCACGCGGTGGGCCGTGAAGGTGCACAGCCAGCCCACGAGCATGAAGGCGCCCATCACGATCAGCCAGGAGGCGCCGCCGAGCATGCGCAGGAGCGACTCGGCCGCACCGCTCTTGAAGAGCGCGATCTCGATCAAGGCGAACGCCGACAAGGCGGCGAAGACGTGCGCGTAGGTCTTGAGCAGGAACTCGGCGCGCGAGGCCTGCGAGGACTCGGCGACGGGACGGTACGTGGTGCGCATCTGCGGCTGCATGGTCGGGCTCCTGCTGCGGTCTGGTCGAAGACCCACAGGCTAGCCCGGGCTCCGCGACACGGGAAATTCCAGGAATCCGCGCGACCTGGGGCGGCGGCGAGCGACGAGGAGCCTGCGGAGCAAGCGGGCGAGCGCCCGCACCGCCAAGTCCAAGCGAGGAAACGAGCCGTGAACTACGACTTCAGCCAGGTGGAGGACATCGAGTCCTTCGTGTCGATTCCCGAGGGTCCTTACTATTGCCGCGTGGCCGAGGTGCGCGCCGGGGCGGCGCGCGACGGAAGCGTGCGCTGGAACCTGCGGCTCGAGGTGTCGCGGGGCGAGTACGCGGGGCGTACCGCGGGCTGGGACAGCCTGACATGGAGCGAGCGGGGCATCCGGCGCGTCAAGCGCGTGCTGGGGGCGCTCGGGCTCGATGTGCGCGGCGCGCTGGAGGTCGAGCCCGCCGATCTGGTGGACCGCGAGGCCCACGTGCTGTTCGAACCCGAGGAACGCGAGGACCCGCTGACGGGTCGTCGTTCGGTCCGACTGCGCGTGCCCTACGCCGGCTTCAGCGCCATCGAGCCCGGCGGCGAGGCTCGGAACCGTTGAACTCTCCGGCAGCGAGCGCAAGACTCGGGCGTCCCATGGGCGCGCAAGATCGAACGGTATTCCGTCAGGACGAAATCGAGGACTGGATGCGCGTGGCGCACGCGGCGGCGGAGCTCGCCTACTCGCCGTACTCGCGCATCAAGGTCGGGGCCGCGCTCGTGGCCCACGACGGCACGGTGTACTCGGGCTGCAACGTGGAGAACGCGAGCTACGGACTCACGATCTGCGCCGAGCGCAACGCGATCTTCCGGGCGGTCGCCGCGGGCGAGCGACGCTTCAAGGCCGTGGCGATCGCCACCGATCGCCCCGGCGCGCTGTTCCCCTGCGGCGCCTGTCGGCAAGTGCTGGCGGAGTTCGCGCCCGAGCTGCCGGTGTTCACGCAGGGCCGTTCCAGCGAGATCGCGCGCTCGAGCCTCGCGGAGCTGCTCCCGAAGGCGTTCCTGCCCAAGGACCTCGAGTCCTGAGCTGACATGGCCCGTGCCCAGTCCCCTGCGGCCCGCGCCGCCGAGCTGCGCGTGGAGCTCGCGCGCCACGACCACCTCTACTACGTGCTCGCGCAGCCCGCGATCAGCGACGCCGAGTACGACCGACTGTTCCGCGAGCTGCGCGACCTCGAGACCGCGCACCCCGAGCTCGTGGCCCCCGAGAGCCCCACGCAGCGCGTCGGAGCTCCCTTGCCCGAGGGGCAGGGCTTCGAGAAGCGGCGCCACGAGGTGCCGATGCTCTCGATCGACAGCCTCTTCTCGGTCGAGGAAGTGCGCGACTTCGAGGCGCGCATCCGCCGCTTCCTGCTGCTGCCCGACGAAGAAGTGCTCGACTGGGTCGTCGAGCCCAAGTTCGACGGCGCCAGCGCATCGCTGACCTACGTCGACGGCGTCCTCGTGCGCGGACTGACGCGCGGCGACGGAGAGTTCGGCGAGGACGTCACCGCGAACCTGCGCACGCTGCGCAACGTCCCCTTGCGACTCCACGAGGGGACCCGAAAGGCTCCGCGCCTGCTCGAGGTGCGCGGCGAGGTGCTGATCGAGCGCGCGGCCTTCCGGGCGTTCAACGAGAGCCGCGTCGCGGCGGGCGAGTCGCCGCTCGCCAACCCGCGCAATGCCGCCGCGGGCGCCATACGCCGCAGCGATCCGGCCGAGGTCGCGCGCTATCCACTCGTATTCCAGCCGTGGGCCGTCGTGCGCGTCGAGGGCGCGGAGTTCGCGACCTACTGGGATGCCCGCGCCGCGCTCGATCAGTGGCACTTTCCGGTGAACCGCTGGGCTGAGCGCGCTCACGGGCTCGAGGAGTGCCTCGCCTACCACGCTCGTCTCGAGCTCGGCCGCGCGGACCTGCCGTTCGACGTCGACGGAGTGGTGGCGAAGCTCGACCGCCTCGACCTGCGCGAGCGGCTCGGCACCACGGCGCGCTCGACGCGCTGGCAGTACGCCCACAAGTTCCCCGCCAACGAGGCGACGAGCACCTTGCGCGCCATCGAGCTGCAGGTGGGCGCTCTCGGCCGCATCACGCCGCGCGCTCACGTCGATCCCGTCGAGATCGGCGGTGTCGTCGTGCGGCACAGCACGCTGCACAACGCCGACCACGTGAGCGCGCTCGGCCTGCGCATCGGCGACCGCGTGTTCCTGCACCGCGCTGGCGACGTCATCCCGCAGGTCATGGGCGTGGCCGAGGCCGCGGCCGGGGAGGCGCCGAAGGATTGGGCCGCGTCGGTGCCGGAGTCGCTACGCGTGGCGAGTGCGATTCGCAGCGGCGTGATCTGGGAGTGGCGCGCACCCTTTGCCATGGCGAGCACATGCCCCGACTGCGCCACGCCCCTCGTGCAGGAAGGCAAGTTCTGGCGTTGCCCGAACGTGTACGGGTGCCGTCCGCAGATCGTCGGTCGCACGCTGATGGGCACGCGCCGCGGAGCGCTCGAGATCGACGGACTCGGCGAGAAGATGGTCGAGCAGCTGCACGACGCCGGCCTGCTGCGCGGGCTCGCGGACCTCTTCCACCTCGCTGCGCGCCGCGACGAGCTCGTCGCGCTCGAGCGCTGGGGCGAGAAGACGGTGACCAACCTGCTCTCCGAGATCGAGAAGGCGCGCAGGCCGACCTTCGAGCGCTTCCTCACCTGCCTCGGGATTCCCGACGTCGGGGCGGCGACAGCACGTTCGCTGGCGCTCCACTTCGCTTCGCTCGACGAGCTGCGCGCCGCGAGCGAGGACGAGTTGCAGCAGGTCGAGGGCATCGGCCCCGAGAGTGCGTCGAGCCTGCGCGCCTGGTTCGCCGAGCCAGAGAACCAGGCCCTGCTCGAGCGTTTCTTCGCCGGTGGCGTGGTGCTCGAGTACCCGCGCCACGAGGTGGCGACCGACAGTCCGTTCTCCGGCAAGACCGTGGTCTTCACGGGCACACTGGTGGCCATGGGACGCGCCGAGGCCAAGAAGCTCGTCGAGAGTCTCGGCGGCAAGGTGGCCTCTTCGATCAGCGCCAAGACGGACTTCCTCGTCACTGGCGACGGTGGGGGCTCCAAGCGCGGCAAGGCCGCCGAGCTCGGGATCACGGTGCTCGAGGAAACCGAGTTTCTTGCGCGGGCGGGGCGGACTTCCGGCTGAGGACGCCGGTGTCCACCTGTCGCGGTGGCCTTCCGACGAGTACGCTCCACGCACATGTCGACGGACTCCGGCAAGCAGGAAGCGGGCGCGAGCGGGTTCGAGGATCTCTCGAAGCTCGAGGCCAACGAGCTCGTGCAGCGCGCGCAAGCGGGCAACGCCGAGGCGCTCGGCGAGCTCTTTGCGCGCTACTACGCCGTGATGGTCGAGTCCGCGCGCCGCAAGCTCGGTCCGCGCCTGCGTCAGCGCGAGGATCCCGATGACCTCGCCCAGACCACGTTCCGCGAGGCCACGCGCGACTTCGCCAAGTACGAGCACCGCGGCGAGGCCGCGCTACTGCGCTGGCTGATGCAGATCCTGCAGAACAAGATCCGCGACCGCGCCGAGCACTGGGGCGCGTCCAAGCGCGACACCAGCAAGGAAGTCTCGCTCTCGGCCGGCAGCTCCGATGAGGACGGCAGCGCCGCGATCCATGACCCGGCCTCGCGCGACCTGTCCGTGACCGGCTTCGTGCAGCGCAAGGAGCGCGCCGGACGGCTCGAGGAGGCGCTCGCGGAGCTTCCCGACGAGTACCGCGAAGCCATCACGCTGGTGTTCTTCCAGGGCAAGTCCCTGCGCGAGGCGGGCGAGCAGCTCGGGGGACGGACCGAGGACGCGCTGCGCATGATGCTGCGGCGTGCCGAGGCCAAGCTGCGCGACCAGCTCAAGGGCAGCGTCGGCAAGGACTTCGACGGCGAGGGGCCGGCCGAGGGCAAGTAGCCATGGCTCGGGCCCGCGCGCGCGGCTCGAGCGTGGCCCCAGCGGCGTAGAGGGTTTCCACCGGTCGCGCGGGCGGTCACGGGCTCTCTCGGGCCTCCCCGGCCTGCTGTGACGGTGCCTTGGGGGCCGTCGCCGCCTACCCCGGGGGCTTGCCGCCCGTCCCGGTGACCGCTATCCTCCCCGCCCCACGTAGGGCCGCTAACTCAATCGGCAGAGTGCCATGTTCACAGCGTGGAAGTTACTGGTTCGAATCCAGTGCGGCCCACCACCTCCCCCTCGCCGACCGGGGAGCACGCGCACGGGAGAGCCCGCCGCGACGACGAGCCCCTGACGGGGCTTTTTTCGTGCCCAAGGGTCCTCTCGTGCCCGCGTGGGTCCGCGCCGCGAGTGCCCGCGCCCCGCGCGACCTGCTCCGATGCGCCGCCTCCCGGAAAGCACTCGGCCCCGGAGCCGCGCGCGCGACTCCGGGGCCGGAGGTGCCATGCCCGAGGAAGCGGGTCGCCTCAGTTCGAGGCCTTGGCCTTCTTCACGGCCTCCGTGAGGGCCGGCAGGATCTCGAAGGCGTCACCGACGATGCCGTAGTCCGCGACCTTGAAGATCGGGGCCGCCGCGTCCTTGTTGATGGCGACGATGACCTTCGAGGTGCGCATGCCGGCGAGGTGCTGGATCGCGCCCGAGATGCCGACCGCGATGTAGAGCTGCGGGGCCACGGTCTTGCCGGTCTGGCCGACCTGCTCGCTGTGCGGACGCCAGTGGGAGTCGACCACCGCGCGCGAGGCGCCGACGGCCGCGTTGCCGAAGGCCGCTGCGAGGTCCTCGACGACCTTGAAGCCCGCGGCCTCGCGCAGGCCACGCCCGCCGGACACGACGACGGGCGCTTCCTTCACATCGAGCTTGGCGTCGCCCTTGGCCGCCACGCCGGTGACCTTGACCTTGCCGCCCTTGGTGGCGACGGTCGAGACCTCGGCCGCACCGGAGCCCGAGGCAACGGCGAAGGTGTTGGGGCGCAGCGTCGCGCAGCACACCTTGCTCGTGCTCTGGGCCGTCACGAGCGCCTTGCCGGCGAGGATCGGGCGCTGCACGGTGAACGTGCCACCTGCGTGGCTGAAGGCGATGCAGTCCGCGAGCGGGGCGCAGTCGAGCAGTCCGGCGACGCGGCCGAGCAGGTCCTTGCCGGCCGAGCTCGCGGCCGCGACGAACGCGAGCGCGCCGTGGGCCGTGACCGCGGCGGCGATGTCCGCGGCGGTGCCGTCCGGGCTGTAGTGGTCGGCGCCGGTGACGACGACGAGCTTCTTGGCGCCCGCGGCCGAGAGCGGAGCGGCCGCATGCGCGGCGCCCGGCCCGGTGACGAGGGCGATGGGGGTGAGGCCGGTGGCGAC
>CAITGX010000200.1 GCA_903892045.1 uncultured Planctomycetota bacterium | reverse complement strand
CCGGCGCGATCGACGAGCAGTCCGAGCGACACCGACGCGAGCAGCAGGACACCGACGTAGCGCTGGAGCAGCGCGAGGGCGCAGCAGGTCACGAGCACCGCGAGGGCCCCGAGCGAGCGTCGATCCTGCCAGCTCAGCAGGGCTGCCAAGGAGGCGAGCACGAGCGTGGTGAAGACCGCTTCGCTCCAGGCCATGGCAGCGGCAGGCAGCGCCAGCGCGACGACTGCGAACGACGCGAGGCCGGCGCTCGCGCGCGAGCCTGAGAGGCGCCACGCGATCCAGGCCGCGAGCAGTGCAGCCGCCGCCAGCGCGAGCGAGTGCAGCAATACGACGCGCTCGCCCTGCCCGCAGCCCAGCCCGCCGCAGAGCCCGAGCAGCGTGGGGTGCAGCGGGGGCCACAGGACGTAGGGCTCCCCGTCCACGCCGAGCCAGCCGCGACCTTCGAGCAGGCTCGCCGCCGCGGCGAGGTACTGCGCTCCGTCGCTGTCGAGCCCCGGGCCGTGGGGGGCGGTCCGGGCGAGCAGCAGGGCCACTGCGCACAGGGCCGCGAGCGCCGGGGCGAGCCAGCCCTTGGGACCGAGCCGCGCCGGCACCGTTTCCATGCTCCAGAAGCTAGCAGAGCACCCTCAACGTGCGGTCTCGGTAAGTTCCCCGCCCCGTGACTGTCCCCGGCCTGTGGCGGGTACCATCTTGCCCGCTAGACCCGCAGGGGCACGGGCCGCGGCGCGCTGGAGCGCGCGGCGCCCTTCCCCCGAAATCCCAGCACCCACAACCAAGGATCGTGCATGTTGCTCTCGTTCCGCGCCGCCGCCCTCTCGCTCGTCGGCTCGATCGCCCTCGTGGCCCCCTCGTTCGCCGGTGAAGGCTGGATCGCGGACTTCGACGAAGCCGTCAAGATCGCCAAGGCCGAGAAGAAGGACCTGTTCGTCGACTTCACCGGTTCGGATTGGTGCGGCTGGTGCAAGAAGCTCGACGCGGAGGTCTTCTCGAAGGAGGAGTTCCTCACGGCCGCCAAGAAGAGCTTCGTGCTCGTGGCGCTCGACTACCCGCGCGCCGAGGCGGTCAAGGCCAAGGTGCCCAACCCCCAGCGCAACAAGGAGCTCTCGGAGAAGTACGAGATCCAGGGCTTCCCGACGCTGCTGCTGATGACGCCCGAGGGCGAGGTCTTCGGCCAGATGGGCTACATGCCCGGTGGCCCGGCCGCGTTCGTGCCCGAGATGGAGAAGATCGTCTCGACCGGCAAGAAGGACCTCGCCGACGCGAAGGCCAAGGTCGCGGAGTACGAGCAGGCGACCGGCGACGCGCGCATGGCGGCTTGGGACAAGCTCGCCGAGGCGCTCGAGAGCCTCTCGGCGGACAGCGTGGCCGCCAAGCTCTACGTCGCGACCGTGCGCAGCGCGCTCGAGTTCGACAAGGACAACAAGGCGGGCCGCAAGCTGCGCGCCGTGAAGGCGCTGCTCAAGAGCGGCAACGGCGACGAGGCCACCTTCGCGGCCGGCCGCGAGCTCGATGCGAAGAACGAGAATGGCCTGCTCGAGATGTGCGTGCAGGCGCAGTTCCGCACTGTCCGCGATGACGACACCGCGCGTGCGGCCCTGACGGCGCTCGAGGGCCTCAACGCCACGGGCAAGATGGTCGACAAGGCGCTGCACTTCGAGATGAACTACATGGCCGCCATGTGGTGCTCGCAGCCGCTCGCCGACCTGCCGCGCGCCAAGATCTTCGCCGCCAAGGCCAAGGAGATCGGCAACGAGGACCCCGAGGCGATCGGCGCGCTCGACCAGATCCTCGCCCAGTGAGCCGCGCGGGGAGCTCCCCGCCAGCCCAATCCGACGCAGCCCCGGCCACGCCTCGCGCGGTCGGGGCTGCTGCACTTGCAGCTACACTGGCCCTTGCCGATGACGCCCGCTCTCCGCCGCGATGCCCTGGCCTGCGCCGCGTTCGTGCTCGTGGCCGCGCTCAGTGCCGTGTTCGCGAGCGCGAGCGCGAGCTCGCTGTACGGGCTGGGAGTCGACGGCGACGCGGCTTGGCACCTGTCCGCCGGGGCGAGCCTCGCGCGTGGCGACGGGCTCGTGACCTGCTTGGGCGAGGTGTTCTCCCTCTGGCCACCGCTCTACCCGGCGGTGATGGCCGCGCTCGACCTGCTCGGGCTCGACGTGCTCGAGGCCCTGCGCGCGCTGCATCTCGCGGCGCTCGCGACGAGCATCTCCCTGTCGGCCTGGCTCGCGTTTCGACTCTCAGGATCGCACCTCGCGGCGGCGGCGACCGCTGGCTCGCTGGCGCTCTCGTGGCGCATGCACGAGTACACGGTGCAGGTCGTCTCCGAGACCTTCTTCCTGCCGCTCGTGCTCGGCTCGCTCGCCGTCGCACTGGCGCTCCAGCGCGAGTTCACGCGGGGCCGCTTCGCCTGGCTCGTCGCCTTGAGTGCGCTGGCGTGCCTGCAGCGCTATCTGGGCATCTCGCTGGTGCTGTCGGTGGCGCTCGTCGCTCTCGCGCGGCCCGAGTGGGGGAGTCTCGCGCAGCGTCTGCGACGTGTGGCGACGTATTCGCTGCTCTCGCTTGCGCCGCTCGGGCTGTGGTTCCTCCGCAATCGCGCGCTCGAATCGAGCTGGACCGGGGGCCGTGACGAGACGCCGCAGGGCTTCACCGAGGCACTGGACGCGGCTGCGCGCACGCTGCGGCTGTGGGCCGAGCCCGCGCAGGCGAGCTGGATGAGCTGGGCCGTGATCGCGGTTCTCGTCGTGTCGCTCGCGGTCTCGATGGTCCGGCGTCCCGAGCTGCGCGCATCGCTGGCGTTGCTCGCGAGCTTCTCTGGCCTCTACGCGGTGCTGCTCGTGACCCTCGCGTCGAGCGTGGTGCTCGATCCGATCGGCGATCGGCTGCTGCTCCCCTTGCTCCCGATGGCCGTGATCCTCGGCTGGAGCGCAGTCCTCTCGGCGTGGCCGTTGCCTTCGATCGCGGGTGCGGTGCTCGTCGCGCTCGCGTGGCTCGATGCCGCTCCGCGCGCGAGAGAGCGGCTCGAGCACTGGCGCGACGAAGGCGCCGGCGGGTTCCATACGCGGCTGTGGCAGGAGCATCCGGTGACGGTGGCGCTCCGCGCCTCCAACCTGAGCGGTCCCTGCTGGTCCAACGGCCCCGAGCTGGTCTGGCTCGAGCAGGGCCTCGAAGTGCGCTTCCTGCGCGGCGGCGCCAAGGCGTGGGAGCGTGCGGCCGAGGCGGCGTCGCTCGCGGGCGGGTCCGTGGTGTGGTTCCAGGAGAACGGCCGTCCCCCGGCCTTCCCCGAGGCCTTCGCCGCGCGGGCGAAGCTCGAGCCGGTCGCGTCCGTGCGCGACGGGCTGCTCCTGCGCCTCGCGCCTCGCTGAAAGCCCCTCGGGCTCGCTACAGTGCTCATCTTCGCCCCCTGAAGGCGAAACCCACACGAGCCATGAGCAACCCCGCCGCACCGAATCCCGTCCCCGAGGCTTCCCACTTCGTCGAGGAGCGCATCCTCGCGGACCGCGCCGCCGGCAAGCACGGAGGGCGCCTCAACACGCGCTTCCCGCCCGAGCCCAACGGCTACCTCCACATCGGCCACGCCAAGGCGATCTGCGTCAACTTCGGGCTGGCCCAGCGCCACGGCGGCGTGTGCAACCTGCGCTTCGACGACACGAACCCGACCACGGAAGAGGTCGAGTACGTCGAGTCGATCCAGAAGGACGTGCGCTGGCTCGG
>CAITGX010000199.1 GCA_903892045.1 uncultured Planctomycetota bacterium | reverse complement strand
GCCACGTGGTCCAGCAAGCCGATGGGGCCGACGATCTCGATGCGCGTGGCGGCGAGGACCGCCTCGCGCTCGAACTCCGACGGCCACGCCGGAGCGCCGCGGGCGGCCGGGCGCTCCTCGGACGGGCTCGCGGAGGGCGCGGCCCCGGAAGCCGGGCGCTCGCTGGCGCAGGCGCACAGGGCTGCGAGCGCCGCAGCGAGCGAGAGGGAACGGCGGAGGTCGATGCGTCGATTCATGGCGTGTTCCTCGTGGGTCGCGGCGCGCTCGCGAGCGCGCTCCGGCTCAGCGCAGACCGCAGTTGCGCAGCGCGCGGTCGCGGGTGGCGCGAGCGCGCGCCCGGGCACGCTCGGCACCTCGCTGCAGGACGCGGTCGACCTCGGCGGGGTCGGCGAGCAGCTCGGCGCGGCGTGCGCGCGCGGACTGGAAGGTCTCCTCGATGCACTCGATGACGCGCATCTTCAGGTGCCCGTAGCCCGGCGCGCCCTCGCCGCCCTTGCGGATGCGCTCCTCCCAGTCGGCGAGCTCCGTGGGAGCCACGAAAAGCCGCAGGAAATCGACCAGCAGCACGCCGGCCGGATCCTTGGGCTCCTCGGGCGCACGGCTGTCGGTGAGGATCTGGCCCACGAGCTTCTTGAGCGGCTTGCCGGTCTCGAAGATCCAGATCGAGTTGCCGTAGCTCTTCGACATCTTCTGGCCGTCGATGCCGGGCACCTTGGGGGTCGGCGAGACCTGCACCTCGGGGAGCACGAAGGTCTCGCCGTAGGTCGCGTTGAAGGACTGCGCCATGTCGCGCGCGATCTCGACGTGCTGCTTCTGGTCGACGCCGACCGGCACGAGGTTCGAGTCGTAGGCGAGGATGTCGGCGCTCATCAGCGCCGGGTAGGTGAAGAGCCCCACCGTGGCGGCGATGCCGCGCTCGATCTTGTCGCGATACGAGACGGCGCGCTCGAGCAGGCCCATGCCGGTGACCGTGGAGAGCAGCCACGCGAGCTCGCACACCTCGGGCACGTCGCTCTGGCGGAAGAACGTGGCGCGCTCGGTGTCGAGGCCGAGCGCCATGTAGGTCACGGCGACCTCGCGCACGCTCTCGCGCAGCTTGGCCGCGTCGCGGCTGGTGGTCAGCGCGTGGTAGTCGGCGATGAAGTAGAAGTGCTCGCCGCCGCCCTTGGGCAGCTCGATGTGCTGGCGAATCGCGCCGAAGTAGTTGCCGAGGTGCGGCAGGCCGCTGGGCTGGATTCCGCTGAGGTACGTGGCCATGGAAGTCTCGCGCGCGACGGTAGCAACGCGCCGGAATGCGGACAAGGCGAGCGGGATCCGCACTTGAAACCGCACTCATGCGTGGACGATCCTCTGCGCCATGGACGCGCGCCTCCCCGCCCCCTTCGTTCCCGCAGCGGGCGGATTTCTCTGCCTGATGCTGGGCGCGGGCTGCGCCTCGCCGCGCGACGATGTGCACCTCGCGCCGCTCTACTCGCACCTCTCGACCGCGGGCGGCGAGGACGAGCACGAGGCGCTCGGCGGCGTCCTGCGCACGCGGCGCGAGCGACCGGACGGGAAGCTGCGCGAGTGGGAGCTGCATCCGCTGGTGTGCCGCGACGAGTTCGACACGCAGGACGGGCACGACGACGCAGGCCGCATGGAGGAGTCGTCGTTCACGCGCTTCCTCGTGCCGCTCGGCACGCACCGCGAGTGGCCGGATCGCTCGCAGACGCAGCTGCTGCCGCTCGTGCGCGTCGACCGCGAGCCGGACGCGAACGGCCAGCCCGGTTGGCGCCTCACGGCGTGGCCGCTCACCCTGTGGGGCGAGGACTCGACCGGGCGCACGCTGCAGGGCGTGTTTCCGTTCGGCGGCGTGTGGGACAACTTCGCGACCTACGACCGGCTCTCGTTCTTCATGTTCCCGGTCTACATGCGCACCGAGCGCGA
The DNA here is from genome assembly GCA_903892045.1 of uncultured Planctomycetota bacterium. Lineage (GTDB taxonomy): Bacteria > Planctomycetota > UBA1135 > UBA1135 > F1-120-MAGs118. The sequence continues at coordinate 1,419 of CAITGX010000199.1, read as the reverse complement.
CGGGGGCGTCTACCACCACCTGCTCTGGCCGCTGTTCAGCTGGGGCCGCAACAAGCGCGGCGAGCTCGATGCGCACGTCTGGCCGCTCGCCGGCGTCTCGCGCCCCGGCCATTCCGAGGGCGGATTCCTCGCCTGGCCGCTCGTCACGTGGTCGCGCGAAGGACTCGAACGCCCGGAATCGCAGCAGGCCACGACGTGGATGTTCTGGCCGTTCTACGGTGAGCGCAGGCAGCAGACCTACAGCGCTTGGAACGCTCTGTGGCCCTTCTTCGGCTACGCCGAGGACGAGCGTTCCGGGTACTGGTCGTGGGCCGGCCCGTGGCCGTTCGTGAAGGTGCAGCGCCCCGGCACGAGCGGCGAGGCGCGCATCTCGCGCGCGTGGCCCTTCTACTCGCACGTCGAGAGCGATGGCCTCGACAGCCGCTGGTTCCTGTGGCCGATCTTCAACCAGCGCCACGAGACCTACGCGACCGGGCAGCGCCAAGGGGAAGTCGTCTTTCCGTTCTGGGACCACTTCGTCGAGGACGACCGCGAGGGGCGCCGCGTCGCGAGCTGGAGCAAGCTCTGGCCGCTGTACCAGTACCGCGAGCAGGAAGGTCGCTCGCGCTTCGCCTTCCCCACGCTTCTCCCGCTGCTGCACATGCCCGACATCGACGAGCACTACGGCTGGCTGTGGGAGCTCTACCGCCGCGAGAGCGGCACGGGCCGCACGCAGGAGCGAGCCTGGCTCGGGCTGTGGCGGCGCGAGCGCGATGAGGCTGAGGTGCGCGAGTACGCAAGTGGACTCTGGTCGCGGCGCAAGTATCGTCGCGAGGGAGACATGGTGCGCGAGACGTCGTTCTTGTTCGGGTTGCTGCGCTGGCGCGAGTCGCGCGCGAGTGGCCTCGAGTTCCTGCGGCCGGCGTTCCCCGGTCCGGGCTGGCCCGCGCGCGAGAGCGGAGGGCGCTGAGCGATGCTGGCCCTCTTCCAAGCGGTCCTCGCCGACATCGGCTTCCGCCTCGAGCTCTGCGTCCAGGTCCTCGCGCGGCTGCCCGGCATGCTGCGGCGGCGCACGCTGATCGCCGACCAGCTCTACCAGTCGGGCCTCAAGGTCGTGCACGTGGTGCTGCTCGTCGGCGTGTTCATCGGCATGATCGTCGCGCTGCAGACCGGTCTCGAGCTCGCGAACTTCGGGCAGCAGGACCAGATCGGCACGATCGTGGCCTTGTCCATGTGCCGCGAGATGGGCCCGTTCATCACGGCGACGATCCTCGCGGCGACCGTGGGCAGCGCGCTCGCCGCCGAGATCGGCACCATGGCGGTGAGCGAGGAGCTCGCGGCGCTCGAGGTGATGTCGATCGATCGCATCAGCTACCTCGTCATGCCGCGCGTGATCGGCGTGGCGGTGATGTGCCCGCTGCTGACCGTGCTGTGCGACGG
>CAITGX010000198.1 GCA_903892045.1 uncultured Planctomycetota bacterium | reverse complement strand
GCTTGCGCCGCTCGCTCGTGCCGAGCCTGCTGCTGCAAGGCGAGCCCGTGCCGTTCCTGCGGCTCGTGCACGTGCCCGACGAAGTCGACGAGCGCCGCGCGCGCACGGGCGGCGGTCCGCGCGAGCCGGGCGGCCTGCTCTACGAGCGCGTCGCCGGCGCGCGCGTCGAGGTCCGCGGCCAGCCGGGTGAAGTGCTCGAGCTCGCCGCGAACCTGCGCTGTGGCAACTGGACGCTCGGCTATCGCGCTCGCGCCGTGGTCGGCTCCGACGGAGTCGCGCGCCTGCGTGTGCCCTACAGCGACACGGGCGCTGGCTCCGTGCGCGTCGAGGGCGGCCTCCAGGCGCGGCTCGGCGTCCGCGCGCTGGCCCTGCGCGTCACCGAGTCCGACGTTCGCTCCGGCGCGCTCGTGCGCGTCGAGTAGCGCGCGCCCTAGGGGCCGCCGCTATCCTCTGCGCCCCATGAGCTACATCGACGACTTCCCGTCCGACGTCCCCGACCAGCCGGAACTCGTCTCCTGCGAGCGCGACGGTGACATCGTCACGCTGACGATCCAGCGTCCCGACGTGATGAACTGCCTCTCGTTCCCGACGCTGCGGCGCCTGCGCAAGCTGTGCCACGAGCTCAAGGGCGACACGAGCGTGCGCGCGATCCTGATCACCGGCGCGGGCGACAAGGCCTTCTGCGCCGGCGCGGACCTGAAGGAGCGCAAGACGATGCCCATGGACCGCGTGCCGCACTTCGTGAAGAACATTCGGCGCGTGATGGACGACGTCGAGGCGCTGCCCCAGCCGACGATCGGCCTGATCAACGGCTTTGCCTTCGGCGGCGGCACGGAGCTCCTGCTCGCCTGCGACTTGCGCATCGCCGCGCCGCATGCGCAGCTCGGCCTGACCGAGACCTCGCTCGCGATCATCCCCGGCGCCGGCGGCACCCAGCGCCTGCCGCGCCTGATCGGCAAGGCGCGCGCGAAGGAGCTGATCCTCACCGCGCGCAAGCTCAGCGCCGCCGAGGCCGAGCGCATGGGCCTCGTCAACTTCGTCGCCGACGAAGGCAAGCTGCGCGAGAAGGGGCTCGAGGTGGCGCGCGCGATCGCCGCCAACGGTCCGGTCGCCGTGCGCGCCGCCAAGCGCGCCATCGACGAGGGCTGCGAGCTGCCGCAGGCGCAGGGTCTCGAGGTCGAGGCGCGCTGCTACGAGCTCGTGCTGCCGACGCAGGACCGCAAGGAAGCCCTCGCCGCCTTCGCCGAGAAGCGCGCCCCGCGCTACACGGGCGCCTAGGCGCGCGCGGCGGCCACCTCGGCGATCTGCGCGCCCCGCGCGTGGTCCGCGACTTCGTCTCCGCGGGCGACCGCACCGCGCGACGTCGTCCGCGCATCGCGGGTGCGGCTCGGACGTCGCAGCTTCGGCTCCGCGAGTCGCCAGTAGCCCGCGTACGGCGCAGGCTCCGCTGCGGTAGTCCGCTCAGACGCTCTCCGACGAGCGCGCTCCTGTCGGCCCTCGCCGCACGCCGAGGCGCTCACCGACGCGCGGCGGCGCTCAGCCGCCGTACCACTCGTCCGTCTCGCGGGCGATGCGCTCGACCTCGTCGGCCGGCGTGAGCGGTCCCTCGTCGATCCCCGGGCAGCACTCCTTCACCGGTCCCTTCCACGTCTCCTCGACGAGGTTCTCGGTCCAGAAGGGCCACGTCTGGCACTGCTTGGGTCGCACGGGGTAGATGTCGCAGCGCCCCTCCGCGTTCAGGAACGGGCAGGCGGGCTGGTCCATGCGCAGGGTCGGGTGGTGCCCCGGCACCTTCTCGCAGTAGCGCGAGAGGAACTCCCGGCGCGAGATCCCGAGGAACTTGGGGATCGCCTGCAGCTCGACCTCGGAGAGCGACACGTAGGTGTACTCGCCGTGGTTCTTGCAGCAGTTGCCGCACTGCGTGCACTTGAAGCGTAAGCCCTTGTGGTACCACGATTTGGGTTCCATGTGCGGGTGCGCACGGCCGCTCGGAAGGGGGCTGTGCGGTTATCTTGCAGTTTCTGGCTGGGTAGAGCCGCTCGAGCGTGCGGTTTCACACTCGCCCACGGCGGGCGAGCGCGATCGCACGGCCTGCGCCAGAGGCTAGCGCATGAAGATCACCGTCGTCGAGGATGGCGTCCGCACGGAGCTCGAGCTCGAGCGCTCGGTCGTGACCATCGGGCGCGCGCTCGACAACGACATCCGCCTCGCGAGCTCGCAGGTCTCGCGTCACCACTGCCGCATCGAGACCGACTCCGAGGGCGTGTGGGCTCTCGACCTCGGCTCCTCGAACGGGACCATGCTGCGCGGCCAGCGCGTCCAGCGCGCGCGCCTCGAGTCCGGCGACCTCATCAAGATCGGGCGCGCCACGATCACGCTCGACTTCGCGACCGCGCGCGGCGGCGAGACCCAGCGCCTCGACGGCGCCGCCCTGGCCGCGCTCTCCGACGTCGGCATGGCGACGCTCACCGGCGAGGCCCAGCGCGAGCGCGAGAACCTGCGCATCTTCGCGCGCTTGACGCGCGAGCTCCTGCGCGAGACCGACCTCGGCAAGCTCCTGCGCGGCATCGTCGACGGCGCGCTGCTGCTCGTGCGCGCCGAGCGCGGCTTCCTCCTGCTCGACGAGTCGCTGCCGCAGGTCGCCGATGGCGCCGCCGACCTCGAGCTCCCCGGCCAGCTCCCGCTCAAGGTGCGCGTCGCGCGCAGCCACGACCGCGAGGACATCCCGATCCCGACCTCGCGCCTCTCCGGCGGGATCGTGCGCAGCGTGCAGGAGAGCCGCGCCCCGCTGCTCTCGGTCGACGCCGGCCGCGACCCGCGCTTTTCCGGCATGAACAGCGTCGAGGACCTGCGCCTGCGCTCGGTGATGTGCGTGCCCGTCGCCACCTCGCTCGAGCGCGGCGCGCGCGTCGAGGGCGTGCTGTACGTCGACAACCGCCTGCAGGAATCCGCCTTCGGTCCCGAGGATCTCGAGCTCCTGCGCCTCGTCGCCGACCAGGCCTCGCTCGCGATCCGCAACGCGCGGCAGATGGGGGAGCTGCGCGAGCGCGCCGAGCGCCTCTCCGCCTCCGCCCGCAAGATCGAGCTCCTGAACGAGCAGCTCGGCCGCAAGGTGCGCGACCGCGACAGCGAGCTCTCCGTCGTGCGCGCGGAGCTCGGGCGCGAGCGCGGCCGCTACGACTACACCGCGATCGTCGGCGCGAGCTCCGGCCTGCGGCGCGTGTTCCAGCAGCTCGACCGCATCATCGAGAGCGACCTGCCCGTGCTCGTGCAGGGCGAGAGCGGTACCGGCAAGGAGCTGATCGCGCGCGCGATCCACTTCAACGGCGCGCGCAAGGACAAGGCCTTCGTCAGCGAGAACTGCGCGGCGCTCCCCGACACGCTGCTCGAGAGCGAGCTCTTCGGCCACGCGCGCGGCGCCTTCACGGGCGCGCACAAGGCCAAGAAGGGCCTGCTCGAGCAGGCCGACGGCGGCACGCTGTTCCTCGACGAGATCGGCGATATGTCGGCCGAGATGCAGAAGAAGCTGCTGCGCGTGCTGCAGGAAGGCGAGGTGCGCGCGATCGGCTCCGAGGAGCGCATCAAGGTCGACGTGCGCATCATCGCGGCCAGCCACCGCAACCTCGAGCAGCTCGTGCGCGAGGGCCGCTTCCGCGAGGACCTCTACTACCGCATCCACGTGCTCAAGGTCGAGCTGCCGCCCCTGCGCGAGCGCCGCGAGGACATCCCGCTGCTCGCCGAGGCGCTGCTCGCGCGCGCCGCCCGCGAGGCCAACCGTCCCGCCGCCGTCCTGCCGCGCGAGGTGCTCGCCGCGCTCGCCTCCCACGACTGGCCGGGCAACGTGCGCGAGCTCGAGAACGAGATGCGCCGCATCGCCGTGCTCGCCGGCGACGAGGTGCGCCTCGAGCACCTCTCGCCCGCCGTCCTCGAGCGCCGCCCCGCCTCCACCTCCGGCTCCGGGCCCGCAGCCGAGGCCGGCTCGATCCGCGACGCCGTCGCCGACCTCGAGCGCCGCTCGATCGAAGCCGCGCTCGCTTCCTGCAGCGGCAACAAGAGCCGCGCCGCCAAGCAGCTCGGCATCTCGCGCTTCGCCCTGCAGCGCAAGCTCGACAAGTACGGCCTCGCCACCGGCGACGACGACCCCGACGAGGCCTGACGCGACGGCTCCTGCAGCGCGCGACCGTCGCGTCGCGAGCTCTATGTCTCGCTCGGCAAGGCTTCAGCTTTCGCCATGATCCACGCACCGAGCATGCGTGCCGCCAAGGTGATCAGCACGAACAGCAGGAGCTGGCCGACGTCGCTCCACGTGCCATCGAACAGCAAGCCGAGAAACGCCAGAGGGACGACACCCACGCCGCCGAGCACGACGCCAATCAAGGTGCCCGTCACTCCCCACGCTTCATGGCAAATGAGCAGGCACAGCGTCCACGCGGTCAATCCAAGGACGAATGAACCCGCGAAGATGCTGAGTCCCGCAAAGGCCCTCGCTCGCCGAACAAGGGCCAGCGGCAGGAGTCCAAGCAGCATGACCGTCAGCGCGATGGAGCTGCAGCGCTCGAGCCACGGATAGACATGCTCGCTGAACCAGACTCCGCCTTTGACCAATATTGCGAGCACGAGTGCAATTCCAGCCAAGAAGCACACTCCGAGCATGTAGCCGCCGACCGACTTGAATAGGTTCGTCATGAATCTCTCGTTCTTTCGAGAAAGCGGGCCTGACTGATTCGGTGGCGCGCGACGCGCTCATCGCAACGGAACTCCCTTCCACATCGTCAGCCGGCCCGGACCGCAGCGTGGCTCGCCTCGGCTCGGATCAACTCCTGCCGCCCGCGAGTTGGGAAGTTACTCGTGGGCGCGGAGTTGGTCCACCTTGAGAAACAGGCGACGCCCCGTGCCGGGTTGGCACGCTCTCCGGAGTACGCACCCGCACCTCCCACAAGCCACGACGCGCGTGCGAACGGGCGCGGGCGCTGCCATGCTGTCGGGGCCATGGCACGACCGACCGCACACGACATCGCCGCACGCCTGCTCGTCCTCGTCCGCGTTCACCAGTGGGAGGCCGCGGCGGGCGCGAGCGGGGTGGAACTCGCGGCGCTCGAGCGCGGGGCGCCCCAGAACCTCGCGGAGCTGCGCGAGAAGGGCGTCGAAGGCGTGCTCTCGCCGGCCGAGGCGAGCTTCCTCGGCGCGAGCCCGCTCGCGGCGCCCGAGCACGTGCGCGCGGAGGCCTCGTGGGCGCTCGAGGCGATCGCGTCGCTCGCCTGGGCACTCGGACTGGTGCCCGAGCTGCCCGGCTACGAGGCGCTGGTCGAGCCCGAGTTCCTCTCCGGCTTCCCCGACGCCTTGCCGGCCGAGCTCGTCGCCGGCGCCAAACCGCGCAGCGACGCCGAGAAGGACCGCGCGCGCGCGATCGCCGAGCTGTGGCTGTGGCGCGCTCGCACACGCGAGCTGATCGAGCGCGGCACGCCTCCGCCGCGCGGCTTCAAGTCCTTCGACGAGATCGTGCGCAAGGCCGCCTCCAACGCGCACCGCAACAAGTTCCTCGCCGAGCTCGTCGACGGCGACTTCACGCTCTTCGGCCGCGCCTACCGCGACCTCGACGCGGGCGCCTTCTCGACCGCCCGCTCGCTCGCCCTCGAGCGCCTGCGCGCCCACAACTGGCTCTGCGGCCGCGCCCCCGACAACCGCTGGGAGCGCACCCCGATCGACGCCTGAGGGCGGCCGCCCCGGCTAGAGTGGGGGACATGATGCGCGCGGGAGAGCAGGGGAGCGGGCCGCGGGGCTGGCGCGCGGCGCTGGTGGCGCTCGTGCTGCTCGCCGGGGTGGCGGGCGCGGACGTGTTCGTGCTGAAGGACGGGCGGCGCATCGAGGGGCGGCTCGTGCGCGAGACGGCGACGGCCTACGTGGTCGACGTGGGGGCGGGCGAACTCGAGCTCAAGAAGGCCGACGTGAAGTCGCGCGAGGCGGGCAAGACCGTGCGCGAGCAGTTCGACGAGCGCTTCGCGGCGGCGAAGAGCGCGGAGGAGTTCTTCGCGGCCGGCACGTTCGCGCTGGAGAACAAGCAGAAGTCGCTCGCGACCAAGGCCTTCAAGCGCGCGGTCGAGCTCGACCCGCGCCACGAGGGCGCCAACCTCGGGCTCGGGCGCGTGCTGTACCGCGGCGAGTGGATGACGCCCGAGGAACGCGAGAAGCGCCAGAAGGCCGACGGCGACGCGGAGATGCTCGAGAAGGGCTTCGTGCGCTGGAAGGAGCGCTGGGTGACGCCCGACGAGAAGCAGAAGCTCGAGGCGGGGCTGGTCCTGAAGGACGGCCAGTGGGTCAGCGAGGCGCAGGCGCGGCGCATGGACGGCCTCGAGGAGTTCGGCGGGCAGTGGTACCCGCGCGCCGAGGCCCTCGCCCGCGCGGACGTCGCGCGCGTCGGCGCCGTGCTCGGCCGCGAGCTCCCGCTCGCCTGCAACGCGCAGGCCGCCGTCGCCGGCGACTACGACACGAAGTTCCTCGCGCGCGTCGGCGAGCACGTCGTCACCGGCCGCGCCTGGTTCGACAAGGCCTTCACCTGCGAGCCGGGCCTCGGCCTGCTCGGCGACCGCCTCGCGCAGTTCTACGTCTGGAACCGCGACAGCGAGCCCTACAAGGCCACCGTGGCGCACTTCGCGTCGCTCACCACCACCGTCCCGCCCGGCTGGGCCGAGGTCGTGCGCGAGCGCCACGGCTTCGTGTGGATCGACCCCTACGCGCTCTCGAGCGCGCGCGTGTGGAACCGCGCCGACGAGGACGTGGTCGGCCACTGCATCCACCACTGGGGGCACATGCTGCTCGGCCGGCTGGGCTACAAGGGCACCCTGCTGCCGCCGTGGTACGACGAGGGCGTCGCGAGCCTCGTCGAGTACAAGACCTTCGGCCGCAACGCCGTCTTCTGCCGCAGCGCGACCACCATCGCCGCCTCGACCGGCACCAGCGCCAAGAAGGCGGCCATGAGCTTCACCTTCGACACCGGCCTGTTCCGCGAGGGCGCCTGGGTCGACACCCTGCGCAAGGCGCTGGAGGCCAACGCCGTGCCGAGCTTCGAGCGCCTCTCGTCCCTCGAGCTCGGCCAGCTGGAGCTGCTCGACATCGCCACCGGCATGGCCATCGCGTGGTGGCTCGAGGAGCGCGACCCGCAGGCCCTCGCCCGCTTCCACGCCGAGCTGCGCCGCACCCAGCCCCCCGCGCCCACCCGCGTGATCGCCCAGCCCCGCGACCGCCAGTCCCAGTACGACGCCGCCTTCCAGTCCGCCGTCGGCCTCCCCTGGCGCGAGGCCGACAAGGCCTGGCGCGAGTGGTTCCAGAAGCGCTGAGCGCAGCGGCCCGCGCGCCGCGACCCGCGCCCTACGTCGCCATGCCCCGGGTCACTGCGCCCTAGGTCACTGCGCCCTTGGTCTCCGCGCTCAAGGTCGCCACGCCTCGGGGCCCTCCCAAGCCCCCTCCCGGCCGGACCTAAGGCCTCGTTCTGAGGGCAGTTTTTCCGGGATTTCCAGCCTCGCGCCCCCCGGAATTCGTTGTTCCGCATAGTCTCAACCTCCCCGGCCGCCTTCCCCGGCCACCGTCCGCCGTCCCCCCAGCCAAGTCCCCGCACTCGAGCGAGCCGCCACTCTCCCGACGGTTCGAGCGCGGGCT
>CAITGX010000197.1 GCA_903892045.1 uncultured Planctomycetota bacterium | reverse complement strand
TCAAGGCGCAGGAGCAGGGCCGCGCGCACGCGCTCGTCGAGCGATCCGAGGGCGCGTTCGTAGAGTTCCTGCCGCGCGAGCGCCTCGACGATGTCGCGCCCGTTGGGATCGGCGGGGCTCGGATGCTCGGCATCGGCCTGCAGTTCCTGACGACGCCGCAGCTCGACGCGGCAGACATCGATCGCGAGATTGCGGGCGATGGTGCGCAGGTAGCCCCAGAACGCCGCGGGAGAGTCGCGGTCGAAGCTCGCCATGCCGCTCCAGGCGCGCACGCACACCTCCTGTACGAAGTCCCCGGTTTCCCAGAGTGCGCGCACCTCACGGGGCAACCGTCCGCTGAGGTAGCGGTCGAGTGGCCCGTACAGGCTCGCGAACAGCGCCTCGGCGGCCACGGCGTCGCCGCGCCGTGCGGCGGCAATCAATTCTTGGGAAGGGAGCATTCGCAACTGCGCGTGCAGACTGCACAATGTGCAGCGACGCGCGGGGCTAAGTGTGCGAAGCTCGCGTCCCCACGGCAAGCGTCGACCCGACGAACATGAACACGGATTCCGAGTCGAGAGAGCGACTGATCGAGCGATTGCTGAGCGGAGAGACCCAGCTCCCCGCGCAGGAACTCGAATCGCTCTCGCCGGCGCAGCGCGACGCGCTCCAGCGACTCGCCGGACTGCTCGGCACTCCGCGGCCGGCGCCCGAGCCGCGACCGGACTCGCGCGTGAAGTTCGAGGAACTGATTCAGGCCGGTTTCCGCACGTTCGGCGTGCTCGGCAGTGGCGTGCACGCGTCGGTCTACGAGGCCGAGGACCTCACCCTCGGTCGTCGTGTCGCGCTCAAGGTCGTGTACTCGGGCTGGAATGACGAGACGGCGCAGCGCACGTTCCTGCGCGAGGCGCGCACGCTCGCTCGCATCCAGCACCCCAACGTGGTCTCGGTCTGGTCGGCGGCGGCGAGCGAGGGGCGCCTGCTGATCGCGCTCGAGTACATCGAGGGCCGCAACCTGCGGCAGGCCCTAGCGGCCAAGGGCGTGCTCCCGCCCAATGAGGCGGCGCGCATCGCGCGCGACATCGCCAGCGCGCTCGCGGCCGTGCATGCGGCGGGCATCCTGCACCGCGACGTCAACCCGAACAACGTGATGCTCGAGTCGAGCGGTCGCGCCGTGCTGCTCGACTTCTCGGTCGCGCGCCTCAAGGGCGCGGAGGGGTTGCGGCGCGGCGGGACGCTTGGATCGCCGGTGTTCGAGGCGCCCGAGGTGCTCGCGGGCGAGGCCCCGACGGAGCGTTCGGACGTGTACGCGCTCGGCATCCTGCTCCTGTGGATGTGCAGCGGCGCGAGCCCCTTCGAGGGCGACACGTGGGAAGACCTGCGCCGCGCGGCGATCGAAGGACGGCGCCGTCCGCTCGCCGAGGTCGCGCCCGCGATGCCGGCCGCGCTGCGGCGCATCGTCGAGCGCGCGCTCGCGCGCGAGCCCGCCGAGCGCTACGAGAGCGCGAACGCTCTCAAGGCCGAGCTCGACACATTCCTTGTCGGCCCGCGCCTGCGCCGATGGGGTTTCGCCGCCTTCGCGCTCGTCTCGGCCCTCGCGGCCTACGCGTGGACTCGTGACCCGCTGCCGCCGTCCGGCGAGCGAGTCGTCGATGTGCGCGACTACGCGCAGGAGGCCCTGATCGAGGCCTTCGGCTCGCACCAGGTCGAGAAGCTGCGCACGCGCTCCCAGTCGATGCAGACGCTGCGCGCGTGGCGCATCCTCGGCGCACCCGTGGGACTCGAGGACCTCGGCCGCACCTATGCCGACCCGCTCGAGGGGCTCGAAGCGTTCCCGGGAGCGCGGCTGCGCGTGCCCGAGGATCATCCGACGATCTCCGAAGCACTCGAGAAGGCGCGCTCGGGCGACGTGGTGCTCGTCGGCCCCGGCTTGTACCGCGAGAATCTCAAGCTCGGCGCGCGCTCGATCGCGGTCGTCGGCACGGCCGGCGCCGCGCGCACCGTGATCGACGGCAGCGGCGCGCGCGCGGCGACCGTGTGGTGCGGCGCGAAGGACGCTCCCGCCGCGGACCCGGCGCATCGCCTGCTGCTGCGCGGGCTCGGCGTCACGGGCGGTCTCGGTTTGAGCGTGCCGTCCTCGTACCCCGATGGCGACTGGTATGGCGGTGGAATCCTCGTTCTCGGCAGCACGCTCGACGTCACGGTCGAGGACTGCGCGATGTGGGACAACGGCCGCGGAGGCTCGACGTTCGGCGGCGGCTTGATGGTCTCCGGCGGGGCCAATCGCGTGCTCGTGCGGCGCTGCCTGATCGTCGGCAACGGTGCCTGGGCCTGCGGCGGCGGAGCGATGCTCGACGGTGGCTTCGGGCGCTTCGAGCACTGCACGATCGTCGACAACTACTCCGGCAACTTCCTCGGCCAGCAGGGCGGCATCGGCATCGCGAACGGCGCGGTGCTCGAGGTCGCCGACTCGATCCTGTGGGGCAACTCCGGCGAGCAGATCGGCGGCTTCCGTTCCTTCAGCGAGACGGTGCAGACGACGGTCGAGCGTTGCTTCGTCGAGCGCGGCTCCGTCGCCAAGGGCATTCGCACCATCTCGCCCGCGTTCCGCGACGCGACCGGCTCGGACTGGCGCCTCGCGAACGACTCGCCGGCGCGCGCCGGGGCGCTCGGCCCGGAGTTCGCCGGAACCGAGGGCGATCTGGGAGCCTTCCGCTGGGTCGAGCCGAGCTTCGCCGCGCGCGCCGAGGATGGTGGCGCGCGGCTCGTGCTCACGCTGCCGCGCGGGCTCGACGCTCTCGGCGTTCCTGCCCTGCCGACCGCGGCGGAGATCGTGCGCGTTCCCGAGGACCAGCCCACGATCCAGCGCGCGCTCGACGTCGCGCCGGTCGATGCGGTGGTGCGCGTGAAGGCGGGGCTGTACCGCGAGGCGCTGCGCGTGCGGCGTCCGGTCACGCTCGTCGGCGAGCTCGGCGCGGCCGGCACCGTGATCGACGCGCGCGGACTGGGCGCAGCCGTGATCGACGTGCAGTTCGCCACGACCCAGGACGCGCAGCCCGGTCGCGTCGCCCTGCTGGGCGTGACGCTGACGGGCGGCAGCGGCCGGCTGCTCGTGGAGCGCGGCACGAGCTTCGGTGGCGCGCTGGCGATCTCGGGGCCGGTCGAGGTCGAGCTCGATGCGTGCGCGCTGTGGCGCAACGGTCAGATCACGCACACCGCGCGCGGCGGTGCCCTGTACGTGGCGCCTGGCTCGGCGCTGCGGATGTCGCGCTGCCTCGTCGCCGGCAACGAGGCCGAGCTCACCGGCGGCGTCGCCTACGTCGACGGCGCGAAGGTCGAGCTGCGCGAGTGCACGCTCGTCGCCAATCGCTGCGTGCCGCGCATCGGCCTGCCATGCGGCGTCGCGCTGGACAACGGCGCCCGGGTGGACGTCGAGGGCGCGCTCCTGTGGGACAACCTGGGCCAGCCCTTCGCCGTGCTGCCGCAGGCGCAGGAGACGGTGCTCACGGTGCGGCGCTCGAGCGTGCAGGGCGGCTGGGAGGGCAGCGGCGTGCTCGACATCGAGCCCGCCTTCCGCGATCCGGCCGACTCGGACTGGCGCCTCGAGCCCGAGGTCCCGGCGGAGCTCTCCGGGCTCGGGGCCCTGCGCTAGGACGGCTCTCGGTCCTGCTGGTCTCGGCCCTGCTGGGGCAAGGACTTAGGGCGGCCGGACGATGGGGCCCCCGGACCTGCGGCTTGACCTTCGCGAGGGTCCAATTATCCTCCGCGGCGTCGTTTTTATCCTTCGCGACGCGCCGACAAGCCTAAGTCGTCACCCCGACAAGCTCTGGCGCCCCGCCGAGCACCCCTGCGGACCACCCCCGAGGAGCATCCCCGATGACCGCCGACCCGAGCCTGCGCACCTTCCTGCAGATCCCCTACGACCAGATGGAGGTCATGAACCTCGAGGCCAAGGCGCAGCGCATCGACCGCGTCGATCCCGAGAAGATCAAGAAGGAGCGCATCAAGTACCTCGAGAGCGAGAAGCGCATCAAGGCCGTCACCGTGTGCTTCACGGACCTCGAGGGCCGGCTGCACATGCTCGACTACGACAAGAAGTTCCTGCTCAAGAGCTACGACAACCTGACCTTCGACGGCAGCTCGATCCGCGGCTTCTCGGTGCAGGCGGAGAGCGACCTGCGCCTCGGCATCGACTGGTCGGCCTTCTACTGGCTGCCGTCCGACGTGTTCGGCCCGGGCAAGGTGCTCGTGTTCGGCGAGGTCTTCGGTCGCGATGGCCGCACCTACGAGGGTGACCTGCGCGGCTGCCTGAAGAAGTTCCTCGCGGAGCGCTTCGAAAAGGATGGCTCGATCTGCTACGCCGCCAACGAGATCGAAGGCTTCCTGTTCAAGGGCCGCGACGCCGAGCGCCACTTCCACGAGACCGGCCGCTTCGAGTACGTCTCGACCGGCGGCTACTACCACTCGCTGCCGTCCGATCCGCTGCGCACGTTCATCGACGCCGCCGCCGAGGCCCAGCGCGCGATGGGCTTCACCAACGAGAAGGATCACCCGGAGGTCGCGCCGAGCCAGTTCGAGATGAACTTCTCCTACGCGGAGGCCCTGATCGCCGCGGACCAGTTCCAGCTATACAAGCTGCTCTGCCGCCAGATCGCCGCGCGCATGGAGATGACCGCCTCGTTCCTCCCCAAGCCCGTGGTCGGCATCAACGGCTCGGGCGCGCACACCAACATCTCGGTCGGCAAGGGCAAGACCAACCTGTTCTACGACAAGAAGGGCCAGGACGGCGTCTCGAAGCTCGCGTGGCAGTTCATCGACCGCACCCTGAACGCCGGCTCGGACCTGTGCCTCGTGCTCAACCCGAGCGTCAACGCCTACCGCCGCCTCGATCCGCACTTCGAGGCGCCCAACCAGATCAAGGTCTCGCCCGTCGACCGCGGCTCGATGATCCGCATCCCGCTCGGCAACGAGAAGAGCGCGCGCATCGAGGTCCGCTCGGTCGGTCCGGACACCAACATCTACATGACGCTCTACGCGCTCTTCCGCACCGGCTTCGAGGGTCCGGACGCCGACGCGAAGGACGAGGCGAAGCGCACGCGCACGCGCTTCCTGCCGGACAACATCTTCGACAGCATCCGCCTCTACAAGCAGAGCGAGTGGATGCGCCAGCTGTTCGGCGAGCGCGTGCACGACAAGTTCGCCGAGCTCAAGCTCGCGCAGGCGGAGCGCTGCCCCAAGGCGCTCGGCACGATGGTCAAGGCCGCCGAGGTGCAGTTCCACCACGAGGTCACCAACCAGTACCTCTGGAACCGCTTCTAGCCGCCGCTGGGCCCCAAGACCGCGCCCCCGTCCTGCGCACGCAGCGCAAGACGGGGGCGCGGTCGTGTGCCGCAGGCGCGGCCAGGCGTCACTTGAACAAGACCTCGTCCTTGAGCGAGTAGAGGATGGCCAGCATCTCGCGGCGCTCGCCCTCGCCCACTCCGTGCTTGTCGAGCACCTTGAGGACATCGTCGATGGCCGCGACGAGCTCGCGCTCGTTGAGGTTCATGCCCTTGTGCGCCGTCGGCATGTCGCGGCCCTCGTAGGTCTCAGGACCGCCGGTGCCCATGCCGATGAACGTGCGCACGTTGGTTTCCAGCTTCGCGCTGTCGATGATCTCGAAGCGCGTCTTGATCAGCGGATTGGCCAAGTGGGCTTGGACGATGTCGCGGGCGATGGCAGCGACCTTGGGGGCGCCGCCGAGGCGTTCGTAGAGGCTCTTTGTCATGGGGGGTCGTGGTCCTGTGGGTGGAAGCGAGCGAGTTGGGGGCGACGGTAGGCGCGGTGCAGACCCGCTGCATGAGGGGCGGATGAGATCGCGGGTCAGCGGGGGTGTCAGGCCAGCAGGCGGTAGCCGCTGCCCCGTACCGTGGCCAGCGCCCCGGCTCGCGCACCGAGCTTCTTGCGCAGGGCCAGCACGACCACTTCCACGACATTGCTCCCAACGGCGTCCTGCTTCCGGCCCCAGGCCGCGTCGAGCAGCAGCTCGCGGCCCACGATCCCTCCGCGGGCGCGCACGAGCGTCCTCATCACGCCAAACTCGAGCTGCGTGAGGGGCGTGCGAGTTCCGTCCACGACCAGCTCGTGGGTGGCCTCGTCCAGTTCGACCGTGTCGTGCAGGCGCAGCTCCCTCCTCACGAGCCGCCGCAACCACGCATCCACCGAGCCCGGTCCGAACTCCAGCATGGCGGTCGCGTGCGGCAAGCTCGCGTCGGCGCAGGCGACCTCGAAGCCGAGCTCCTGTGCGGCCGGCGCGAACGGTCGGAGGTCGGACACGGCGAGGTACACGCGCTGTAGCGACGGACGCAGCTCGAGGTAGGCGCGCTTGACATCCAGCCAGCATGCGGCCTGAACGGGCGAGGGCGCCTCGCCGGCCTCCAGCCCGAGCCAGCGACGCAGGAACAGTGCCTTGCGCGGCTCGATCGCGTCTCCGCCTGACAGGTGCTCCGCCCATGCGCGGGTCATCGGATCCGTGCTCAGCGCCCCGGTCGACGCCGCCGCCGGATCGAACATGATGTAGCAGCCGACGACGCGCCGCTCGGCGTCATGCACGACGTGGAACGCCGTCGGCAGCTCACTCCACCAGTGTTCCGCCATCGCTCGGCCTGCGGAACCGTCGTGTGTCTCCGCGATGTGCAGCACGGCGCCGCGATCCGCCGGGCGCGCGCGCTCGATGGCCAGCTGCTGCTGCGCACTCGGGAAGAAGGCCTCGCGCACGATCGGGTTGTCGACAAGGTGGATGACGTCCGCGGTGTAGCGCCAGAGATCGGAAGCCGCGACGCCGTCTGCGGTGCGCTCCAGCTCGCGCCAGGCCGCTCGCCGGTAGGCAGTGAAGCGCGCCGGATCGGAGGCTCTCAGTCGCTGCGCGATGGCCTCGTGTACCGCCGGGTGCAGCACCAGTCCGTCCTTGCGCGTCTCCACTACCGGCGCTCCCGCGAGTCGCTCGTACAACCGCCCCGCGGCGGTCTCGCCGCACAACGCACTGAGCAGGGGAATCGTGAGGCGCCTCACTGTGGACATCGCCTCGAGCGCCGCGCGCAAGTCAGCGTCCGACCCGTCGAGGAAGTAGCCGGACAGTTGGTGCACTACCTCGTGCAAGGCGAGGTCGTCGGGAAGCTCGCCGCGATGGTGCCGTGCGGCCGCTCCGGCCAGTCTCAGTGCCAGCGGATGTCCTCGCGCGAACTCGAGGATGCGCTCCGCCTCTTCGCCGGAGATGCCGACCCCCTCGAGGACGAGCCGTGCCGATGCGGGATCGAGCTCGCGGAGGCGGAGGCTCGCTTGCAGGCCTTCCGTCGCCAGCCAAGCCGGATTCGGTGCCCGACGTGAGCACAGCACGAGCCGTAGCGAGCCATGGCGTGGCGACAGCTGGTCGCGAATCCACGCGTCGAGCAGCAGGAACGAGTCGTAGTTGTCGAGGCACACGGTGCCCGACAGGCCCCCTTGAGCGCGGTGGTCCATACCCGCCGCTGCGAGCGCTTGCAGCATCCCGTGCTCGGTGGGCTCGATCGCGCGGCAATCGAGCAAGCGCACTTCGATGCCGGCCCGAGAGGCGCGTGCAGCGAGCTCGCGCAGGAGACTGGTCTTGCCGATGCCCGGAACGCCGTGCACGTGCGCGATGCGAGGACCGTCCGGCCCCAAGAGCGACAGCAGCGTGGCCAGCTCGGCCTCCCGTCCAGCGAGCTGCACAGCCTGCGGCGTGACGTCCTGTGCGCGTTCGAAGTTCATGGGGTGCGCCAGTCGCCGGAACGTATCGTAGCCTGCTCGGGCGGCGGGCGCAGCAGCTGTGAGCCTGCGCCGGAGCGCGCCGGCTGGCGAGGAGCCTGTCCAAGTCGTGGCTCGAGCACATCGGAGGCAGACTGCCGCGCGTTCGCGCGTCGGCAAGCGACGATCCTTGGGCGCGTGATGCCACGTGAGCACGCGCGCGTCGGTCTCGGGTGCGGCACTCGATCGGATGCCGAGCGAGCGAACTGCCGGCGAGGCACAGCGCGCGCTTCGCTCGCCGACGGATGTTCCTCTCGCGGTCCATGCGAGCGGCGCGTGCATGTCGTGCGCAGTTGGGACGATTCCCAAGCTGCTCACGCGCGGTTGCAGCCCGCACGCCAGTGGCGCCGCGCGCCGAATGAGGCGAGGGCCGCCCGGGAGCTCGCGCGTCCCGGACGGCCCTCGTTGTCGCACTGCGCAGGCTTAGCGCGTGGGCAGGTCGAAGCGATCGAGGCTCATCACCTTGGTCCAGGTCGCGACGAAGTCGGCGACGAACTTCTCGTTGCCGCCGGCGCTGGCGTAGACCTCGGCGATGGCGCGCAGCTGCGAGTTCGAGCCGAACACGAGGTCGACCGACGTCGCGGTCCACTTCGCGGCGCCGCTCTTGCGGTCGCGGCCCTCGTAGGCGTCGTCGCCCGTCTTCTTCCACGCCGTGCCGTTGTCGAGCAGGTTGAGGAAGAAGTCGTTCGAGAGCGTCTCCGGGCGCGTCGTCAGCACGCCGTGCTTGCTGTCGCCGACGTTGGCGTTGAGCACGCGCAGGCCACCGACGAGCACCGTCATCTCGGGGGCGCTCAGCTCGAGCAGCTGGGCGCGATCGACGAGCAGCTCCGGCGTCGGACGGTCGTAGCCGCCGCGCGCGTAGTTGCGGAAGCCGTCCGCCGTGGGCTCGAGCACGCCGAAGGAGGCGACGTCGGTCATCTCCTGCGT
This sequence comes from uncultured Planctomycetota bacterium, assembly GCA_903892045.1. Classification (GTDB taxonomy): domain Bacteria; phylum Planctomycetota; class UBA1135; order UBA1135; genus F1-120-MAGs118. The sequence goes on along the minus strand of CAITGX010000197.1, from coordinate 15,160 downwards.
CGCATCGGTGCGGCCCGGCGCGAACGGCACGCTGACCGTCGTGCCGGCGCGCTTCGCCGCTTCCTCGACGGCCGCGCAGCCCGCGAGCACGATCGTGTCGGCGAGCGAGATCTTCTTGCCGCCGCCGAGCGAGGCGTTGAACTCGCCGCGCACCTGCTCGAGCTTCGCGAGCACCGCCGCGAGCTCCTTGGGCTCGTTGACCGCCCAGTCCTTCTGCGGGGCGAGGCGCACGCGCGCGCCGTTCGCGCCGCCGCGCATGTCCGAGCCGCGGTAGGTCGAGGCCGAGGCCCACGCGGTCTGCACGAGCTGCGAGACCGTGAGGCCCGAGCCGAGGATCTTGGCCTTCAGCGCGGCCACGTCCTGCGCGTCGACGAGCGGGTGGTCGACCGCCGGCAGCGGGTCCTGCCACAGCTGCGTCGCGGGGACTGCGCTGCCGAGCAGGCGGGCGCGGGGCCCCATGTCGCGGTGCGTGAGCTTGAACCACGCGCGCGCGAAGGCCGCGTTGAACTGCTCGGGGTTCTTGTGGAAGCGCTCGGAGACCTTGCGGTACTCCGGATCCGTGATCAGCGCGAGGTCGGTGGTGAACATGACCGGCTGGTGCAGCTTGCCGTCGACGTGGGCGTCGGGCACCGTGCGGCCCGCGTCACCCTTGGGCTTCCACTGCTGCGCGCCGGCGGGGCTCTTCGTGAGCTCCCACTCGTAGCGGAACAGGTTGCGGAAGTAGTCCTGCGACCACTCGGTCGGGGTCGACGTCCACGCGCCCTCGAGGCCGCTCGTGATCGTGTCCGCGCCGTTGCCCTTGCCGTAGCTGTTCTTCCAGCCGAGGCCCTGCTCCTCGAGCGGCGCGCCTTCGGGCTCGGGACCGACGTACTTGCTGGGGTCGGCGGCGCCGTGGGCCTTGCCGAGCGTGTGGCCGCCGGCGATCAGCGCCACGGTCTCCTCGTCGTTCATCGCCATGCGGCCGAAGGTCTCGCGGATGGCGCGCGCGGCGGCGAGCGGGTCGGGATTGCCGTTGGGACCCTGAGGATTGACGTAGATCAGGCCCATCTGCGACGCGGCGAGCGGGTTGGAGAGGTCGCGCGTCTCGGAGTGGCGCTGGTCGGCGAGCCACTCGCTCTCGGGGCCCCAGAACACGTCTTCCTGCGGCTCCCACACGTCGGCGCGGCCACCGGCGAAGCCGAAGGTCTCGAAGCCCATGTTCTCGAGGGCCACGTTGCCCGTGAGGATCATCAGGTCGGCCCAGGAGATCTGGTTGCCGTACTTCTGCTTGATCGGCCACAAGAGCCGGCGCGCCTTGTCGAGGTTGCCGTTGTCCGGCCAGCTGTTGAGGGGCGCGAAGCGGATCGTGCCGTCGGCGGAGCCGCCGCGGCCGTCGGCCACGCGGTAGGTGCCGGCGCTGTGCCACGCGAGGCGGATGAAGAGCGGGCCGTAGTTGCCGTAGTCCGCCGGCCACCACTCCTGCGAGGTGGTCAGCATCGTGGCGATGTCCTTCTTCAGCGCCGCCATGTCGAGCTTCTGGAACTCGGCGGCGTAGTCGAAGCTCGCGCCGAGCGGATTCGCGGCGGGCGCGTTGGCGTGCAGGAGCTTGAGGTTCAGCTGGTTGGGCCACCAGTCGCCGTTGTCCATGGCGCCCGCGGCGGTGTGGCGGTAGGTCGGGTCGGCCTCGGCGCCCATCACGGGGCACTTCTCCGCGGCTGCGGTCGGAGCAGCGGCGGTGGTGTCGGTCGCGCGGCAGCCGGCGAGGCTCGCGGTGACGAGAGCGAGGGCGAGCGCGGCACCGCGCGTGAGGGAGTCGGTTCGATGCTTCATCTGGGGGTCCTTGGATGGGTTGCCTAGGGGGTCTCGGTGAGCGGGCATCGCGCGCGGAGGCGCGGCGACCGCGATCGGTGGGGGAGGGCGCTCAGGTGCGGAGCGCGTCGCCACGCGACCTGCAGGTGTGGCAGCGTCCCCAGAGGAGCAGCTCGGTCTCGTCGACCTCGAACTCGGCGGCGGCGGTCGCGGCGAGGCACTCGGGCGCGCTCACGGGGCCGTCGAGGTCCGTCACGGCGCCGCAGCCGCGGCAGACGGAGTGGTGGTGCTCTCCGGCGCGCGGATCGAACAGCGCGGGGAAGCCGGCGGGCTGGATGCGGCGCACGAGCCCGTTCTGGGTCAGGACCGCGAGGGCGTCGTAGACGGCTTGCAGCGAGATCGTGCCCAGCTCGCTGCGTACGGCGCGGGCGATTTCGTCCGCAGGCCGGTGCGGATGGCGCTCGACCGCCCGCAGCACGGCGATGCGCTGGGCAGTGACATGGAGGCCGTGGGCCCGGAGTCGCTCGGAGGGATCCAACACGCCCGAGGTTCTAGGGCCAACTTTGGAGTCACTCAAGAGCCAGATTCACTCCAGAATCTGACCAAATCGACCATCCTCGAACGACTGCGGCCCCCCTAGTCCGCTTCGCGCGGGGCCAGGGGGGCCGCGGTCGGGCCCGACGCGGCGCTGGCCAAGGCCAGCCCGTCGCTGACCTCAGGGGCAGAAGGTCACGCTGACCGCGTCGGTGGTGTTGAAGGTCAGCGGGCCGCCGATCGGGTCGCGGAAGATGAACTGGAAGTTCCAGGTGTCGCCGGCGCGGATCAGGCTCGTCGGCTGGGTGGGGTCCTCGAAGTTGACCGCGTAGGCGGCGTTGCCCTGGGGACCCGCGTAGGTGACCGGCAGGCGGCGCACGGGGGCGCCGAGGCACAGGTTGCCGTCGCCGAAGGGCAGGAAGGACTGCGTGCGGCTCATGTAGAAGCGACCGGCGTGGCCCGGGGGAACGCCGTTCGCCGTCAGCGCGAAGGCGCCGAGGCCGAGCGAGCTCGAGCCCGCGGCCGAGCACTGGCCGCCGCTCGAGAAGGTGTTGGGCGTCGAGGAGCAGTAGCTCGCGATGGTGCAGGCCGGCGTGCCGCTGGCGGACCAGTCCAGATCCGTGAGTAGGCCCACGGTGAGGTCGCCCGGGATGAGGTCGAGCACGAGGTTGGCGGTGCCGCCCGTGGGGAGCACGGTCGGGATCGGGAAGGCCACGTCCTCAATCACGGTGCCGGGCTGGGGGTTGGGAATCGTCTGGTTGACGCTCTGGTCGACCGTGACCACGAGGCGCGGGCGCGAGCCGGCGAGGTCGAGGGTGCCGACGAGCGGCAGCGCGAACGGCACGGGGCCGACCGACTGGGCGTTGCCGAGCAGGTCGAGGTCGAGGGAAAGGCTCGTCGGGACGACGATGTTGACGTTCCACAGGTCCGGCGTGCCGCTCGCCGTGAGAGTGCCCGCGGCCGGCGCGCTCTGAACCAGCAGCACGTTGTCGATCGTGCTCTGGCCGAGCGGCAGCGGGAGCGTGAAGCCGCCCGGGAAGACCGAGTTCGGCTGGCGCGTGCGGAAGGTGGGGTAGTTGAGCTCGAGCGTCAGGTCGCTCGTGCTGGCTTGGCGCCCGGTCGGGCTCACGGCGAGGCCGGTGATCGCGATCGTGCCCGCGCTCGTGTCGACGCTGGCGCGGAACAGTCCGCCCGGCTGGCCGGCGAGCTGGGGCTCCGTGAGCAGCGTCGAGTTGATCGGGAAGCTCGTGTTGTTGCAGACCCCGAAGACATTGGTGCAGGTGATCGTGCCCGTCGGGTTGGTGGCCGCGTCGTAGTTGCCGATGGCGGTGCCCGGGAGCGGCAGCGAGACGTCGAGGTTGATCAGGGTGGTCGAGGCCAGCGAGTCGAGGCTGAAGTCGAAGGTCTGGGCCGCGGCCGTGGGGGCGAGTGCGAGCGCGGCGGCAAGGGCACGGAAGTGCATGCGAATCCTGCGGGAAGGGAGCTTGGGGGTCCCACGGTCCGGCGGATGGACCTTGGAGCTCGCAATCCTCTCCCAGCGGGCCGAAGTCGGCAAGGGAGCGGGGCGCCGGAGGCCGCGGCGGCCATGCTCTGGGGGGGCTCGCTAAGATCCGCGGGCCATGAAGCTCCTCCATGCCTCCCTCGGGCTCGCGCTCCTCGTCGCGGCCTTCCCGCTCGGCAGCTCCCTCATGCACGCCACGCACTCCGCCTTCGGTCAGGATGACCAGCCGCCCGTCGGCTACTCCGACACGCCGCTCCTTCCGGGCCAGAAGTGGCGCGTGCACGACATCGAGCGCCCGGTTCCGCCGGTGGTGACGCCCGGCGTGCACGGCGGCGCCCCGAGCGACGCGATCGTGCTGTTCGACGGCACGAGCCTCGCCGCGTGGACCGGCGGGGGCGGCGAGGCCAAGTGGCTCGTGAAGGATGGCTACGCCGAGGTCAACGGGACCGGAGGCATCGAGACGCGCGAGCACTTCGGCGACTGCCAGCTGCACATCGAGTGGGCCACGCCCGCCAAGGTCGAGTCGAGCTCCCAGGGCCGCGGCAACTCAGGCGTGTTCTTCCTCGGCCGCTACGAGATCCAGGTGCTCGATTCGTTCCGCAATCGCACCTACGCCGACGGTCAGGCCGCGTCGATGTACGGCCAGTTCCCGCCGCTCGTGAACGCCAGCCGCGGCCCGGGCGAGTGGCAGAGCTACGACATCGTGTTCCGCGCCCCGCGCTTCGACGGCGACAAGCTGCTTTCGCCCGCGCGCGTGACCGTGTTCCACAACGGCGTGCTCGTGCAGGACGCGCGCGAGTTCCTGGGCCCCTCGCGCCACCGCGAGGTCGCCACCTACGCGCCCCACCCCGAGACGGGTCCGATCTCGCTCCAGGACCACGGCAACCCGATCCGTTTCCGCAACATCTGGCTGCGCAAGCTCTAGGGTGCCGCTCGCGCGCCCCACGCTGGACGAAGCCGCACGCTCACCGGACAATCCCCGCCCATGGACATGCACAGCATCCACCAGTTCCTCGCCACCTACGGTCCCTGGGCGGTCATCGCCGTCGGCGTCGGGGCCGTCTCGATGTGCTTCCTCGCCTTCGGCGTGTTCCTGTACACGCAGCTGATCGGCGAGGAGAAGGGCGACGAGCACGGCCATGGTCACGACGACCACGGCCACGGTGCGCACCACTAGGCCATGCGTCGTTCGGCCGCGCTGATCGCGGCCGCGATCGCTCTCGCCCTCGCGGTCGGCTTCTGGCTCTTCCTCCCCGCCAACGTGGAGGAGGTCGGGGCTGCGGAGTCGGGCGCAGAGGCCGTGGCGACGCCGGAGCTCGCGGCGGAGCTCGGAGCCGCGCTCGACAGCACCGGCCCCGAGCGCCGCGACTCGGACCTTGCGGAGCCTGTCGCGGCTGGAGTTGCTCCGGGCGCGCCGACCAAGGGCGCGAGCTCGTCGCTGCGCGCCGTGCAGGTCCTGCGCGCGACGGACCACGGCCCGATGGGCGGCGTCGAGGTCCTGTGGTGGCCCGCGCCGGCGCGCGATGTCGAAGCTCTCGACGAGCTCGGCCTGTGGCTCGAGCGCTCGGGAGACGACGCCAGCCTTCCCCCCGGCCACGAGCGCGCGCTCTCGAGCGAACAGGGCGTGGTGCTGCTGCCGGACGCGGCCTTCGGTATCCAGGTGTTCGCGCGCTGCGAAGGCTGGAGCGGTCGCGCGAGCTTCGCGAGCGGCGAGACACCGCCGATGCGCATCGTGCTCCATCGCGACGCGGCGCTCGCCGTGCGCGTGCTCGACGTCGCGCGCCAGCCCGCGGCGGGCGTGACGGTCGGCATCGCGGGCGATCTCTCCATGCGCGGCTACTCCACCGTGCGCGCCGTGACGGACGAGCAAGGCCTCGCGCGCTTCCCGCACGCCTACATCGGCATGCAGGGCGAGCTCGAGTCCACGCAGCGGCTCGCCGTCGTGCTCGAGGAGCTCACCGAGCAGCCGGTCGGGCGCGAGTTCGACCCGCAGCGTCCGCCGACGGAGCCGATCGAGCTCGTGCTGCCGCTCGGCGGCGAGTGTGAAGTGCGCGTGCTCGATCGCGACGGAGAGCTCGCCAAGGGGCCGTTCGACGTGCAGGTCGCGACCGTCGGCGAGGACGAGCTCGACCTCGAGGAATTCCAGCCGTGGTGGGGGAATGACGTCGTGACGCGCCGCTCCGTCCTCGGCGGAGTGGCGCTGTTTCGAGGCGTCGCGCCCGGCCTCTCGCTCGTCGCCACGGTGTCGACCACGGGCGGACTCGCGAATTACTCGGCGCGAGTGCCGCGCATCCGCCGCGCTGGCGAGCGCGTCGTCGCCGAGATCAAGCTCGAGGGACGGCATCGCATCGTCGGCAGCGTGCTGCGCGAAGCTGGCACTCCGCTCGCGGACGCTGCGCTCGGCCTGCGCTACCTGTGGGACGACGATGAAGGCGGGCTCGAGCAGTCCTACGAGCTCGAGGTGCGTCCACACACGGATGCGCAGGGACGCTTCTCGATCGAAGTCAGCCTTGGCGACTGGGGCGGCGAGGACGGCGAGGGCCGGTTCGACCTCGTGCAGCTCGATCCGCGCGGCGAGGCCGTCGCGCGCGCGCGCATGGAGCTTCCCTCCGAGCGGCCACCGGGCGAGTACGACGTCGGCGTGCTTCGGATGGTCACGATCCCGGTGTTCGCGAGCGGAGTGACGCTCGATGCCGAGCGGCGACCGGTCGGTGGCGTGCGCGTCAGCGTGTACGTGTACGTGCCGGACAACTACGGCGAGCCGGAGGAAGACCTGTTCCCCGCGGAGTTCGCGCTGAGCGACTCGCAGGGACGCTTCTCGCTGCGCATGCCGCCGCAGCACCTGCGTGCGCGGCTCGAGGCGCGCAAGGACGAGCTGCGCAGCGAGCGCGTCGCGGTCGAGCGCGGCGCGAGCGGTGTGGAGCTCGTGCTCGCGCCCGCGGGCGGAATCGCGGGTCGGGTCGAGTGGGAGGGCCTGTCGAGCGGCGTCCGGCTGCACGTGGTGCCGCTGCTCGAGGCCGACGATCCCGGCGCGGAGCCTCCGCAGTGGACCCCCGTGCTCGCCGATGGCCAGTTCTTCGTGCGCGGCCTGCAGCCGGGCCGCTACACGGTCGAGATTCGTTCGAGCGGTGGCTCGGATCCGCTCGCCAGCGTGAATGGGGTCGAGGTACGGCGCGGCGAGACGACGCGCGACCCGCGGCTCGATCCGCTCGCACTCGGGGCGACCGCGCGCGTCGCGACGCTCACGATCGTCGATGGCTCCGGTCAGCCCCTGTCGGAAGGGCTCAACATCATCGGGCGCTACAAGAACGCGAGTGGCGGCGACGACTACGAGTGGATCCCGCTCCAGTCGGGGCGCGCCGTCGTGATCATTCCCGACGTCGCGCCCGCGGTCTCCGTGATGGGGACCGAGTACCTCACCGAGTACATCGAGCGCCTCGACGACGATCGCACCGTCGTGATGCGTCGCGCGCCGACGGCGCACTTCCGGCTCACGCAGCGCGTGACCCTGCCGCCGGACATCACGCTCGGAGTCAGCCTCGAGCACGAGCTCGGTGACCGGGCCGGTTTCTCGTGGGATTTCGAGCAGCCGGAGTTCGACGAGAACGGCCGCGCCAGCGTGCGCATGCGCCACCTCGGAAACTACAAGCTCCTGCTGCGCGCCACGCTGCGCGGCGAAGTCTGGAAGTCGATGCCCCTCGACATGCCGGCGCTCGAGCTGCACGTGCGCGAGCTGCCTGCGGAGCAGACGTTCGAGGTTACCTGTCCGGAAGAGCCGCTGCAGGTCGTGCTCGAGGCGCTGAGGCGGCCGTGAGAGCCACGCAGCGCGCTGCCCTGCTCGCGCTGCTGCTCGTCGCGGCGGGCGTCTTCGTCTGGAGCCTGCGAGGGCGCGAGACCGCGATCGAGAGCGCGCAGCCGATACGGCTGGAGGCTCCTTCGCACGGCACCGCCAGCGCCGGCATGGAGTCGTCGCGCGTCGAGGGTGAGTCGTCGGCGGAGCTGCCGGCGTCGAGCGGGGCGACGGAACCTACGGCGCCCGCGCGCCACGTGCGGGCCGTGCTCGCAGGCACCACGCGCGCGGTGGCCGGTGCCGAGATCGTCTGGTGGGTCGCGAGCGAAGGGCGCGACGAGTTCGAGCGCTGGCTCGAGGAATCGCTGACCGACGCGAGCCTGCCGCCGGACGCGCGCCGCACCGTCGCGGATGGTCAGGGCCGCTTCGCGATCGACGAGGCCGCGCTCGCCGTGCACGTGATCGCGCGCGCGCCGGGGCTCTTCGGGAGCGCGAGCTTCGCGCCGGGCGAGAGTTCTCCCCTGCGCATCGAGCTCCATCCAGAGGCCGAGTTGCGCGTGCGCGTTGTCGATGGCGAAGGTCAACCGATGGAGCGCGTTCGCATCGAGCTGCGGGCCCAGCGCGAGAGCGAGGCGATCGTGGTCGCGCACACGCAAGCCGATGGCATGGCGAGCCTCGTGCGCTGGAAGGGGTCTCTCGCGAGCTGGTACAGCGCACCTCAGATCCTGTGGCTCGTCGTCGACGAGCTGTTCGAGGACGCGCCCATGCATGCGTTTCCGGCACAGGACCCGCCCGACGACGTGGTGCAGTTCACACTCCCGCGCTCGGGAGTCTGCGAGGTGCGTGCGCTGGACGTCGCCGGGGAGCCCGCGCGCCAGGCGTACACGGTGCATCTGGCACTCGTGACCGCGGATTTCGCGGGGAGCGACGAGCTTCCCGGTCCGCACAAGTTTCGATACGTGTCGCGCCGCTTCGAGCCGGGGCAACCCGCGCTCTTCGAGCATGTCGAGCTCGGGCGCGAGCTCGCGGCGTTCGCGCGCGACGAGGACTTCGACATCGACGTTCAAGCCCGCGGCGTTGGGCCGCGCACTCCGGGCGAGCGCGTCGTCATCGAAGTCCGGGCCAAGGATGTCGGTGGAATCACGGGGCGCTTGCTGCGCCTCGATGGCACCGTCTTTTCGAATGCGAGCTTGCCGCTCGACGGACTCAACGATGTCGATGCGGAAGTCGGGCTCATGCTCTCCGCGCGCCTGCGCACGGATGAGGAGGGCCGCTTCGAAGTCGCCATCTCCGAGTCGACCGAACTCGACGAGGGTGCCGCGATCGACGCTTACGAATGTGACTCGCAAGGCCATGCGCTCGGCAGGGTGAGGCTGCGTCTCCCGCGCGAGGCTATGACGCAGCGCATCGAGCTCGGCGACGCCCGCATGGAGCCGCTGCCGGTCTACGCGAGCGGACGGGTCCGACTCGCGACGGGCGAGCCCGCGGGTGGTGCGCTGGTCACCCCTGATGACCTGAAGCCGCAGTCGGGCTGGTACAACTTCGATCGCCCGGCGTCGAGCTGGCGCGTGCGCTGCGATGCGCAGGGCAAGTTCGAGCTGCGCACGCCACTGAGTGCGACACATCTGGCACTGACAGCGGCCAAGGACGGCTACACGAGCGAACCCGTGACCGTGACGGTGGGGAGCCGCGACGTCGAGCTCGTGCTGGCTCCGGAGGCGACGCTCGCTGGCCGGCTCTTGTTGCACGATTCCGTCGCCCCCGAGCGCCTGCGAATCCGCGTGCGCGAGTCGACCGAGTCGTCGTCGCTCGCGATCGCCACGCCGCTCCTCGACGGGAGCTTCGAGTGCCGTGGACTGCGCCCCGGCATGCTGCTGCTGGAAGTCTACGAGCTGCAGACGACCCGCGAGTTTGCGCGCGTGGAGGGGCTTCACATCGCGGAAGCCGGCACGAGTCGCGATGCGCGGCTGGAACCGCTCGACCTTTCGAACGACCTGCGCGAGATCACGCTGTCGCTGGTCGACGCGCGCGGCGAGCCCATCGCGCAAGCCGCGCAGGTCGAGCTCCATCACGCTGGCCCGAAGGCGGAGTTCGAGTGCGCGGATGCGCGCGTTCGCTTCCTGCTCGGGCGCGAGCCCGTCGATGTGCTCATCGCGTGCAAGTCGTACTTGCACGAGTTCTTGCCGAACGTCCGAGAAAGCGGCTCGGTCGTGCTGCACGCAGCACCTACGCTGCGCTTCCGGCTGCCGGAGGCTGCCTACGCCGCGCTGCGCGGTCTCGCACCCTCGCTCCAGCTTCGCCCGCAGCGCGAGACGAGCCTCGACGATGGCCAGACGCTCGCCTTCAAGGGCGGTCGCGTCGTCGACACGCTCGCGATCATGGCCGGTGAGTACCGCATGGCACTGCAGCTCTGGCACCGGCACGACGGAAGCTGGATCTTCGGGGAGGTGCCGCTCCGCGAGCCCAGCCGCATCGAGGTGGTGAAGGGGCCGCTCCTGCAGGAGTTCGACGTGCTGTGCGATCCCGCGGAGATGGCGCGGGTGGTGTCGCAACTGTTAGACAAGTGAGCATGCAGCGCCGCGCCTACCTGACCGCAGCTCTCGTCCTCACGCTGATCGCGGCGCTGTGGACCCTTCGGATGTCGCAGCGACCTTCCGGCGCCGTGCAGCCGGAAGCCGCGGACGTGGGGACGGCACTCCCGCAACAAGATGCGGGCGCCAAGCCCGTCGAGTCGCCGGCCGCGCCGCAGCGCGACGAGGTCACCGCGAGCGGCTCGACGCTCGAGGGCGAGATGCTTGCGGTGCGCGTCCTCGCGAGCGGGACCTTCGATCCCGTCGCTGGGGTGGAGGTGCTCTACTGGCCCGCGCTCGATCCGGCGCAGGAAGACGGGGAGGAGCTCGTGCGGCGCTTGCTGCGCTCGAACGAATCCCGCACGTTGCTCTCGAGTGCCGGCCGCACGACGAGCGATGCCGACGGGCGTGCGCAGTTGCCCGATGCGGTGCATGGAGTGCTGGTGTTGGCGCGCGCGGAAGGGCGCTTTGGGCTCGCGCAGTTCCTGCGAGGCGAGTCACCGCCGCTCGAGGTCCTCCTGCAGCGGGACTTTCCGCTCGAGGCGCGCGTTCTCGACGAGCTCGGGGCAGCGCTCGAGGGTGTCGACGTCGAACTGCGCGTGGGAGACGATCCCCGCACGGCCGTGCACCAGCGGGAACGCAGCTCGGCCGATGGTCTCGTGCGTTTCGAGCACGCGGGGTTCGCGATCGCCACGTGGGGCGCCGGTTCCGAGCTTGGCTCGCTCGCGGTCGCCGAGCCGACGGAGCCGCCGGCAGAGCTCGAGTTCGCGCTGGCCGAGCCGCCGCGGGCTCCGGTCGAGCTCGTGGTCCCGCGCGGCGGCGAGTGCGAGGTGCGCATCGTCGGTCGCGACGGACAGCCCGCGAGCGGCCACTTCGACGTCATCCTCGGGTACTTGCCGGGCGAGGACGTCGAGCTCGAGGAGCTCGACCCGAGTTGGGCGTCGGGTGCGAGGCGCAGCGACGTCGAGGGGCCGAGCGTGCTATTCCGACACGTGCAGCTTGGACGGGAGCTGCTCGCGACGGTGCTGCGGGACGGAGCTGGGCCTGCGCATCGGGCGATCGGAAGCGGGCCGGCCGGCGTGGGTGCGCGCGCGGTGATCGAAGTACGACTGGGGGAGCGTTGCACCCTGATCGAAGGTCGCGCTCTGGCTGAGTCGGGCGAGCCGCGCGCTGGCGCGTTGCTGGAGCTGCGCCTCGGCGGAGAAGACACGCTGCCCGGGATGGCTCTCGCATCCGCAGTGCGCACGAGTGGCGAGGGTCGTTTTGAGTTCGAGGTGGAAACAGCGCGCTGGATCGAGCTTGGCGACGTGCCGCTGCAGCTCGTGGAGCTCGACTCCGAAGGCGGCGAAGTCGCGGAGGCTGCGGTGCGCGTGACGGCGACGCCCGACACCCTTCGCGTCGATCTCGGGAACGTGCGGCTCCAATCGCGCGCCCTGTATGCGAGCGGTCGCGTCGTGACGAGCGAGCTGGAGCCGGTGTGTGGCGCATGGGTGATGGGCGCGCTGCTTCACGAGGAGCCCGGAGTGCCCGCGGAGAGCGCGCTGGAGTTGCTGCCGCACGTGCGCGCGCGCACCGACGCTCTGGGGCGCTTCGAGCTGCGGGTGCCGCGCGGGCTCGCGGAGCTTCAGCTGCTCGCCGGCAAGGGCGAGCTGCGCAGTCCGCCCCTTCGCGCGACCATGGGCATTCAGGACTTGCAGATCGTGCTCCAGCCACGCGCGGAGATCGCCGGTCGACTCGTCGTGGATCCGACGATCTCGATGAGTCGCGTGCTCGTCGTGGCGACACGCAAGGACCTCTCCAGCGATGGCGAGGGGATCCTGCGCGTCCGGCCGGAGCCCGATGGCCGATTCGTGCTGCGCGGTGTGCGCCCGGGGGAGCACTCGGTGACCGTGCACGCGGTGGATGGCTACGCCGAGCTGGCTCGGGTCGAGGGCGTGTTCGCGCTCGCCGGCGAGCGCACTCTCGACGCGCGTCTCGATCCGCTCGACCTGCGCGCTGGGCATCGCACGGTCTCGATCGCGCTGCGCGACGAGTCGGGAGCGCCGTTCACGGGCGAGGTATCGGTGGTCGTGCGCACGGTCGGATCCGAGGGCGAGCGCGCGCTGTTCGCGCCGGTGCTGCAAGGCGTGGCGAGCGTGCTGGTCGGCGAAAAGCCGCCACTCGTGACGGTGATCGCGCCCGGCCACCTCGCGCAGGTCCTTGGTCCCATCGATGGCGATCGCGTCGTGACATTGCTGCGAGCACCGCAGTTGCGCTTCCTTCTCGCGGAGGGCGTCGAGTCTCCGCCGCTGCCGTTCCGCCTCGCAGTGGAGCTCCGTCCGACGAGCTCGGCGGCGCGCGACGTCGTTCGACACCTGCCGAAGCCCGAGTTCGGCGGCAATCGCATCGCGCGTTGTGATGCGGTGCTCACGGGCAAGCTGCAGGTGGCTCTGCACCTCGTGCGCCGCACCGAGGACAGCTGGAACGAGGTGGAGATCCCGCTCGATCCGACGCTCGTGATCGACGTGCGCGAGCGCGGCGAGCAGGCGTTCGAGGTGCGCTGCACGCCCGAGGCGCTCGACAGCGCGCTGCGCGCCCTCGGCGGTCGCTAGGCTGCTACTTGCTGGCGCTCACGATCGGCCAGACCAGCAGGGCAAGCCCCGCGATCACGTCGAGGGCGGCGAGTCCGCTGGCGACCCACGCGAGCACGCCCGGAGACGTGGCGCGCGCCTCCTGCGAGTACTGCAGGGCGAGCAGGGTCCCGAACATTCCGACGCCCAGACCGAGCGTCCGCTTCCAGTCGCCTCAGCAGGATCCCTTGGCGAGCCAGAAGCCGAGCGGCGCCACGCCGCCCGCGAGCAGGGCATAGAGAGCTTTCATGGCTGCAATCTGAGCTCGGAGTCGAACGGATTCCAGCCTGCGGCACGGGAGGGAATCCGGCGGGACGTTGCCGGTTCGCTCGGGCGCGCGGATGATGCCCGGCCTAGCGCGATGAAGACCCCCAACCGCTGGCCTGTGATGTCCTTCCTCGCGCTCGCAGCCTGCGCGCGCCCCGAGACGGCACCGAGCGAGTCGGCCGCTCCCGAGCCGCCGATCGTGACGCGTGCACTGTCCGATGCGGAACGCCCGGAGCTCGAGCAGGCGGTCGCGCGCCTGCGCTGCGCTGCCTGTCACGCGAGCGCGTCCGAGCGCGTGACGCCCGAGCCCGCGCCGTCGCTGGTCGCCATCGGCGCGCGCAAGACTCCGGAGGGTCTGCGTCGCTGGCTCGCGGACCCCCAGGCCGCCAAGCCCGGAACGGCAATGCCGGACATGCTCGCCAAGCTGCCCGCGCGCGAGCGCGAGGTCGCGCTCGACGAGCTTGTGCACTATCTCGCGGTACAGGGTGGGCCCGTGCAGCCGACGGAGCGCGAAGTGGAAGTCGCGGAGCTCGAGCTCGGACGACGCCTGTATCACGAAGTCGGCTGCGTCGCGTGCCACGAGCCGCAAGAGGATGCAGAGGACCTCGAACGTTCGCTGTGGTCGTTCCCGGCCGAGGAGCGCATCGCACCGCAGCTTGCCGCGACGCTCGGCTCGACGGCCTTCGACACGGATGTCGATGCGCTGGCAGCATTCCTGCGCGATCCGCTCGCCGCGCGACCTTCGGGCCGCATGCCTTCGCTGCTGCTCGACGAGGTCGAGTCGCACGCGATCGCCACCTATCTCCTGCGCCACCGCATCAGCCCCGAGGGGCTCGTCACCAAGCCGGGCTGGCGCTACCGCTACTACGAAGGCACCTTTTCCTCAGCACAGCCGGGCTTTTTCGACGCAAAGCCCGTGCGCGAAGGCACGCTCGACTCGCTCGACGGCCTGCCGGAGCACCGGCCCGACAACTTTGGCTTCGACTTCACGGGCCTGTTCGAGATCGAGGTCGCGGGGACCTACACGTTCTGGACGTGGTCGGACGATGGCTCGAACCTGTGGATCGACGGTCGCAAGGTCGTCGAGAACGACGGCGATCACGCGCCGACCGAGCACTCGGGCGAGATTCATCTCGAGGCCGGCGCGCACGAGATGGTCGTGGCGATGTACGAGCACGGCGGCGGGCAGGAGCTGCGCGTCGAGTGGCAACCGCCCGGCGGCGAGAAGCAGGCGCTCCCGGCGCAGTTCTTCTCGCATGGCAGCGGACGCATGCTGGGTGCCGCGACGACGTTCCAGCTGGACGCTGCGAAGGTGGAGCGCGGTCGCGCGCGTTTCGAGCAGCTCGGCTGCAACGCCTGCCACGCGATCGAGTCGCAGGGCATCGGCGCTCCCCGCGCGACGCCGCTGGCGGAGCTCGCGCAGCGGTCTGGCGACGGCTGCGTCGGCACGACGGCGCCCGCGCGCGGTCCGCACTATGGGCTCGACGACGAGCAGCGCGTCGCGCTGCGCTCGCTCGTCGCGGATGCGACGAAGCTGACTGAGCCGTGCACGGACGAGGAGCGCCTCGAGAGCACGCTGGCGCGGCTCGATTGTCGCGCTTGCCACCGCCGCGGCGACGCAGGCGGGCCCGACCTCGAGCGCGCCAACTACTTCCGCGAGGCGATCGAGGCCGACCTCGGCAACGAAGGCCGCCTGCCGCCGCTGCTCGACAACGTCGGAGCCAAGCTGCACTCCGCATGGCTCGCGCGCGTGCTCGACGAAGGTGCACGCGTGCGTCCGTACATCGCGACGCGCATGCCGGTCTACGGATCCGCGAACACGAGCATGTTGCCGGCGCTCTTCGAGCAGGTGGACGCCCACGGCGTCGAGGACGTCACGCAGGAGTTCGATCCCGTGCTCGTCGAGGCTGGCCGCAAGCTCGCAGGCAAGTCGGGGCTCGGCTGCATTCAGTGCCACCGCTTCAACGGCGCCGAGTCGCTCGGAATTCCTGCCGTGGACCTCGCGACGGTGAGCGAGCGCATCCGTGGGCCATGGTTCCGCCAGCTGCTCGCGGACCCCAAGTCCCTCGGCATGAACACGCGCATGCCCGAGATGTGGCAG
>CAITGX010000196.1 GCA_903892045.1 uncultured Planctomycetota bacterium | reverse complement strand
TCCCAGGCCTTCTCGGACCAGCTCGACGTGCCGTAGTGAAGCGCGCCCGACATCGAGTCGACCTTGCGCATCGTCCCAGGGCCTTCGGGCCCCGGTGGCGCGCTAGAGCTCTTCCTGTCGCTTGGAGCGCACGAAGTTGGTGACGAGGCTCAGCGCGGTGCGGTCGAACACATGCTCCGCGGCCTTGCCGTTCGAGCCCCACCACTTCTCCCCGCTCGTCGCTCGCCACTGCGGCCACGGCATGGCCATGCGGTCGACCGCGTAGGCCTGCCGCTGCTCGGCTTCCTTGAGCCACGTCGCGTTCACGAGCCCCTGGTTGTTGAAGTGGTTCACCGAGTCGCACACCAGCCCGTGCCCGGCGCGGAACCAGACGGTCATGTTGCCGACGCCGTACTTCGAGGCGCACTGGGGGCTGTCGACGAGCACCTCGCAGCGCTCGCGATCGAGCACCTCGATCAGGTGCGGACCCTCGAGGTTGTAGTGCGGCTCCACGCCCCCATCGAACACACCGGCAAGGTACGCGCTGCCCTCCGCGATCGGCTCGGCGCTCACGGTGGCGAGCTCGTTCTCGAGATGCACGGCCTTGGCCATGCCCGGATAGACCTTCTCGATCGTCTCGCCGAGGGACCAGCACGAGCCGAACAGGTAGCCACCCGTGCGCACGAACCACGAGATCGCCTCGATGTCGTCGGGCAGCACCTCGCCGGTGCAGTTCGACACGTACACGCCGAAGGGCTGCAGGCCGTCCTCGCGGTGCTTGCCGGCCATGGTCTTGCGATAGGGCACTCCGCTCGTCGACGCAGCGTCCTTGGCCTTGCCGACGGGCGCGGCGACCGCACCCGTCTCCACCCGCTCGAGCACGCTCTGGATCTGGTCGCCGCGGCTCTCGAGCACGATCACGTCGAGATCCTTGAAGACCTCCGCGACCGACACGGCATAGCCGAACTTCTCGCGCCGCGCCTTGAGCTCCTCAGGCGTCCACAGCTTGAGCTTGGCGCCGTTCTCGCCCCACCACTTGAGCCACGCGGCGGAATCCCGGCCGAAGTCCTGCTTCGTGAGCGCCTTCGCGCAGGCCACGGCCGTCAGTGCCACGGCGGCCTCCTTGTCCGCGGTCGCGGCCAGGATCGACGGAACGGCCTCGCTCTTCGTGACGTGCGAGAGACCGACGATCGCGGCTCCGCGCAGGCGCCAGTCCTCGCTCTTCGACAGTGCGACGAGCGGATCCACGGCGCTCTCCTGCGTGGTCTTGCCGAGCGACACGGCCGCGCACACGGCCACGGCCCACTCGCGGTCGCCCAGTGCCTTCACCAGCGCCTTCACGGCGAGCTCGCTGCGGCTGCGACCGAGCGCGACGGCCGCATCCTCGCGCACGCTCGCGTCCGACGCCGAGCCGAGCACTTCCGTGAACACGCCGAGCACCGCGTCGTCCTGCACGGAGTCGCGCAGCTCCTGCAGCGCGACCAGTCGAACACGGACATTCTTGTCCTTGAGCGCGAGGTCGCGCGCCTTCTTGAGCACCGGCTCGAGATCGAGCGTGCCCCCGGCGTGGAGTGCAGCCGCGCGGACATCCGCATCCGCATGGCTCAGGCCCTTCTCCAGCGCACGCTCGGCCGCCGCCTTCGTGTCCGCGACCAGCGCGAGCGCACGCGCGAGCCGCATGGCTCGCGTCGCGACCGGCGGAGGCTGCCCGGCCAGAGTCTCCAGCAGCTTCTCGGCCTGCGCGGCGTCGACGCGTGCGATGGCGGTCACCGCGCGCAACAGTCGGCGCTCGACCACGTCACCGACATCCGCGGCCACGAGACGCGCCTCGAGCAGCGGTAGGAAGCTCGCGTCCGGGCGCACCTCGACCGCTCCGAGCGCGGCACAGGCGAGCTCCGCGTCGCTGCCCGCGAGATAGCCTTCGAGCAGCGCGCGCATCTCCTCGAGGGATGCCGCGCCGATCGCGCCGGCTGCCGCCAGTCGCTCGTCCGCCTCCTTGGCCTTCTGCGACTTCTTGAGGTTCTTGGCGACGGTGTCGGATTCCGCGCCGCTGCCCTGCGACGAGACGATCGCGAGCGCGGCCCAGGCGTGAAGCGCATTCTTGCCCGCCGTCTGCTTGGCGAGGTCTTCGGTCGCGCGCGCGGCATCGATCTTCGCCAGAGCCAGCGCCGCCGCGCGCCGCAGGCGCATCGCGGGCGCATCGAGCGCGGTCTTCACGAGCTGCGGCACGGCCGCCTTCGTGCCGACCTTGCTCAGTGCGTTGGCCGCGCGCTCGACGACCTCCCAGTCCTTGTCGAGCAGCGCCGAGATGAGCGCCTTCTCCGCGCCCTCGCCACCACTGGCCTCGAGCGCGGCCACCGCCGCCACGCGCTTCTCGGGCTCCTTGGCCTTGATGTCCTTGAGCGGATCCTGCGCCAGCGCGAGCCCGGCGAGCGCCAGAGCCGCTAGCGCCGATAGCGATCGTCGAGCCACGGCTCCGCGCTGTCCGAGTAGCCCCGCTCCTCCCAGAAGCCGGGCCGATCCTGCGCCAGAAACTCGATTCGCTTGATCCACTTGGTTCCTTTCCATGCGTACAGGCGTGGCGTGATCATCCGCACCGGACCACCGTGCTCGCGCGGGAGCGGTTGGCCCTCCCAAGTGTGCACGAGCAGCACGTCCGGATCGAGCGCGCGGTCGAGCGGAAGGTTGGTGGTGTAGCTCTCGCCGGAGCCCGGGTCACGGTCATAGCCCGTGCAGAAGAGAAAGCGCGCTTCCTCCGTGGGGCGCGCCAGAGCGGCGAGGTCGCGCAAGCGCACGCCCCGCCATCGATTGTCCATGCGACTCCACGTCGTGACGCAGTGGAAGTCGCTCTCGTCGTCGACCTGCGGCAGGGCCAGAAATGCGTCCCAGTCGAGCACGAGTGGATTCTCCACCAGCCCCGTGACCTCGAGGCGCCACTCGGAGCGTCCCACGAGCGGCTGATGGCCGAGGTCGAGCACGGGCCAGTTGCGCACCTCGCGCTGGCCGACCGGCAGCCTCGGCATCCCGTGACGATTCGCGGGGCCGCTGCCCTCTGGAGCATCGTTGAGCGGCAGCTCGCCCTGTTCGCGCAGCTCCGCCACGCGCCGCGCGAGGTACGCGAGTCGACGCTCGACGAGAGTGCGCTCGGACTCCGGGGGCTGCATCGCGGCTCAGCGTCCCTTCGATTTCCCGGCGGCAGTCCCGAGCACGGGCTCGGGTTCGAGCTTCTTGCCGTCCGGTCCCGTCAGCCGCGCCCCGAAGAACGCGGGGCCGAGCTCATCCTCCACGAGCACGAGCAGCGTGTGCTCGCCGCGCGTCACCTGCAACGGCACGCGCACGCGCCCATCAGCGGGGCCTTGCACGCGCTGGCTGTGCCCCACGAGCACGCCGTCGAGGAACACCTTCCAAGGATCCTCCACCTCGAGCCACAACACCGCCTCGAGCGGCCGGTCGAGCTCCCAAGCGAGCCCTGTCGCGAGCGCGGCGAAGCCGTGATCGCACTCGGCGCCGAGGATCGCGTCGAGATCGACCCACGCATCGGGCTTGAACGTCTCGCGCGTCCACGCGCGCTTCTGGATCTTCCCGCCCTCGCGCGGCACCAGCTTGGCCGGGTCGAACGGCAGCTTGAGCAAGGCGTCGTTCTGGCCTTCGCTGCGCCACGGGCCAGCGACGAGCCAATCCGTGATGCGCGGCAGGTCCCACTGCGGCTCCGGCGGGCGCGGCGGGCGCAGCGCATCGATCTCCTTGGCGAGTTCCTCCGGCGTCGTGCCCGCCGGAGCGCCCACGGACATCGTCGCGCGTCGCAGGAACAGCAGCGCGAAGCAGGTCTCCTGCGTGCCGAGCCAAGCGCCGTCGTCGCCCTGCTCGTCGACGAGCCAGCGCGCGCCCTCCTCGTACCAGTCATGCTCCCCGAGCTTGGCGCGACCCGTGAGCCCGCACCAGCGCTCGACGGCCCACAGGTACGGGTACTGGAAGCCCGGCGTCCACGCGTTGGGACCGTAGGCATTGTGCGCGGGATGCCAGCGCTCGGTCATGAACTCGTCGGCGAGCTCGTGCTGCTTCTGGAACTTGCGCAGCAAGCCCGTGACGGCGCTGCGGCCCTGCCCGAGTTCCTCGAGCACGCGCAGTCCGCCCAACGACGCCGCGGTCATGCCGCCCGTCGCCTGACGATTCAGCTCGTACTTGAAGCCCCCGTTCTTCTCGTCCTGCAGGCGGTAGAGCGCCTTGATCGCGTTGACCAGCGTCGCGTCGGGCACCTCGAGTCCCATGCGGTGCGCTGCGCGCAGTCCGAGCAGCGCGAACTGCGAGTTGCTGGCGTCGGCACCGCCCCAAGGATAGGCCCACTCACCGGCGACCTGATTCTGCACGAGGAAGTCGAGGCTCGCGTCCGCGTGTTCGCGGTAGGCCTGCGGATCCCCGAGCGCATCGAGCAGCAGCAGCTTCACGCTCGTCGAATAGGTGCTCTTGAACTCCGTGTCGAGCACGCGCGCGAGACCGCGGCGCACCGCGTCGTCCGAGCGCCGCACGCCGGACTTCAGCAACGTGAACGTGCACAGCGCGGTCAGCCCACCCGGGTGCTCCCCCTCGAAGCCGGCCCAATTGCCGTCCGGCTGCTGCTGCGCCTTGAGCCGCTCGACGCCTTTCGCGATGGCGCGGTTGACGCGCATCGACAACGAGACTTCCGGGTCCGCGGCAACGGGGGTCGCGGGCTCCTGGGCGAGGACGACGGCGAGCGCCAGAGCAAGCACGCCTGCGAGCATAGCCCAGAGCTCGAGGGCGGCGAGAGCCCAGCCGCCGCAGCACCGAAAAGCCGTAGAACTACGAGCGCCGACGAATCGCGACCACCGACGGACGCGGAGCGCGGCCGAGCACTCCGGAGGGCCAGTTGCTGCCGAGCGGCACCGTGCGGAGCTGCTCGAACAGGGTCCCGTCGCGGGCCGCGACCCGAATTCGCCGCTCGACGCTGGTCGGCAGGCCGGAGCCGGGACGCCCGCGAATGCCATGCAGCTCGCCCGGATGCTGGACCGAGAGGAACATCGTCTCGCCGTCAGGGCTGAAGGTCACTCCACACAGCTCGCACTCGGCTGGCCCCGTGGCGAAGCAATGCGGGATGCCCGCGCGCGGTCCGGCCGTGGGAATCATGAACAGCGCGCTCGAGCCGAAGACGCCCGCGAAGCGGTCCGAGCCGGGCGCGCTCGTTCCCTCGCGCTCCACCTCGGCGTTCAGCGCGAGGGCCGAGATGTCCGTGAGCACCCACAGGTTGCCCGCGGGGTCGAAGCACAGGTTGTCTGGGTTGGCGAAGCCGTGCCCGCCGTCGGCCAGCTCGCCGGACTGGCAGAACGAGCTCCAGCGGAAGCTCAGCGAGGCGCCTGCCTGCTCCTCTTCGAGACGATAGATCGCGCCGTAGCGCAGCGAAGAGTTGCCGCGCGACTGCGGGAAGATGCGCGCGTCGGGCGAGCCCTCGCTGGAGAGGCTCGTCGCATCGGAGAACGAGAGGAACAGCGACCCATCGTGAGGATGGAGCTCGAGGTCCTCCGGTCGAGCGCACGGGGTCGCCCCCATCGCGTTGGCCATCACCACGGCATCGAGGAGCAGCACGCGCTCGCGATGAGCTTCGCGTGACGCAGCGTCGACGGATGCGTCGCGCAGCTCCCACACCAGATCGCCGAGAGTCAGGCGCTCGAACGGCTTGCCGCAGGCACGAGCGACGCTCTCGCACCACTCCTCGACGCTCACGCCCTGCTTCTTAGCGCCGGGAGCGCTCACCGCCACCCAGCCGCCCTCCGGAATGCCGTCCGCTCCGACCCGCGAGCGGTCGGGCAGCCAGAGGTGGCCGCCACCGGTGCGTTCGGGCATCGGGCGCGAGAGCGGCGTCGCCGGGACGAGCGGCAGCCACTCGCCAGTTCCGTCGGGCAGGAAGCGCGCCGCGTACAGCGTGCCCTCGTCGAAGAGCCGCACGTTGAGCGGATCGTCGACGCGCTCGACCGCGCGCGAGCTCACGAACTTCCACACGTGCCCGCCGCGACGGTCGTCCCCCGTGTAGGCCACCAGCGGCTGCCCGGGCTCGACGCGCAAGGCCACGTTCTCGTGCCGCATGCGGCCGAGCCGCCGGAGCTTCTCGAGCGCGCCCGTCGCGGGATCCACGTGGCATACCCAGCCGAAGTCGCGCCCATCCTGCGGCACGACAAGGCACGCGCCGAGACCGTTGATGTCAAACGGCTCCGCAAAACGCGCATCGATTCCCACCAGCTCGAGCGGCATCGACGTCGCGGTGGGCCGCCCTGCC
>CAITGX010000195.1 GCA_903892045.1 uncultured Planctomycetota bacterium | reverse complement strand
TGATGTCGCAGGTCTCGATCTCGAGGTTCGAGAGCCCGCGCGCCTTGGCGGTCGCGTGGATGTGCTCGCGCTGGGTGCGCGAGTTCGAGACGCCGAGGATGCGGCTGTTGGGATAGCGCGCGGCCATGAACAGGCTGAGCGAGCCCCAGCCGCAGCCGAGCTCCAAGATGTCCATGCCGTCCACGAGACCCGCGCGCTCGCAGTACAGCGCCAGCATTGCCGCCTCGGCCTCGCCGAGCGTGCGCGTGCCCTCGTTCCACAGCGCACCCGAGTACTTGAGGTGCGGCCCGAGCGCGAGCTCGTAGAAGCGCGTCGGCACCTCGTAGTGCTGGTCGTTGGCCTCCGCCGTGTGCAGGGCGATCGGGCTCGAGCGCATGTTGGCGAGCAGCGCCGCGCGGCGCGCCTTGCGACCTTCCTCGCCGCCCGCCTCTTCCTCGCGCAGGCGCTGCCCCAAGAGGCGCCGAATGCCCATGCGGAGCGCGAAATCCGGGACCTTGCCCGACTCGATCAGGGTCTGCAGTGCCATCGCTTCAACTCGCTGTTGCGGAGTCTTCCTTGGGGAACCACGGGAAGAACGCGCTCGTGGTGCGCTGGTAGGCGCGGTAGTCGTCGCCGCGCGAGCGCAGCGCCTGAGCCTCGGTCGGCGGGATGCCGGTGACGAACAGGATCAGGCAGAGCATCGCGAGCGGACTCGCGAGGCCCAGCCAGCCCCACGGCGCGGCGAGCGCGAAGCTCGCGTACCCGCACCACAGGAGCCACTGGAAGAAGTAGTTGGGGTGGCGCGAGTAGCGCCACAGCCCCGCGCGGCACGTGCGGCCCTTGTTGCGTGCGTCGGCACGGAAGCGCGCCAGCTGGCGATCGGAGAGCGACTCGCCGACGAGCCCGATCGCGACCAGCGCGACACCGACCCCGTCGAGCGCGCCGAGGGGCTCGCCCGAGCCCGCCGCGAGCAGGAACGGCAGCGCGAGCAGCACGTCGAGCAGCGCCTGGGCCTGAAAGAACACGAAGAACTTGGCGTTGGCCGCCGCGCCCCACGAGGCGCGCAGCGCCGCGTAGCGACCGTCCTCGACGCCCTTGCGGCCGCGGTCGAGGTACAGGTAGAGCGCGAGGCGCCACGTGGCGAGCGCCACGAGCCCGCCCACGAGCCAGCGGCGCTCCGGGAGCCCCTCGCCGCGCGCGGCGTACAGCAGCGCGAGCACCCCGAGATTCGCGGCCCACGCCACGTCGACCTCGGTCGCGTCCTTGGTGCGCAGCTGCACCAACCACAAGACCAGCATGACGCCCCCCGCGACGGCCCACCCGACGAGCGAGAGCTCGAGCGCCCCGGCGAGCGTCATCGGGAGGCCCCCAAGTTGGCGGTCGGCGTCGGGGAGGCTGCAGGCGTCGGGGCGAGGCTAGGTTCAGCGAGGCGCATCGGAAAACGGGCCATTCCGACCCTCTAGACGTGATTTCGCAGCATCAGCTCCTTTGGATGCGGGGCGAGGTAGACCTGATCGCGCAGGTAGGCGACCTCGCGCACCCGCACGTGGTGGCGCACGAGCGTGATCGGCACGACGAGCGGCACGAGCCCGGCCCGGTAGTCGGCGAGCGTCTGGTGCAGCTCCTCGCGCGAGGCCTCGTCCAGCTCCTCCTTGAAGTACCCCGCCATGTGCTGCAGCACGTTGAAGTGCCGTCCCCGGCTCGCGTTGCGGCGCAGGGCCTCCATGAAGCCCGCCCCGTAGCGCTGCGCGAGCTCGGGCTTGCCGAGCTTCTTGCCCTCGGCCACGAGTCGCCCCAGGGATGCGTAGTGCTCGGGGCTGTGGGCGAGCAGCAGGTACTTGTGCACGCGGTGGAAATCGACGAGCCGCGCGAGGGTCAGCCCGGCCTCGAGCAGGTCGCGCCAGCGGCGGTAGGCGAACACGCTCTCGACGAACGTCTCGCGCAGCTTGGCGTCGTTGAGTCGCCCCTCCTCCTCGACCGGCAGCAGCGGAAAGCGGGCGAGCAGCGCGGCCGCGAAGATCCCGCGCCCCTTCTTCGAGGGCATGCCCTTGTCGCTGTAGACCTTGACGCGCTCCATGCCGCAGCTCGGGCTGTCGCTCTTGAGCACGAAGCCGCACAGGTCGAGCTCCGCGAGGGCGTCGAGCTTGCGCTCAGCCCAGGCCTTGAGGGTCGGCGTGTAGTCCTCGCCGCTCTCGCCAAACTGCAGCCGCGGGTCGGCCTCGTCCCCCACCAGCCGCAGCGTGGGCCGCGGGATCGGAAGGCCGCTCTCGACCTCCGGGCAGACGGGAACGAACTCGAAATACGACGCGAGCGTCTCCGTGAGGAAACGCTCGCGCTTGTGTCCGCCATCGAAGCGCACCTGGGAGCCGAGCAGGCACGCGCTCGTGCCCACCCGGATCGGTCGCGCCGTCGCCGCGTGAGGATCAGCCATGCAGGGAGCCTAGCAGTTCGTGCAGCTCCCTGAAGTTGTGGACGCGGTGGAAGCGGGGCAGGTCGGAGGCGTGCTCGGGCCACTGGGCGCGGCCGCCGAGGATCAGCTGCACGTCGTGCTCCTGGCAGGCCGAGCCCACCATGCGCACCTGCTCGCGCAGCTTGGCCGTGTCCTTGAAGCTCCCCGCGGCCGACACGGCCACGAGGTCGCAGTCGCCGTGCACGACGCGCCCGACCACCTCGGTCGAGGGCATCGAGCGGCCGCCCCACAGGACGTTCCAGCCGCGCTCGCGGAACACCAGCTCGGCGAGCTGGAGGCCGAGCGTGTGCTCGTCCCCTTCCGCGCCGACGAGCAGGGCGCGCGGGCCGTTCTGCGGCACCGCGATGGACTCCGTGCAACGCGCGAGGCCGCGGGCGAGACGCTCGCTGGCGAGGTGCTCCTGCAGGATGCCCATCTCGCCGCGCTCCCAGCGCCGACCGATCTCGGCCAGCACCGCGCCGACGAGCTCGGACACGCGCCACCAGGCGTCGAGCCGCGAGCGGTCGAACAGGAGCGCGCTGTGGACTTCGTAGGGGCCGCACTCCGAGTCGATGAGCTTGATCCACGCATCGATCTGCGCCGGATCCGGCTCTTGGACCTCGTGTTGCTTCAGACGGAACTTCTCGACCTCCGGCCGCGAGAAGCGGCGATGGCGTCCGGGGGTACGCAGGCAGGGCAGGAGGCCGGAATCGGCCCACCGCTTGACACTCGTCGGGCCGACTCCGAGGAGCCGGGCGACTTCGGCGCTGGTCATGAATTCGTCCATAGTGCGAGCATATTCGTCCGCCTAGAGCCGAGCCTCAAGCCAAAATCGTCCCAAAATCTCTAGAAATCGTCCTGAGCAGCCCTAGAAAGGAGCCCATGAACGATTCGCGGACGGTTTTCCTGACGGGTGCGACCGGTTTCCTTGGACGACTTCTGGCCCTGCGCCTCGCCCGGGAGGGCTACGAGGTGCTGGCCTGGGTCCGCTCCCCCGAGCGCGCCCGGGCGGTGCTCGGCACCGGCCCGCGCCTGTGCCGCACGGACATCTCCGACAGTGGCCTGCGGGCCGAGCTGTCCCACGTCCACGCCGTGATCCACCTCGCCGGGGAGCCGCTGTTCGGCCCGCGCTGGAACGACCGCCGGCGTGCGGAGCTGCGCTCGAGCCGCGTCGACACCACGGCGCGCCTCGCCCGCGCCCTCGCGGCCTCCGCCCGCAAGCCCAAGGCCTTCGTGGTCGGCAGCGCGGTCGGCTTCTATGGCCCGCGCGGGGACGAGCTCGTCGACGAGCGCAGCGCCGGCGGCTCCGATTTCCTCTCGCACCTCTGCCGCGACTGGGAAGAGGCCGCCGAGCCCGCAGTCGCCGCCGGCATCCGCACCGCGTGGATCCGCACCGGCATCGTGCTCGGCCCCGAGGGCGGCGCGCTGGCCAAGATGCTGCCGCCGTTCCAGTTCGGCCTCGGCGGCAAGCTCGGCAGCGGCAAGCAGTGGATGCCCTGGATCCACGTCGACGACTGGATCGAGCTCGTGATGCGCGCGCTGCAGGACGAGCGCTTCTCCGGCCCGCTCAACGCCTCCGCACCGACGCCCGTCACCAACGCGGACTTCACCAAGGCCTTGGGCCGCGCGCTCTCGCGCCCGACGCCCTTCCCCGCGCCCGCCTTCGCGCTCAAGCTCGCGCTCGGCGACGTCTCCGATCTGCTGCTCACCGGCGCGCGCGTCGTGCCGGCCCGCGCCGAGTCCCTCGGCTTCCGCTTCCGCTTCCCCGACATCGACTCCGCGCTCACAGACCTCGTGCGCGCCGACCACAAGATCGCCATCGGGCCGAGCAAGGACGCGCCGCAGCACGAGTACATCGCGCGCCACAAGCCGCGCTACCTGCTGCAGAGCCGCATGCGCGTCGACGCTCCGCTCGAGCAGGTGTTCGCCTTCTTCTCGCGCTCGGAGAACCTCGGCACGATCACGCCGCCCACCATGTCGTTCTCGCTCGAGTCGCGCCCGCCGATCGAGATGCGCGTCGGCCGCGAGATCGACTACAAGGTCAAGCTCGGCCCGGTCGAGCTCGACTGGCGCTCGCGCATCGATACGTGGCAGCCCGGCGAGGTGTTCTCGGACAGCCAGCTCGCGGGCCCCTACAGCTCGTGGTGGCACGAGCACCGCTTCGTGCGCGACGGCCAGCGCACGATCATGGAAGACCGCGTGTGGTACTCGCCGCCGCTCGGCCCGATCGGCGCCCTCGCCCAGAAGCTCATCGTGGCCCCCAAGCTGCGCACGATCTTCGGCTACCGCGCGCGCGCCATGCAGCTGCGCTTCGGCGCCCAGCCCCTCGACGTCGCCTGACGTCCGCACCGCCGCGCTTCGCTCGCACGGCGCGCTGACCTCGCGTTCCCATGGCACGTCGCGCGTCGGTGGACGATTCGCTCACAGCGCTCGCGCGGGACACGCTCGCGTGCGAGCGCTGCCCGCGGCTCGTGCGCTGGCGCGTGAGCTGCACGGCCCATGGCCCGCTCGCCGTGCGCGGCACGCGCTACCACTCGCGCGGCGTGCCGAGCTTCGGCGACCCGCGCGCGCGGCTCCTGATCGTCGGCCTCGCGCCCGGAGCGCACGGCGCGAACCGCACCGGCCGTCCGTTCACCGGCGACAGCTCCGGTGACTTCCTGTTCGCGGCGCTGCATCGAGCAGGACGTTCGAGCCTCGCGACCTCGCGCAGCGTCGACGACGGACTCGAGCTCCGCGGCGTGCGCATCACCAACGCCGTGCGCTGCGTGCCGCCCGGGAACAAGCCGTCCGCTGCGGAGTTCGCGCGCTGCGCTCCCCTGCTCGCGCGCGAGCTGGCGCTGCTCGCTCGCCCCGCGGTGGTCTTGTGCCTCGGCGGCGACGCGTGGCGCGCGGTCGGACGGCTCCTGCGCGCGCGCGGCGAGCTCGCCCGGCTGCCGCGCTTCGCCCACGGCGCGCGCTGCTCCATCGACGGCCTCGAGCTCGTCGCCAGCTTCCACCCCAGCCGCCTCAACACCCAGACCGGCCGCCTGACCGAGCGGATGTTCGACTCCGTTCTCGCGCGCGCCACGAAGAGCCTTCCGCGATGAGCTCCCCCACACCGATCCCCGCCCTGCGCCTCGTCACCAAGAACAGCCGCCCCCTGCGCTCCAAGGGCGACTACGTCCTGTACTGGATGACGTCCGCGCGCCGCGGTCGCTCCAACTTCGGCCTGCAGCACGCGGTCGCGCGCGCGGCGCAGTTCGGCGTCCCGCTGCTCGTGTTCGAGGCCCTGCGCTGCGACTACCGCTGGGCCAGCGCGCGCCTGCACAAGTTCGTGCTCGACGGCATGCGCGACAACCAGCGCTGGTTCGCCGAGCGCGGCGTCGCCTACCACGCCTACGTCGAGCCCTCGAAGGGCGCCGGCAAGGGCCTGCTCGCGGCGCTCGCCGAGCGCGCCTGCACGGTCGTCACCGACGAGTTCCCGTGCTTCTTCCTGCCGCGCATGCTCGACGCCTTCGCGGCCGCGAGCCCGGCGTGCGTCGAGGCCGTCGACTCGAACGGCCTCTTGCCGCTGCGCGCCTCGCCGCAGGAGTTCCCCACCGCCTACGCGTTCCGCCGCTTCCTACAGAAGGAGCTCACGCCGCACCTCTCCGAGCTGCCGCTCGAGGACGCGCTCGCGGGCGTGAAGCTCCCGCGCGGCGAGTTCCCCTCGCAGATCGTGAAGCAGTGGCCCGCGGCGAGCGAGAAGCTCCTCGCCGGCGACGCCAAGGAACTCGCCAAGCTCCCCATCGACGCCACGGTGGGCGTGGTCGCGACCGAGGGCGGCGCGATCGCCGCCGCGCGCACGCTGCGCGTGTTCCTCGACCGCAAGCTCGTCGACTACGCCGACAAGCGCAACCAGCCCGAGCCCGAGGTCGCGAGCCGCCTCTCGCCCTATCTGCACTTCGGCCACATCTCCGTGCACGACGTGTTCCGCGAGCTCGTCGCGCGCGAAGGCTGGACGCCGGCGCGCATCGGCCCCAAGGCGCACGGCCGCCGCGAAGGCTGGTGGAACATGAGCCAGCCCGCCGAGGCCTTCCTCGACGAGCTCGTCACGTGGCGCGAGCTCGGCTACGTCTTCTGCTTCCACCGCCCCGACTACGACCGCTTCGAGTCCCTGCCGCAGTTCGCGCTCGACACGCTCGCCAAGCACGCGGCCGACAAGCGCCCGCACGTGTACTCGCTCGAGCAGCTCGCCCGCGCGCAGACCCACGACCGCATCTGGAACGCCGCCCAGACGCAGCTCGTCCGCGAGGGCACGATCCACAACTACCTGCGCATGCTGTGGGGCAAGAAGATCTACGAGTGGTCCGCCACCCCTGAGCTCGCCCTCGCGCACATGATCGAGCTCAACAACCGCTTCGCCCTCGACGGTCGCAACCCCAACTCCTACAGCGGCATCTTCTGGACCATGGGCCGCTTCGACCGCCCCTGGCCCGAGCGCAAGGTCTTCGGCACGCTGCGCTGCATGACCTCCGACTCCACCGAAAAGAAGCTCGACCTCGCCACCTACCTCGCCCGCTTCGCCCCCGAGAAGGCGCTCTTCTAGGGAGCTTTCACTGGAGGCCGCGCCGCACATCGAGCGCGGCATGTGCGCATGCGGTCCTCTGCGGCACGAGCGGGCGCGCGCATTTCGCGCGGCTCGTGCGTTGACAATTCGCGGGGGTGGGCGGAGCCTCTCGGGGGTTGGGTGAAGCCACGGTCGTAGACGAGGAGGAGCGCATGGAACTGGGCAGCATGGGTGCGGGTTCGCGGCGAGAGTTTCTGGTCGGGACGTCGGCGGTGATCGCGGGAGCGACGCTGGCGAAGCCGGCGCTGGCGCGGACGTTGGGCGAGCCGGAGCTGCGAGTGGCGCTGGTCGGCTGCGGCGGGCGCGGCACGGGCGCGGCGGTGCAGGCGCTGTCGACGGCGGGCCCGGTGAAGCTCGTGGCGATGGCGGACGCGTTCGCGGACCGGCTCGAGAGCAGCCTCGCGGAGATCGAGCGCGCGCGGCCGGGGCAGGTCGACGTTCCCAAGGAGCGGCGCTTCCTCGGCTTCGACGCCTACAAGAAGGCGATCGACGTCGACTGCGACGTCGTGCTGCTCTGCACGCAGCCGGGTTTCCGGCCGTGGCACTTCGAGTACGCCGTGTCGCGCGGGCGGCACGTGTTCATGGAGAAGCCGGTGGCGGTCGACGCGCCGGGCGTGCGCAAGGTGCTCGCGGCGGCGGAAGAGGCCAAGAAGAAGCAACTCAAGGTCGGCGTGGGCCTGCAGCGCCACCACGACGCGCGCTATCTCGAGACGATGCAGCGCCTGTGGGACGGCGCGATCGGCGACGTGAACTTCGCGCGCTGCTACTGGAACTCGTCGGGCGTGTGGGTCAACCCGCGCCAGCCGCAGCAGACCGAAATGGAGTACCAGATGCGCAACTGGTACTACTTCAACTGGCTGTGCGGCGACCACATCGTCGAGCAGCACATCCACAACATCGACGTCGTCAACTGGCTCAAGAAGGGCCCGCCGGTGCGCGCGCAGGGCATGGGTGGTCGGCAGGTGCGCACGGGCGTCGACTTCGGCGAAATCTACGACCACTTCGCGATCGAGTTCACCTACGCCGACGGCTCGGTGTGCCAGTCGCACTGCCGCCATCAGGCCGACACGTGGTCGAGCGTCAGCGAGCACGCGCACGGCTCGAAGGGCAGCGCGAACATCTCGGGCGGCACGATCACGCTCGCCGACGGCTCGCGCTGGCGGGCCAAGGCCGAGGGCGGCGATCCGTATCAGGTCGAGCATGACGTGCTGTTCCGCGCGATCCGCGAGGGGCGCGAGCACGACGAGGCCGTGTACGGCGCGACCTCGACCATGACCGCGATCCTGGGCCGCATGGCGGCCTACTCGGGCCGCGAGATCAGCTACGCCGACGCACTCGCGTCGCAGATCGCCCTGTGGCCGGCCGCGCCCGGCGAGCTCACGTGGACGACGGAGCCGCCGTCGATGCCCGATGGCGAGGGTCGCTACGCGATCCCGACGCCGGGCGTGACGCGCACGGTCTGAGGCGAGAGCCGGCGAAGGAAGGAGCGGGCCTGCGCGAGCGAGCGCGGGCCCGCTGTGCGTTTCGGGAGCGCGCGCTCGGAAGCCAGAGCGCGAAAAAGAGACAGGCCGCAGCGTTGCAGCGCTGCGGCCCGCGAAGCCTCGTGCGGCGTGCCCCGCCCTGGCTGGGGTGGGGCGTGGCGCGCGTTCAGGTCGCGTCGAGTCCTGCCGAAGACGCGCGCGCGCCCGCCGCACGACGGCGACGATCTCTCGAAGCGAGGCTTCGCGGAGCGCGTCACCCAGCTTCGTGGACCTCAACCCCGGCCAGAGGCGCCGGTTTCTCTGCCCGGCATGCTCGGGAGCGCGAATCCGTGGGTTTCGAACTCAGGGCTTACCGAGCGCGGGAGCCGCGTAGCGCACCTCGCGCTCCCGCCCGCGCCCGTCGCGCACGCGCAGCACGATCGCGTCGCCCGGCTCGTAGCGCAGGCGGAACCACGCCATGAAGTCGCGCACCGCGAGGTCCGGCGACTCGCCACCGACGGCGACGATCACATCGTCCTCGCGCAGTCCCGCCTTCCACGCCGGCCAGTCCTTGGGCTCCTTTCCGAACCACGGCGTCACCGCCATCTTGCCCGCCGGGATCGCGAGCTTGCGGCGCAGCTCGGGCTTGGCGGCCATGGGCCACGCGAAGCCGGGCAGCGCGCCGATGTTTCCGTCCGCGATCGACTTGCGCCACGCGAGCTCGGTGGCACGCCAGCCTGGCGCGAGCGCGACCGCCACGCTCACGAGCTCGGTCCCGCGCCAGAGCTTCAAGTCCACCGCGCTCGCGTCCGCCGGCGTGCGATGCAGGACGCCGCGCAGGTCCGCCTGACCGAAGAGCTTGCGCTCCCCCGCCGCGGCGAGCCGGTCGCCCGCGCGCACGCCAGCCTTCTCCGCGGCCCCGCCCGCGAGCACCTTCGTGACGCGCAGCCCGTCGTCGCGATCGACGACAAGGCCGATGTTCTCGGGCAGCGGCCACGGTTGCAGGTCGCGCCGCTTGTCGAACGTGCCGGCGTCGAGCGCGGGCTGGCGCAGCACCTCGTTCACCTGATGGCAGTGCAGGCAGCCATCCTTCTTGAGCGACTGCGCCCCGCGCTTCTCCCACGACGCGAACCCCGGCAGCGAGAGCGGCGTAGGCGCCTTGCCCTCGAGCACGGGCGCTGCACCGTCGACGTCCCACGCGTCGCGCCGCGGGTCGTAGTGGTGCTCGAGCACGCGCCGCAGCGTGTTAGCGAACGCTTCCGGCGAGATGCGCGTGGTGTCCGCGACGTGGTCCTTGCCGCCGAAGATCGAGTAGATGCGCCCTTCCGGCGAGAGGATCCAGCCCCACCACGAGAGATCGAGGTCCTGCCAGCCTTCGACCGGGAAGAGCCGCAGGTCGAGGTCGCTCGCGCTCGTGATGCGCACGGTGACGAACTGCGCGAGCACGTCCTCGAGCCCGCCGTCGCCTTCAAGCACCGCCGCGTCGAACCCGGCGCACTGCTTGCAAGGCAGGCAACGCAGCGTCACGAGCAGCGGCCGATCGCTCGCCTTGGCCTCCGCGAGCGCGGCGCGGACATCCGAGCGCCACTTCACTTCCTTCGCCGGCGACGGCAGGGCGGCGCGCGAGGGCCCGAGGATCTCGGGCCAAGGCTTGGCGTCAACCTGGACGACGAGCGGCGCGAACACGGCGAGAAGCTGGAGCAGGAGCTGCATGGCGAGAATCTCCGCGGAAGTCGCTGTCACTCTATCGGCCAAGGCTGCGCCTTTCTCGCGGGCCACGATTGTCCTAGTCTCGCTGCGATGGCTCCGGAAGCCCGCGATCTCGAACTCACGGTCATCGTGCCGTTCCACGACAAGCCCGAGCAGCTCGAGCGCTGCCTCGTGGCCCTGCGAGCGTCGAGCGAGCCGTTCGAGCTGGTCGCGGTCGATGACGCGAGCCGCGGCGCGCGCGCGCCCGAGCTCGCACGGCAGCATGCCGACCGCGTGCTCCGCCTCGAGCGCAACAGCGGCCCGGCCGCGGCCCGCAACGCCGGCGCGCGCCATGCCCGCGGCTCGCTGCTCGTCTTCATCGACGCCGACGTGGTCGTCGAGCCCGGAACGCTGGCGCGCATGCGCGCCGAGCTTGCGGCCGAGCCCAGCGCCGCGGGGCTGTTTGGCTCCTACGACGACGACCCGGCCGAGCGCAGCACGGTGTCGTACTACCGCAACCTGCTGCACCACCACGTGCACACGACCGGCCCGCGCGAGGCGAGCACGTTCTGGGCAGGCTGCGGTGCCATCCGCAAGGCCGACTTCGAGGCCGTCGGAGGCTTCGACGAGAGCTATCGCGTCCCGTCGATCGAGGACATCGAGCTCGGCATGCGCCTCGTCGCGTCCGGCCGGCGCGTCCTGCTCGTGCCCTCCGTGCGCTGCAAGCACCTCAAGCGCTGGGGGCTCGTCGACATGGTGCAGGTCGACGTGACGCGGCGCGCGATCCCGTGGGCGAAGCTCCTGCTCGACCGGCCCGGGACGGGCGGCGACCTCAACCTCGAGTGGAAGCAGAAGCTGTGCGTCGCGCTCGTGCTGCTCGCGGCCCTCGCGCTGCCAATCTCGCTCGCATTCGAGCCCCTGCGCGCGACATGGGCTCCGCTGTGGCTCCCGCTCGCGCTGCTCGTGCCCGTGCTCGCCATCAATCGCGCGCTGTACGCGCTGTTCCTCGCCCGCCGCGGACCGCTGTTCGCCGTCGCAGGCTTCTTGCTGCACCAGCTCTACTTCCTCTACGGCGGACTCGCCTATGCGTGGGTGCGCCTGACGCATCGAAGGAAGCGCGCATGAAGCGCGTGGCACTGGCCCTCGCGCTGCTCGCGAGCGCCTGCGGCGAGGAGCGGTCGAGTGCTCCGCAGCCCGCGCCCGAGCGCGATCCCGAGGACGTCGCGCGCCGCGACGTGCACGAGGCCTTCGTCGCCGCACGCAGCGCGTTCCACCATGCGAGCGACGGCGGAGGACGCGCTTGGCTCGAGCTCGCCGAAGGCGACGATGGCTCGGTGGTCGCGGGCACGAGCCGCAGCTGGAAGCTCGTGTACGAGGCCGGGCCGCTCGGCATCGCCGAAGGTGGCGCGCTGTACTTCCAAGTCTCGCCGTTCTTCGAGTGGAGCACGCCGCAGGTCGAGCGCGAGAGCGCGAGCGGCTTCACGGGCGTGACGACGAGCGCGCAAGGCGTGCGGCTCGAGCCGCGCACGCTGGACCAGCAACTGCTCGGCATCCCGATCGCGGGGCGCGCGCTGGCCCCGGGCGAGCGCATCGACCTCGTGTACGGCGCCGGAAGCGCGGGGGCGCGCAGCGATCCGTACGCGGAGGAAGCGTCGCGCTTCTGGTTCGCCGTCGATGGCGACGGCGACGGCACGCGCAAGTTGCTCGCGGATTCTCCCGGCGTCGACGTGAAGCCGAGCGCACCCGCGATGCTCGTGGCGACGCTCACTTCGACGGCGAAGACGGGTGAGTCGGTCCGCCTGTGCGTCGCCGTGCTGGATGCGCGCGCGAACGCCGTAGCGGACTGCGAGACGGAGCTCGAGTTGCTCGACGTTCCCGCAGGCCTCGAGCTTCCGAAGCGCATCACCTTGCGCAGCGCGGACCGCGGGCGTGTCACGGTCGAAGGTCGCGTGACGGCCGACGGCGTGCACCGCATCGGCGTGCGCGCGCTCGTCGGCGAGCGGACGCTGGAGACGCGCTCGAACCCGCTGCACGCGAGCGGCGGACCGCGCATCTGGTGGGGCGATCTCCATGGTCACAGTTCGCTCTCCGACGGCAGCGGCACGCCGGAAGCGTGGTTCGACTACGCGCGCCATGTCGCCGCGCTCGACCTCGCCGCGCTCACCGATCACGACCATTGGGGCCTCCTGTTCCTCGACGAGCATCCTGAGCTCTGGCAGCGGCTCGTCGGCGCCGCACGCGCCGCGGACGAGCCCGGTCGCTTCCTTGCGCTGCCGGGCTACGAGTGGACGAGTTGGATCGTCGGGCACCGACATGTCCTGCACTTCGGCGACGAGGCACCGCTCCTGTCGTCGATGGACGAGCGCTACGACACGCAGGAGGAGCTGCGCGAGGCGCTGCGTCCGCTGCGCTCGCTCTCGATCCCCCACCACCCCGCCGGCGGTCCGATGGCTACGGACTGGCGCACCGCACCCGACGCGCAGGTCGAGCCGGTGGTCGAGATCTGCTCGGCGCACGGCTCGAGCGAGGCGCTCGACAGCCCGCGCGTGTTGCACTCGCCGCGCCCGAAGCACTTCGCTCGCGATGCGCTGCTCCGAGGCTACAAGCTGGGGTTCATCGGCTCCGGCGACGGGCACGACGGGCACGCGGGTCTCGCGTGGAAGGGGCCGCACTACCCGACGGGCGGCCTCGTCGCCGTGCTCTCCGAGGAGCTCACGCGCGACGCGGTGCTCGACGCCTTCCAGCGCAGGCGCGTGTACGCGACGAGCGGTCCGCGCATCCTGCTGCGCTTCGCACTCGGTCGCGCGCGGATGGGCGAGACGCTGGCCGCAGCCGACGCGCAGGCCGACACGCCGCTCTTCCTGCAGGTGATCGCGGCCTCGCCGCTCGAGACGATCGAGGTGATCGCGGGCGACGAGATCGTCGCGCTGCCGTGCCGCAACGAGCTCGAGTACAGCGCGAGCGCGTCGCTCGGTCCGCTTTCGCCCGGCGAGTTCGTCTATGTACGCGTGATCCAGCTCGACGGCGGCATGGCCTGGTCGAGCCCGATCTTCGTCGAGTGACGCGCGTCGCTCAGGCGGACTTCGCGCGCGAGCGCGGCGGGTCTTCGGAGCAGACTTGGTCTCGTCCAGCCGCCTTGGCGACGTAGACGCGGCGATCGGCGACGCGCAGGAGGTCATCGACCGTGTCCGCGCCTTCCTCGCGCTGCGCGACGCCGGCCGAGATCGTCACCGGACGGCCATAGCCGTAGCCGATCACGTGGTGCGCGACCGCGCGTCGCATGCGCTCCGCCGTGGCCGCAGCCTGCTCGAGGTTCGCGCCCGGGCAGATCACGAGGAACTCCTCGCCCCCGAGGCGGCAGACCGTGTCCTCGCGGCGCACGATGCTGCGCAGCACGTTGGCGGTCTCGCGCAGGACGAGGTCGCCCATGCCGTGGCCATGCTCGTCGTTGACCTGCTTGAAGCAGTCGATGTCGATCATCACGACCGAGAGCGCCGTCTCGTTCGCCAGCGCGAGTCCGAGGTCCTCCTCGAGCCGGCGCATCGCGAAGCGGCGGTTGGGCAGCTTGGTCAGCACGTCCGTCATCGCGGCGGCCTCGAGCTTGCGATTGAGCACCGACATGTCGGCGACCTGCTGGGCCTGGATGCGACGATCCGACTCGACCTGCTCGCGCAGCTCGATCGTGCGCTGGCCCGCGCGCACGCGGGCGAGCAGCAGCTTCGAGTCGAAAGGCTTGAGGAAGTACTCGTCCGCTCCCGCGTCGAAGGCCTCGACGGCGCGACTCTCGCGATCCCGGCCGGTGAGCACGATGACGTACATGCCGCGGCACTCCTCCGTGCTGCGCAGCGTGCGGCACAGCTCGAGGCCGTCCATGTCGGGCATCATCCAGTCGGTGATCACCATCTGGGGCGAGTGCTCGAGCGCGGCGAGCAGCGCCTCGCGCCCCGTCGTCGCGCGCAGCACCTCGTGGCCCGCGCGCGTGAGATGCAGGGAGATCAGGCGCAGCGACACGGGATCGTCGTCCACCGCGAGGATCCGCAGTCCGGCGCCTTGGCGCGCGCGCGACTCGCTCGCCGGGCGCGGACTCGCAACCTCGAGCTCGGCCTTGGGCAGGACGCTGGATTCCTTGGGGCGGAAGGCCGACGGAATCTGGAGCGTGCGCCCCCACTCGAGCCAGTCGCCGCGACAACGGCTGCGCAGGGCGGAGAGGCGCTCGGGCTGCATGCAGGTTCCCTCCGGCGCGCAGCACGGCGTGGCGGAGTCGAGGATCGCCGGCGCAAGCGCGACCGCGTGACGCAGCAGGCTGGCGAGTCGCTCGGCTTCGGGCGTCGGCGCGGGCTCCGGCTCCCGCTGCTCGAGCGTGCCGACCGCATGGGCGAACGACTCGGGCAGGCCCCAGTCGGAGAGCAGCGCGCACCCAAGCTGCACGTGGTCGATGTCGAGCATCTCCTGCTCGACGAGC
>CAITGX010000194.1 GCA_903892045.1 uncultured Planctomycetota bacterium | reverse complement strand
TGATCGACATCATGGGCTGCGTGGCCCACAGGAGCTTGCCCGCGTTCTCGGCGCCGAACAGGCTGTGCTCCGGCAGCGGATCCGGCACGCGCAGCGTCAGCGGGAACGGCAGGTGTTGCCACTTTTCCGGCACAGGCGAGCCGTAGTCGTCGCCGACGAGCAGGCAGCCCACGCGGCCGACGGCCTGCCCGAAGAAGCCCGCGACGAAGCCGCAGTCGGCGGCGTGCAGCACGCGCAAGCCGTGGCGCTTGGCGCACCACATCCCGCCGACCATGGCGCCCGCAAAGCCGCCGTACATCACGAGGCCGCCTTCCCAGACCGCGAGGATGGAAAGCGGATTGGAGAGGTATTCCTCGCCGGTGGGGGAGCCGCGCGCGATCTCGACGACCACGTACAGCAGCCGCGCTCCGGCGACGACGCCGATCAGGATCCACATCGGAATCGCGCCGTAGCGCTCGAGGTCGCGCGCGCGGTCCTGGGAGTCGCGCGTGACGAGCCGCAGGAACAGGTGCGAGCCGAGCAGGAAGCCCAGCGCGAGCATCACGCCGAAGGACCGGATCGGGAAGTGCAGCCAGGGCAGCTCGAACAGGATCGGATGCATGGAAGGAGCGGAGTGTACGCAGCGCTGCGCGCCGCGGCGAATGCGGCCTCACGAACCGAACCGCCGACGGCCAGACTGCGGGCGCCTCGAGGCTACGGCGCGAGCTCCGCGCGCCGCCGCTCACGGCCGCGAGCGACGGCCGCGACGTCGAGTCCTGGCAGGACTTGCTCGACCGGCGTCTCCAGCTGCGCCGCGCGCAGCCCATCCTCGAGTCCGGCGCCCAGTCCCTCGCTGAACGCTGTCTGGGAGCGTGCCAGCATCGCCGGTGCGAACTCGGCGATCGCACCGGCCTCGATGGCGACCCCGCGGCGCAACGTGCGACCGAGCACGCTCCCGACGCCGCGCACGAAGTGCGGCACGAGCTCGGGGCGCGACTCCAGCTCGCGTGCGAGCGCCTCGAGCTCCGGCAGGCGCTTGGGCAGGTCCCAGGCCATCGCGACTTCCCAGTCCGTCGCGAGTCCCTCGAGGGCGAGGCCGGCGAGCTCGTCACCGGCGGCGAGTCGCGCCGCCGCGATCTCGACGAAGCGCGTGTCGAGTCGGCTCTGCATGCGGGCGAGGTTGCGGAACGCGACGCCGATGCCGCGCGCGACCTCCGGGCGACGATCGGCCGGGAACTCGTCGAGCAGGCTCCACAGGTCGAGCTCGCCACCGCGGCTCTTCAGCACGCGCTGCATCGCGCGCACGCGGCCCATGCCGAGGTACAGCGCCGAGCGCACGCCCGGCGGGTAGGACTCGGCCATCGCGCAGGCCTCCTCGATGCTGTAGCCGTTGCGCGGCGTGAGCAGCTGGTTGGCGGTCTGCTTGACGTTGAATCCGTCGTAGTGCGCGCCGAGGTTCGTGTGCGAGAAGCTCCAGTCGACGAGCGCGCCGTTGAAGAGCCCCGCCGCGAGCGCGGGCGTCGCGAGCAGCCACGCGCGCCTGCCTTGCGCGAGCCGCGCCGCGCCGAGCGCGATCACGAAGGTGGCGTAGAAGAGGTGCGTGTTGAAGTAGCGATAGCCCTCGGCCTCCATCGGAGGATCCTTGGGCGCGATCTCGAGGCCGCTGGTCGCGAAGGCGAGCGCCGTGAGCGGCAGGTACGCGCACAGGAACGTGGCGAGCGCATCTTCGACGCGTGTCGCGCTCGTTCCGACCTGGCCGAGCGCTCCCCGCGCGAGCGCGCGCAGCCCGCGCCACGCCGCGGGAACGAGCAGCACGTAGCCCGCGACGAAGGCCGCGAGGAACAGCACGCGCGCGAACGTGCCGGGCAGGCCGCCGAAGTCCCGATATTGCGTCGCGGCCAGCAGGTGCTCGCCCGCGAAGGCCGCGAGACGCTCGAGCACGAGCCCGAGGTCGGCGCCCGAGCCTTCCTTGGTGAACTTGTTCTCGAGAAACTCGAAGCCACGCCAGCCGGTCCACGCGTTGAGTGCGAGGAGCGGCGCGATGCCGACGGCGAACCCGGGCGCGAGCCATGCGAGGTCGCGCAGCGTCGCACGCGGACCGCGCAGTCCCATGTGCACGAGCGCGAGCAGCAGCACGGTCGACAGCGCGCCGAGGAAGACGAAGGCCGCGAAGCCCCACGTGAATCCGGTGGCGAGCAGTCGCCGCGGGGTGACACCCGTGCGGTGCATACGCAGCGTGCACCACAGCGCGAGCGCGTTGAACGCGAGCGTCTCGAAGTGATTTCCCGAGGCGAAGGTCGAGTACTTGACGAGCGTCGTCGGCCCGAGCGCGAACACGAGCGCGGCGACGAGCGCGGCGCGTTCCCCGGCGCTCTCGCGCACCGCGAGCCACAGGAACACGAGCGCGAGCGCGCCGAGAGCGAGCGGCACGAGCTTGAGCGCGAGGTACGTCTCGCCGAACAGCGCGTAGCTCGGAACCGCGAGCCAGCCCGTCAGCAATTGCCCCGCCGAGTTGTCGTACACACACGACACGGGCAGCCCGCCTTCCACGCCCGCCAGCAGCGGCAGCGTTCCCATCGGGAACTGCTCGAACTGCGGCATCGCGAACTCGTCGAAGTTCGTGCCGAGCAGCAGCGCGCGCAGCGCCACGTACGCGGCGAGCGCCAGCGCGAGTCCGAGCCAGCCCTGCCGCGAGCTCCCCACGGCCTAGAGCTTTCCGCAGAGCGCCATCCAGCGCAGCTGCAGCACGGTCGTGTAGCCCTTGATCAGGATGCGCCACGTGAGCGTGGACTCGCCGCGCTGGCGCTCGATGAACTCGATCCCGACCTCCGCGATGCCGATCCGCGCTCGCGCGGTCTTGAAGAGCAGCTCCTGCACGATCGCCGGCCCCTTCGAGAAGGTGTCCTGCACGCGGATGCTCTCGAGCGTCGAGCGGCGCCAGCAGCGAAAGCCCGAGTTGCAGTCGCGCACCGGCACGCCGAGCAGCACGCGGATGTACAGGTTCGCGCACAGGGTGATCAGCCGGCGCAGCGGGCCGCGGTCATCGTCGCTGCCGCCCGACACCGCGCGCGAGCCGAGCACCAGCCCGACGGCGCGGCCGGGCTCTTCGAGGCGCGCGACCAGCGCCGGCACGAAGCGCGGCTGGTGGGAGAAGTCTGCGTCCATCTCGACCACGATGTCGGCGCCCATCTCGAGCGCGCGCACGAAGCCGGCGCGACCCGCGGCGCCGCGGCCCTTGTCCGAGGTGCGGTGCAGGAGGTGCAGGCGCGGCTCGCTCGTGGCCGCCTCCGCCACCAGCTTCCACGTCCCGTCCGGCGAGTTGTCGTCGACCACGAGCACCGCGTAGTTCGGCCCGAGGTCGAGCAGGGCGCGGGCGAGCGGGAGCACGTTGAGGCTCTCGTTCCACGTCGGCAGGGTGACGATCACCGACGGCAGACGGGCGGGGCTCGCTGTGGGGGACATGGCAGGGCGACGGCGGCCCCTCCGCGCGGCGGACGGGGTGCGCAGGGAACCGTACTACGCCGCTCGGGCAGGGGCAAACGCGGGCGCCCGTTGGCAGGCTCCGCCCCGGCTCGCTACCCTCTCCTGCCGCCGAACGTCCGAGTCGTTCCGGGGGCCGCGCAGGTGGCTCCCGCCAGCCCCGAAGAGAGGTCGAGATGAGCCAGTTCGCCGGTTCCGGCGCGTCGCTGCCGAAGTCCAAGGTGTTCGTCGAGGGTCGCTACCGCAAGCTCTCCCGCGACCTGCCCCAGACGGTCTTCTTCTGCCCGGACTGCAAGGGACACCCGCGCCGCCGCCGCGGCTGCGTGCGCTGCGAGGGTTTCGGCAAGCTCACGCGCGACTCGGTGCAGGAGCTCGTCGGCTGGGTGCTCGGCGCGGCCTTCAAGACCCGCAAGAACAAGTTCCACGGTGCCGGCCGCGAGGACGTCAACGTGCGCATGCTCGGCGAGGGCCGCCCGTTCGTGGTGGAGATGCTCGGCCCCAAGTGCTTCGACGTCGATCTCGCGGCCTGCGAGGCGGAGATCAACCGCCGCAACGAAGGCCGGCTGGAGGTGCTCGGCCTGCACTGGACCGAGAAGACGCGCGTGGCGCAGCTCAAGGAGGAAAAGCACGCCAAGGAGTACCGCGCGCTCGTCAAGGCCAGTGCGCCGCTCGATCCCGCGCGCATCGCGGCGCTCGTCGGGCCGCGGCGCGAGATCGTGCAGAAGACTCCCGAGCGCGTCGCGCACCGACGCGCGGAGCTCGATCGCGAGCGTTGGATCGAGATCGTGAAGGCCGAGCCGGCGCCCGCGGCCGAGGACGGCGCGCCGCAGTTCGAGCTCGTGATCCGCGCCCAGCACGGCACGTACGTCAAGGAAGCGATCAGCGGCGAGGGCGGCATGACGCGGCCCTCGATCGCGGAGCTCGTCGGCGCTCCGTGCGAGTGCGCCGAGCTCGACGTGCTCGCGATCCTCGGGTCCGAGGGCGAGGACCGGCCCGCTCCGCGTCCGGCGCCGGCGTTCGGCGCGTTCCTCGACGAGTGAGCGCGCAGACTTCGCAGCGCCGGGGCCTGCCGGGAGAGCTGCTCGCGCTCTCGGTCGCGCTCGTGCTCTCCGGGTTGCTCTCGTGGGCGCGCATCTCGTGGAACGAGGTGTACCTCCCGGGCGCGCTCGAGAACGTGGCCGGCATCGACCCGCGCGGCGCCGCGGAGCCCTTCGCGCACCGCGTGCTCGTGCCCCGGCTCGTGCGCTTCCTGTGCGAGCACGTGCTGCCGGGCTCGCAGCCACTCTCCGTGTTCCACGCGCTCGACACGCTGTTCGCGTTCGCTGCCTTTGTCGCGACGCGCCGGCTCGCGCGCGGGCTGTTCGAGCGGCGCTGGATGGTGGAGGCGAGCACGTGGGGGATCTTCCCGCTGCTCGCGCTGCACTATGTCGCTTCGCGCGAGTATCCCTTCTGGTACGCGTGGGACATGGCCGCGGTGGCGGTGTTCGCGTGGGGGCTCGTCCTGCTGCGCGAGCGGCGCTGGGCCGCGTACTACGCGCTGTTCGCCGTGGGCACCTTCAATCGCGAGACGACATGCTTCCTCGCGTTCGCGCTGCTGTTCACCGGCTGGCGCAGCGAGCCCAAGCTGCGCCTCTTCTCGCACTGCGCCGCGCAGCTCGCGCTGTGGCTCGCGATCAAGTGGTGGCTGCGCTCGCTCTTCCGGCGCCAGCCCGGCGACGTGTACCAGTCGGTCTGGATCGAGAACTGGGAGTCGCTGCAGGACCCGCTGATGTGGCGCTGGTACCTGCTCGCGTTCGGCGGTCTGTGGCTCGTGCTGCCCTTCGTGCGCCGGCGCATCGAGCCTGCGTGGCTGCGGGATCTCGTGTGGGTCGTCCCGGTGTTCGCGCTCGGAATGTTCTTCGCGGGCGTGTGGAGCGAGCTCCGCATCTGGGGCGAGCTGGTGCCGATCGTGCTGCTGGCCGTTCTCGCCGGCCTGTTCCCGCGCCCTCGCGACTAGTGCGCGAGCAGGCGTTCGAGCAGCTCGTTCACGGCGCGCGAGGTCTCGAAGGCGCGGTGCTTGCGCAGGGCCTCGAGCTCGAGTGCCTCGAGCTTGCGCGTGGCGAGGATCTCGGCGGCGAGCAGGCGGCGCGCGCAGGGCGTGCCCATGTTCAGGGCCCGGGCGAGGATGTCCGCGCTCGAGAGCGCCTCGAGCTCGCGCCGGTCGTTCTCCCGCTCGACCTGATCGACGTAGCCGAGGCCGGAGAGCGCGGCGAGCCCGGCGTCGTCGACCTTCATCGTGCCGTGGATGCCGATCTCGAGGCGCTGCTGCGCGAGCTTGCGCAGGCGCTCGACGACCTCGGGGTGTTCCGCGGCCACGTTGCGGCGCTGGTGGGGGTCCGTGCGCAGGTCGAAGAGCTCGAGCTGGAGCTGCTCTCCGCACTCGCCCTCCGCCGTCGGCAGGATCAGCGACCAGCCCTCGGGGCTGATCACGGTCGTGTTGAAGCGCGTGAAGCTGAAGGCGCACTCCTTGCGCGTGCGCGAGCCGTCGAGCTGGCGCAA
The DNA here is from genome assembly GCA_903892045.1 of uncultured Planctomycetota bacterium. Lineage (GTDB taxonomy): Bacteria > Planctomycetota > UBA1135 > UBA1135 > F1-120-MAGs118. Next base: position 1,764 of record CAITGX010000194.1, on the reverse strand, counting down.
GAGGCTCTCGCCCTGCAGTCCGCCCGGTGTCGGCAGGTCGCACAGCTCGAGCAGGGTGGGGAACAGGTCGACGTTCTCGACGGGCGCCTGCACGCGCTTGCCGCCCGGGACGCGCGGCCCGGCGAGGATCAGCGGCACGTGCACCAGCTCGCGGTGCACCTGGTTGCCGTGGGTCGGCATGAGCGTGTTGAGCAGGTTCGGCGTCTCGCCGCGCCGCAGCGCCGCGCCGCGCTGGCCGTTCATGAGCGCGACCTTTTCCCACAGGCCCTCGCCGTGGTCGGCCGCGAGCACCACGAGCCCGCTGCGCATCAGGCCGGAGCTCTCGAACAGCGCGAGGAAGTGCCCGACGCGCTCGTCCGCGCAGCGCACGTCGTCGTCGTAGCCACCGATCTCTTCCTTGATGCGCTCGATCCCCTGCTGCGGATCCGCGAGCCCGAGCTCGGCTGCCACGCGCGGCAGGTACTCGGCACGGTCGCCCGGCAGCAGGTCCTTGCGCTCGCGCCACGCGCGGCGGCCCTCGGGCGGCAGGTAGGGGTCGTGCGGCTCGGTGATGTGAATGTAGGTGAAGCTGCGCTTGCCCTTCACCGACTCGAGCCAGGCCGCGATCTCGGCGTCGCTGCCGTACTCGTCGATCGTCTGGTAGCGCGAGAAGCCGCGCTCGAAGCCGTACTCGGGCTTGAGGATCGGGTTGGAGCGGAAGCCGGCGGTCGCGAAGCCCGCGCGCTCGAAACTCTCGGCCAGCGTCGGCAGCTCGGCGGGGATGTCGAGCCGCTCTTTGGCGATGTAGCGCCCCGTCATGAGCGAGACCATCGAGGGGCTCGTGAAGGACGCCTGCGAGACCGCGTTCTCGAACAGCGTGCCACGCGCGGCGAGCGCATCGATCGCCGGCGAGGTGGGCCGCGGGTAGCCCATGCACGAGAGGTGGTCGGCGCGCAGCGTGTCGACCACCACGAGCAGCACGTGCTCCGGCGGGCCGTCGGAACTTCCGCAGGCGGAGAGCGAGACGGCGACGAGCAGCGCGGCGAGACGTCTCATGACGCTTTCAATCTAGCACCGGTCGCCGCGCGCTTCCGCCGGGCGAGCGCGGGCTCACACGATCACGCCGAGGATCTCGGTCTCCATCACGAGCTTGCCGTCGACGAAGCCCTGCGCTGCGTAGGTGAACATCGTGCTGCGCACGCGCACGGACTTCGCGACGAGCACGAGGCGCGCCGGAGGCGTCACGATGCCGCGGAAGCGCGTCTCGTTGAGGCCGCCGAAGCCGACGAACTGGTTCTTGTCCGCGGCGTGGAAGGAGAGGAAGTGCCAGGTCGCGAGCTGGGCCGCGGCCTCGAGCTGCAGTACGCCCGGAAAGATCGGGCGGCCCGGGATGTGGTCGGCGGCCCACCAGTCGTCGGCGGCGAGATCCTTGCAGCCCACGACCAGCGAGCGGTCCTCGGACACGTGCAGGACCGCGTCGAGCAGCGCGAAGCGGTTGCGCTGCAGGCACAGCTGGCGGATCTCGTCGGGGCCGACGAGCGTACGCGAAAGATCGAGGGCCGAGAGGTCGACGAGCGGTTGGGCGGGCACGTGGAGGTCCGGAATGGGGGAGCTGGAACCGGCTAGCGTCGCAGCCGGAGTATCACGGGGGCCGGTGCTTCCGCGGCCGGATCGAAGCTCAGCGTCGTCTCGGCCTCGCCCGCGCGCTCGTCGCTCGCGAACAGCCGCACTTCGCCGGCGATCGCCGGGCCGAGCTTCGCGAAGCCGTCGGGCCCCGTGGTGACG